>NZ_JBXAJM010000019.1:24405-125621 GCF_058797315.1 Pseudomonas sp. GW823-FHT02F05
CCCGCAGGTGGTATTCCAGAAGGCGCCACCGGCACAGAACACCTCGCCGTTTGCGGGCTTTCAGTTTTTTGGTGAAGTGCAGATTGATGGGCAGACGGCGGAGTTGACGGTGACGCTGCGCGATCTCGATGGAATCTCGGTGTTCGAGCAAAAGCTGCAACCGGCCTGATCGTTCCCACGCTGTGTGGGAACGCATCCTGTGACGCTCCGCGTCACGCCGTCAAGAGCGGACGCGGAGCGTCCAGGGCGGCATTCCCACGCGGAGCGTGGGAACGATCAAATAACTGCTAGGGTTCCTGCATGAGCACAAGGTGCGCAACCACCTGTGGCTGACGGCCGATGTGCATTACTGTGCGGCGCATCACTATCACCCTGACGGCGCGGCGTTCCAGGATTTCGAGCCGTTCTGGGAGTTTGTGGCGGGGCCGTTGAATGCTGGGAGTTTCGGGCCCAACCCACTGGATAAAACCTTTGGCCCGCAGGTGGTATTCCAGAAGGCGCCACCGGCACAGAACACCTCGCCGTTTGCGGGCTTTCAGTTTTTTGGTGAAGTACAGATTGATGGGCAGACGGCGGAGTTGACGGTGATGCTGCGCGATCTCGATGGAGTCTCGGTGTTCGAGCAAAAGCTGCAACCGGCCTGATCGTTCCCACGCTCTGCGTGGGAACGCATCCTGTGACGCTCCGCGTCACGCCGTCAAGAGCGGACGCGGAGCGTCCAGGGCGGCATTCCTACGCGGAGCGTGGGAACGATCAAATATCAATAGACATCCCTGCGATAGCGACCCTGTTCGATCAGGCGCTCCAGCGCCTCATTGCCCAAGATGTCTTTCAGTGCCTGATCCACCCCCGTCGCCATCCCCTGCAAGCTGCCACACACATAAATCGCTGCGCCGTCCGCGAGCCATTTGCGCAGCACATCCGCTGACTCGCGCAGGCGATCCTGTACGTAGATCTTCTCCTCTTGATCGCGGGAAAATGCCAGGTCCAGCAGGGCCAGGTCTCCACTGGCGAGCCAGCCTTGCAGTTCGTCCTGGCACAGGTAGTCGTGGGCGATATTGCGCTCGCCGAACAGCAGCCAGTTTCGCTGCTGGCCGTCGGCAATGCGGGCTTTGAGCAAGCTGCGCAGGCCCGCAAGCCCGGTGCCGTTGCCCAGCAGAATCAGCGGCACAGGCGCGTCGGGCAAATGGAAGCCGCTGTTGCGCCGCAGACGCAGGCTGATGGCCGAGCCGAGGGCGGCGTGTTCAGTCAGCCAGCCGGAGCCAAGCCCCAGGCTGCCGTCGGGGTGGCGCTCCTGGCGCACAATCAGCTCCAGCACGCCGTCGCTGGCAATCGAGGCGATGGAGTATTCGCGCATGCCCAGGGGGACCAGCGCATCCACCAATGCCTGGGCGTGCAGGCCGACCAGGTGTGTGCGGTTTTCCGGCAGTTGGCGCGTGGCCAGGGCCTGATCAAGGGTGTGGGCGACGCCGTCGATCACCACACCGTCGCTGCCGACCAAGCCCAGGCCGGCCAGGAAGTGTTCGATGGCCCAGGGGCAATTGCGCGGCAGGACTTCCACCAGGTCGCCGGCCAGCCAGCTGTGCGCAGACGTGGATGTGAGGCCCAGCAGGTAGACGGGCGAGCCGACACTGTCGGGGTTGAGCAGGGTGCGTTGGCTCAGGGTCCAGTTTTCGTACTGGGCCGTCGGCCAGGCCGCTGCCGGCGCATGCCCGGTGAGCTGGCCCAGTTGCTGTTGCCAGGTCTGCAGCGCCAGTGTATCGCCGCTGTCGACTTCCACCGGGGCAAACAGCGGGGTGCCGCCCTGGTTGGTCAGCCAGAAATGCAGGCGCCGGGCAAAGCCGCAAAAATGTTCGTACTGCCGGTCACCCAGGGCCAGCACCGAGTAGTTCAAGCCTTTGAGGGATAGCGCCTGGCCGAGCACGCTACGCTCGAAACCTCGGGCGCTGTCGGGGGCTTCGCCGTCGCCAAAGGTACTGACCACGAACAGCGCGTTCTGCGATTGGCTGAGGTCGTCGCGGCTGACACTGCCCAGGGGCTGCACCTTCACCGCCAGGCCCGCAGCCTGCAGTTGCCCGGCCGTTTGCCAGGCCAGTTGTTCGGCAAAGCCGCTCTGGCTGGCGAAGCCGATCAGCCAGGCCGGGGCATCGCTGTGGTTATCTGTCAGGCCTTTGCGGGCATCGCGGACCTGGCGCTTTTTGCGGCGTCGGTCCAGGTACAGCAGCCAGCCCGTGATGAAAAACAGCGGCATAAGCAGTGAGCTGACGGTGAGGACGATGCGCCCGACCAGGCCGAAATAGCTGCCGGTGTGCAGCGCATACACACTGGTCAGCAACTGCGCCTTGAGGCTTTTGCTGGCGTAGCGCTCGTGGGATTTGACCTCGCCGGTGGCCGGGTCCAGGTTGATCTGGTTCAGCGCACGGTCATGGGGCGATGAAGTGAGCAGGTAATACACGGTGGCCGGTTGCCCGGCGACCGCGGGCATCCGAATGTTGTAGGCGCTCAAGTCGGGGCCGGCGTTGCTGTAGATGCTGCTCCAGATTGCGTCATAGTTGGCCACCGGAGCCGGGCCTGCGGGAGCCGGGCCGCGCTTGCGCATGCGTTCGTTCTGCGGCGCGTCGGACAGCAGTTTGGTCACGCCACGGTTGTACCAGTCGTAGGACCAATACAGCCCGGTCAACGCCGCCAAAAGATAAAACAACAGGCACCAGGTGCCGAATACCGAGTGCAGGTCCCAATTGAAGCTGCGGCCCTTTTTGCGCCAGTCCAGGGTCAGCCAGACGCGCCAGCTTTTCACCTGGCGCGGCCAGCGCAGGTACAGGCCGGAGAGGCAGAAGAACAGCAGGATCAGGGTGCAGGCGCCGGTGATGTTGCGCCCGGTGTCGCCGATGGCGAGGAAGCGGTGCAGTTGCAGGATAAAACCGAACAGGTCCTGGCCGACCGCGTCGCCCAGGTAGTCGCCGGTGTACGGGTCAAAGTAGCGCATCTGGCCACGGCGCTCGCCAGGCGGCGGGGTGAAGGACACGCGGCCGGCGTTGCCGCTCTCGCTTTCTACCCACAGCATGGCCACGGTCTTGCCTTCGGCCGCTTCCAATTTGCGTACCAGCTCGGCGGGCGGCAGTACACCGGCCTCGCGTTTCTGCACGCTCAACACGGTGGGGTTGAGCGCCCGCAGGATCTCGTCCTGGAACGAGTACGCGGCCCCGGTGACCCCCATCAAGGCCAGCACCAGCCCGGCCGTGATGCCGAAGAACCAATGCAACTGGAACAGGGTTTTCTTCAACACGTCGGAGCGCCTCGCTTAGCTGGATATCTGATCACGGCGCGCATTATGCCGTGAGTTGCCGGGAAACACGCAAAAGCCCCACGCATCCGATGTGTGGGGCTCCTGGCTGAACCTTGACCGCTGTTAGAAGTGGAAGCTGGTGGTCAACAATGCCGTACGACCGGCCGCCTGATTGGCGAAATGCGTGGAGAAGGCCTTGTCGTAGTAGGTCTTGTCGGTCAGGTTCTGCACGTTCAGTTGCAGGTCGACGTTCTTGGTCAGCTTGTAGCTGGCCATGGCGTCATAGCGGGTGTAGGAGGGTACATACACCGTGTTGCCGACATCACCGTAAACCTCATCGACGTAGAAGGCGCCGCCGCCGACGGTCAGCTTGGGCGTGATGTCGTAGGTGGTCCACAGGCTGAAGGAGTTCTTCGGCGTGTTGGGCATTTGGTTGCCTTTGTTGGAGCCGGCACTGACTACGCCGTTACGCCCGTTGAGGCCGGATTTGACCAGTTCGCTGTCCAGATAGCTGTATCCTGCAAACACCTGCCATTGTTCGGTAATTTTGCCGCTGGCGGACAATTCGATGCCGTCGACCTGAGATTCCCCGGCGTTCTGGTAGGTGAGCGCATCCACCAGGATGCGGGTGTTTTTCTTCTCGGTGCGGAACACGGCTGCGGTCAGGGACAGGCGGTCGTGGAACAGGTCCCACTTGGTGCCCAGTTCGTAGTTGACGGTTTCTTCTGGCTGCAAGTCGCTGGTGGCGGCACCGGCAGACAGCGGGTTGCCGTCGGATCCTTCGCCTACCAGGCCACCGGCTGGCGTGGCCGATGTGGCGTAAGAGGCGTAGATGCTGGCGTTCTCCACCGGCTTCCACACCAGGCCGGCCTGCCAGTTGAAGAACTGGCTGTCGTCCTTGATCTTGGTGCGCCCGGCGACGGCGTTGGTGTTGGCTTCGGTGTCAAAGGTGTCGTAGCGCAACCCCACGTTCAGCAGCCATTTAGGATCGAGCTCGATGGTGTCGAACACGTACGCGGCGCGGCTGGTGGCCTTGGTGTTGGTACCGTTGTAGTTGCGCGCGATGCTGCCGTTCCAGGCGTCGTCGGGGTTCGGGTTGCTCAGTGAGGTGCACTGGCCGCCCAGGCTGCCCTTGGCCGTTGTGCACACCGGGTTTGCGTTAGGGCTGACGGTGTAGCCGCTGACACGGGTTTCTTCGCCGGTAAATTCCAGGCCGGTGGAGTAAGTGTGCTTGAAGCCCAAGGCCTGAAAGCTGCCAAACAGATCGGTCTGGTTGGTGGTTGTGGTCGTGGTGGAGACACGGCTGTTGGCGCGACGCCAGACAGTGCCGTAGCGGTTGACGTTGAACTTGCTGTCATCCGGCTGAGTGAGCACATAGTCCTGGCCGGTGCTGCCGTGGCGCAGGGTGTTCTTGAGCGTCATGTTGTCGTTCAAGTCGTGTTCGATGGAGAACGTGCTGATGTCCGCACGGGTCTTGCGGAAGTCACGGCTTTTCAAACCGTAGAAGTTGTTGCTGTCGCCGCCGTCGTTGGGTTTGTCATGCACGTGGGCTGTGGCGGTCGACGAACCGTAGCCGTAGGGAATCCCCGAATCCGGCAGGTCATCACTTTCCATATGGTAGTAGCTGAGGTTGACACGGGTCGGTGTGCCCAAGCCAAAAGTCAGCGACGGCGCAACGCCCCAACGGTCGTAATTCACCGCGTCGCGGCCGGCCACGTTTTGTTCATGGCTCATCAGGTTCAGGCGGAATGCCGCGCTGTCGTCCAGGAACTGGCGGTTCACGTCGAGCACGTAGCGGCGGGTCTGGTCGGAGCCGTAGGTAAAGCCGCCGTTGGTGAAGTCCCGCGCTTGCGGGGTCTTGCTCACCAGGTTGAGGCTGCCACCGGCTGAGCCACGGCCGCCGAACGAAGAGTTCGGGCCTTTGCTGACTTCGATGGACTCGATGTCGAAGATCTCGCGGCTCTGGCCACCGGTATCGCGTACGCCATCGAGGTAGGTATCGCCCTGGGCGTCGAAACCACGGATGAACGGGCGGTCGCCCTGAGGGTTGCCACCTTCACCGGCGCCGAAGGTGATACCCGGTACGGTGCGCAAGGCGTCCTGCAGCGAGGTGGCGGCGGTGTCCTTGAGTACTTGTTGCGGCACCACAGTGACCGAGCGCGGCGTGTCCACCAGCGGCGCGGTGTACTTCTGCGACGAGGCTTTCTCCACCTGGTAGGAGGTGTTGTCCTGCTCCTGGCCGGTGATGTTGGTGGCGCCGAGGGAGATAGGGTTGCGCTCGCCTGTTGGCTCGGTATTTTCAGCGGCCTGTGCCAGGTGGGCGGCGGAGCCGGCACTCAGGGCAACGCCAATGGCGGAGGCCAGCATGCGTGGCGAACTGGCCGGTATTTTTAGAATAGTGCGCGACATGACGTGTCCCTTCCCCAAGGATGTGAGGCCGCGGAATATAGGGCCAACAAGACTTTGTATCAATTGCGAGATATTGCTATTCGCATCAAATTTACATTCTTTACACTTTTTTGTTACGGATTTTGCGCTCTCGTTCGTCCCTGTATTTTACAGAGAGGATAAGAATCAATACCATTGACACCTCTCTGATCGCAGGTATTGCCCCATGTTGCTGCACGTTCCCGGCCTGTTCTCTCGCGAGGAGGTGCTGCGCATTCGCCAGGCCCTGGAAGAGACCGAATGGGCTGACGGCAAAATCACCGCCGGTCACCAGTCGGCCAAGGCCAAGCACAACCTGCAATTGCCTGAAGGTCACCCGTTGGCCAAGGAAATTGGCGCAGCCATGCTGGAGCGGTTGTGGAGCAACCCGCTGTTCATGTCGGCCGCGCTGCCGCATAAAGTCTTCCCGCCACTGCTCAACTGCTACACCGCTGGCGGCAGTTTTGACTTTCATATCGACAATGCGGTGCGCCAGCCCAAAGGCAGCCACGAGCGCGTGCGCACCGACCTGTCGTCCACGCTGTTCTTCAGCGACCCCGACGACTATGACGGTGGGGAACTGGAGATTCAGGATACGTTCGGCCTGCAGCGGGTCAAGCTACCCGCCGGCGACATGGTGCTGTACCCCGGCTCCAGCCTGCACAAAGTCAACGCGGTGACCCGTGGCGCGCGTTATGCCTCGTTCTTCTGGACCCAAAGCCTGGTGCGCGAAGACAGCCAGCGCACCCTGCTGTTCGAGATGGACGGCGCGATCCAGCAACTGACCCGCGACGTCCCCGACCACCCTGCGCTGATCCAGCTCACCGGCACCTACCACAACCTGTTGCGCCGCTGGGTCGAGGTCTGAGCATGGGTTTTTTATTGCGCCGCGAAGAAGTGCTCAATGTCGAACAATTGCAGAGCATGCTCGATGACTCCCCGGTGCGCGCCGCCCAGGCCATCCTGATCGCCGCCAAGGCAGGTGTGGTCGAGGCCCAGGCCCTGCTCGGTCAAATCCTGCTGGAAGGGCGCGGCATTGCCCGCGATGAGGCCCTGGCGCTGCGCTGGTTCCAGATTGCCGCGCAGGGCGGGCACCTGATGGCGCGCAATATGATCGGGCGTTGCCGGGAGCATGGCTGGGGCTGCGCTGTCGATGAAGCCGCCGCAGCACGGGAATATCGCCTGGCGGCACACGCCGGGTTGGATTGGGGGCAGTACAACTACGCCAACCTCTTGGCTACCGGCCGTGGCGTTGTTGAAGACCAGGCGCAAGCACTGGCGCTGTATCGCCAGGCTGCCGAACAGGGCCATGCCAAGTCGATGAACCTGCTCGGGCGTTACCTGGAAGACGGGCAGCATTGCCCCAAGGATGTTGAGGCGGCCGTTGAGTGGTACCGCCGCTCAGCCGAGGCAGGTGATTTTCGTGGGCAGTTCAGCCATGCGGCGGTGCTGGCCGACAGCGGCCAGATCGACGCGGCGCTGGAATGGTTGCGCAAGGCGCTGGCAGGCGGGAATCTCAAGTTTCTGCAAACGGCACACAAGGCGCTGGCACGGGCGGATGACCCGCGAATTCGCGCCATGGCCAAGTTGTACCGGCAACGAGCTACGAGCTGATCGTACCCCCACGCTCCGCGTGGGAATGCCGCCCTGGACGCTCCGCGTCCGCACTTGAGCGCGTAACGCAGAGCGTCACAGGAGGCGTTCCCCCGCGGAGCGTGGGAACGAGCGGGGGAGGGGTTAAACGTAGAAGGATTTCAGCGGCGGAAACCCATTGAACTCAACCGCGCTGTAGCTGGTGGTGTAGGCACCGGTCGACAACCAGTACAGACGATCACCAATGGCCAGGTTCAATGGCAGGCCGTACTTGTAGTTTTCGTACATGATGTCGGCGCTGTCGCAGGTCGGGCCGGCGATGACCACTTCTTCCATCTCGCCTTTCTTCTCGGTCCAGATCGGGAACTTGATGGCTTCGTCCATGGTTTCGATCAGGCCGGAGAACTTGCCCACATCCGTGTACACCCAGCGCTCGACGGCGGTACGGGACTTGCGCGCCACCAGCACCACTTCGCTGACCAGGATACCGGCGTTGGCGATCAACGAACGGCCTGGTTCCAGGATGATTTCCGGCAGGTCGTCCCCGAAGTCTTCCTTGAGGAAGCGGATGATTTCTTCAGCGTAGGTTTCCAGGCTGTTGGTGCGGGTGATGTAGTTGGCCGGGAAGCCGCCGCCCATGTTGATCAGCTTCAGGTGGATGCCGTCTTCTTCTTTGAGGCGTTCGAAGATCACCTTGACCTTGGCGATGGCCGCGTCCCACACGCTGATGTCGCGCTGTTGCGAGCCGACGTGGAACGAGATGCCGTAAGGCACCAGGCCCAGGTCGCGGGCGAGGATGAGCAGGTCCATGGCCATGTCGGTCTGGCAGCCGAATTTGCGCGACAACGGCCAGTCAGCAGTGGTCGAGCCTTCGGTGAGGATACGCACATACACTTTCGAACCCGGCGCGGCCTTGGCGATGTTGCGCAGGTCGGCTTCGGAGTCGGTAGAGAACAGGCGCACGCCCTTCTCATAGAAGTAGCGGATGTCCTTGGATTTCTTGATGGTGTTGCCGTAGCTGATACGGTCGGCGCTGACGCCACGGTCCATGACCTTGTCCAGCTCGTAGATCGAAGCGATGTCGAAGCTCGAACCCTTGTCTTTCAACAGGTCGATGATCTCGACGGCCGGGTTGGCCTTGACCGCGTAATACACCTTGGCGAATTCGAAACCGGCGCGCAGGTCATCGTAGGCCTGGCTGATCATCGCGGTGTCGATCACCACGAACGGGGTTTCTTGCTTGTCGGCGAACGCCTTCATTTTGTCAAAAGTGGCGCGCGCGAAATAATCTTCGACGTTGATCGACATGCTGGGGACTCCTAGGGGCAAACAGTAGTAATCAATGGGTGCAAATGAACGTCCTCCGTATCCCCACTTTGGTTCGCCTACTTCCCAAGGCATGTCGCCGAAAGCAAAAAGGCCATGGGATCAACCGCTTCCCTTGGCCTTGCTGTCTCGTCGTCAGTACTTGAGCCGGATGGATCGTTTCCAGCATGGACGTTCGGCGCGAACTTTAGGGCTTGGCGGGCGTGGGATCAACTAAAAATGTCGCGTTTTTGCACGCGTTCGTCGCGCGGCCGCGTGCAGCTACTTATGTAACCGACCGGTGTGACGGATTGATGTTCCCCGGATGGGGCCAATCAGATGGATTTGCGGTGTATTCATCGCAGGCAAGCCAGCTCCCACAGGGGAATGCATTCCAACATAAGAATGCAGTTCAAATGTGGGAGCTGGCTTGCCTGCGATAGCGGCGGATCAGACCAGCGCGGTCTCGGCTGGAGACACGATACTGGTCTTGCCCCCACGCGATTTGCCAGAGCTCAGGTACTCGGCAATCGACTCCTGGGTCACTTCCCCGAGGAACACCCTCTCCGCATCCATCACCGGCAGCCACGAACGGTTGAACTCGTACATGCGCGACAGCAGGATGCGCAAATGCTCGTCATACGCTGCCGTGGCGTTGAACTCGCGCAGGTACTGGCCGCAGGTGCCGGCCTGGCGGTGCAGGTCGCGACGGCGTACGTAGCCCAGCGCCTTGTTCTCCGAACAGGTGACCACTACATAGCGGCGGTCGTGCTCGTCCATCAATTCCAGCGCATCGGCCACGGGTGTTTCCGGGCTCACCGACGGGGCGTTGTCCGCCGCGTCTTCGGCTTTTACCAGCAGCAGGCGCTTGAGGGTGCTGTCCTGGCCCACGAAATTGCTGACGAACTCGTCGGCCGGGTGCGCCAGCAGCGTGTCCGGGTGGTCGATCTGCAGCAGCTTGCCGGCGCGGAAGATGGCGATCTTGTCACCCAGCTTGATGGCTTCGTCGATGTCGTGGCTGACCATGATCACGGTCTTGTTCAGCGCGCGCTGCATCTCGAAGAATTCGTTCTGGATCATCTCGCGGTTGATCGGGTCGACCGCGCCGAACGGCTCGTCCATCAGTAGCAGCGGCGCATCCGCCGCCAGGGCGCGGATCACTCCGATGCGCTGTTGCTGACCACCCGACAATTCACGCGGATAGCGATGCAGGTACTGCTTGGGCTCCAGCTTGATCATGCTCATCAACTCGCGGGCGCGGTCGTGGCATTTCTGCTTGTCCCACCCGAGCAGCTTGGGCACCACCACGATGTTCTCTTCGATGGTCATGTTGGGGAACAGGCCGATCTGCTGGATCACGTAGCCGATGTTGCGACGCAGGGTCACCTCGTCGAGGTCGGTGGTGTCTTCGCCGTTGATCAAAATCTTGCCCGAGGAGGGCTTGATCAGTCGGTTGATCATTTTCAGCGTAGTGCTCTTACCGCAGCCCGAGGGCCCCAGGAACACGCAAATCTCGCCTTCGTTGACGGTCAGGCTCACATCGTTGACGGCGGTGACAGTCTTGCCGTTGCTTTGGAAAGTCTTGGACAGGTTTTGAAGTTCGATCATTTGAGCAATCCTTTTGGAGTCAGCGAGCGTTGCAGCCATTGCAGAAGCAGGTCGGCGAAGATGGCCAGGAGACTGACCAGCACGGCGCCGACGATCAGCATCGACATATCGCTGCGGCTGATGGAAGCCAGAATAAGTACACCCAGGCCACCGGCACCGATGGTGGCGGCGATGGTCATCACACCGATATTCATCACCACGGCGGTACGCACGCCAGCGAGAATCACCGGCACCGCAATCGGCAGTTCGACCATGCGCAGGCGCTGGCCGAAGGTCATGCCGATGCCGCGTGCGGCTTCGCGAATGCCTGGCTCAACGCCGGTGAGGGCCAGGTAGGTGTTACGCATGATTGGCAGCAGGGAGTAAAGGAACACGGCGGTGATCGCCGGCATTGGCCCCAGGCCCTGGCCGAACTTGGAGTAGAACGGCAGCAGCAGGCCGAACAGCGCGATGGATGGCACGGTCAGCAACACTGTGGCGCTGGCTTGCAACGGGCCGGCCAGGGTCGGGAAGCGCGTCATCAGAATGCCCAAGGGCACGCCGATGAAGATCGCGAGGATCACGGCGATGCCGACCAGGGTAATGTGCTGCCAGGTCAGGTGCAGGACCTGGGCCCAATCAAGATGGGAAAAGGCGTTCAAAAATTCCATGTCTTCTCCTTTTTAGTTGATTGGATGTTGGCGCAGGAAATCGGCGGCAACGGCGGACGGGCTTTCATGGTCGACGTCGACCCGTGCATTGAGCTGACGCATGGTTTCATCGTCGAACAGGTTGGCCAAAGGCTTGAGTTCGGCGGCCAGTTGCGGGTGTTTGTCGAGGTATTCCTGGCGGATCACCGGGGCTGCGGTGTAATCCGGGAAGTAGTGCTTGTCGTCTTCGAGCAGCTTCAACTTAAAGGCGTTGAGGCGCCCGTCGGTGGTGTAGACCAGTCCGGCAAACACCTGGCCATTACGCAGGGCGGTGTAGACCAGGCCCGCGTCCATCTGCCGGGTGTTTTTGCGCGTCAGGTTCATGTCGTACAGCTTGACCATGCCCGCCAGGCCGTCGGAGCGGTTGGCGAACTCGGTGTCCAGTGCGACCAGGCGGTGCTCTTTGGTGTCTTCGGCCATGGCTTTGGTGAGATCGCTGATGCTGTTGATCTCGGGATGTTCCTCGGCAACTTTCTCCGGCAGCGCCAGTGCGTAGGTGTTGCTGAAACGCGACGGCGACAGCCAGACCAAGCCTTTTTTCGCATCGAGTTCTTTGACCCGAGCGTAGGACTGTTCGCTGTCGAGTTTCTCGTCGATATGGTTGTAGGCCACCAGCGACACGCCGGTGTATTCCCAGATCAGGTCCAGTTGCCCGCTTTCCTGGGCACTGCGCGCCAGGTTGCTGCCCAGGCCGCCGGTCACACGGGCGTCGTAGCCCTTGGTGCGCAGGTACTGGGAGGTGATTTCGGCGAGCAGGGTCTGCTCGGTGAACACCCGGGCGCCAATGCGGATCACGGGTTTTTCAGCGGCTTGCGCAATACCTGCAAACAGCAGGGCGCAGCCTAATATCAAGCTCAGTTTTTTCATGTGATTTCCTTTACCGGGCCTTAAGACGGGCGCAACCCGCGTTCCAGCCAGAGGCGGCTGGCCATGGTCACCAGGCCATCAAGCAGCAATGCCAGCAGCGCGGTACACGCGGCGCCGAGCAACAGTTGCGGCTGGTTGTTCAGGGCGATGCCAGGGAAAATCAGGCTGCCCAGGCTGTTGGCGCCAATCAGGAACGCCAGCGGTGCGGTACCGACGTTGATCGCCAGGGCCACGCGTACACCGCCGATGATGATCGGCACGGCGTTGGGCAGCTCCACGCGAAACAGTACCTGGCGCGGGGTCATGCCGATGCCGGTGGCGGCTTCCTTGAGGGAGCCCTGAACGTTTTTCAGGCCTTCGTAGGTGTTGCGCACGATGGGCAGGAGCGAGGCAAGGAACAGCGCGAAGATGGCCGGGCCGCTGCCGATGCCGAGGACGCCGAGGGCGATGGCCAGTACGGCCAGGGGAGGGACGGTGTTGCCGATGTTGAAGATCTGCATGAAACGTTCTGCGCGCCCGACCATGTTGGGTCGGCTGAGCAGGATACCGGCGGGGATGCCCACAATCAGGGCCGCCAGCATGGAGACTAAAACCAGAATCAGATGAGCTTGCAGGTAAAACAACAAATCGTCGCGGTACAGTTCGATCGTGTTGATGCCGATCCAGTGGACCAGCAGGGCCAGGAGAGCGACGACAACCACTGCTCCTATCAGCCCTTTGCCATAGCGAATAGCCACAGGCGGACTCCTTTTTTTCTTTTGTCGGCGAACACATTTCCGAGCGGCAATGCCATTCCTGGCTGCCTCTGATGAGTTCGCGAAAAGCAGCTCGCCGATACTGGCTATGCAGTATGCGATCGAGCCATAAGCGCAGCCTCGTCAGGCTAACTTGCTGATTTTTCAGCCCCTGTTCCGAGTGCGGTAGCAGGGGAGTGGACGTCTCGACCTTTTAAAAGGTTCCACACTTGGGCGCATTTAGCCACCCCCAATGGGCTCAACGGTGGTCCGTACCCTCGCGTTTGCGCTATACTCGCCGCCCTTTTTTGACTCACCTGCCAGGCGATTTCCCATGACCCACCAGGCCGCCGAAGTCGCGAAACGCCGCACTTTCGCCATTATTTCCCACCCCGATGCCGGTAAAACCACCATCACCGAAAAGCTGTTGCTGATGGGCAAGGCGATCGCGGTAGCCGGCACGGTGAAATCGCGCAAATCCGACCGCCATGCCACCTCCGACTGGATGGAAATGGAAAAACAACGGGGTATTTCCATTACCACGTCGGTCATGCAGTTCCCCTATCGCGAGCACATGATCAACCTGCTCGACACCCCAGGGCACGAAGACTTCTCCGAAGACACCTACCGCACCCTCACCGCGGTGGACTCGGCGCTGATGGTCCTCGACGGCGGTAAAGGCGTCGAGCCACGTACCATCGCGCTGATGGACGTGTGCCGTCTGCGTGACACGCCGATTGTCAGTTTCATCAACAAACTCGACCGCGATATCCGCGACCCCATCGAGCTGCTGGATGAAATCGAAGCCGTCCTGAAGATCAAGGCCGCGCCGATTACCTGGCCGATTGGTTGCTATCGCGACTTCAAGGGCGTGTACCACCTGGCCGACGACTACATCATCGTCTACACCGCCGGCCACGGCCATGAACGCACCGAAACCAAGATCATTGAAAAGCTCGACTCGGACGAAGCCCGTGCCCACCTGGGCGACGAGTACGATCGTTTCGTCGACCAGCTGGAACTGGTGCAGGGCGCCTGCCATGAGTTCAACCAGCAAGAGTTCCTCGACGGCCAGTTGACCCCGGTGTTCTTCGGGACCGCCCTGGGCAACTTCGGCGTTGACCACGTACTGGACGCCGTCGTGGACTGGGCGCCGCGCCCGCTGGCCCGCGTCGCCAACGAGCGCACCGTGGAGCCGGTGGAAGAGAAGTTCACCGGCTTCGTGTTCAAGATCCAGGCGAACATGGACCCCAAGCACCGCGACCGTATCGCCTTCATGCGTATCTGCTCCGGCCGCTACGAAAAAGGCATGAAGATGCGCCATGTGCGCACCGGCAAGGACGTACGCATTGGCGATGCCCTGACGTTCTTCTCCTCCGAGCGTGAACAGCTCGAAGAAGCCTACGCCGGCGACATCATCGGTTTGCATAACCACGGCACCATCCAGATCGGCGACACCTTCACCGAAGGCGAAGCGCTGGGCTTCACCGGTATCCCGCACTTCGCCCCGGAACTGTTCCGCCGCGTGCGCCTGCGTGATCCGCTCAAATCCAAGCAACTGCGCCAGGGCTTGCAGCAATTGGCCGAAGAGGGCGCCACCCAGGTGTTCTTCCCCGAGCGCAGCAACGACATCATCCTCGGCGCCGTGGGTGTGCTGCAGTTCGACGTGGTCGCCAGCCGCTTGAAAGAGGAATACAAGGTGGAGTGCTCCTACGAGCCGATCACCGTGTATTCGGCGCGCTGGATTGATTGCAGCGATAAGAAGAAGTTGGAAGAGTTCTCCAACAAGGCCGTGGAAAACCTGGCGATCGACGGCGGTGGTCACCTGACCTACCTGGCCCCGACCCGGGTCAACCTGGCGCTGATGGAAGAGCGTTGGCCGGATGTGAAATTCCGCGCGACCCGCGAACACCACTAAGGTCTGGGCGGGTGAAAGAGGGGCGAAGCCGTGATGGCTTCGCCCCTTTTTATTGGCTTCAACTACCCTGGGTCTGGTCTCTATAAGGTTGGAAATTGGCGATAACCCTGCATTGGGTCTAGCTTTCACACAGTGACTGTGAAGGAGAGCACCGTGCGAAATGTTCGATTCGCCATCCATCTGGTGTTGCTGGCAAGCTTGGGAGCGACGACCTTTCCGACTTTTGCCGATACCGGCACGCCCCAATGGAAAGACACCGGTCCGGTCAGCAAAAAAAAGGCCAACGAGGTCAACTCCGGCAGTTGGCAGCCCCAGGTCCAACCGGCGCCCAAGGAGGATCAGGAGAACCCCTATAACGAAGGGGAAGCCAGCGATACCTATGACGACGGCGAGACCTGAAGCCTGGCGTAAATCCAGAATCGCGACTAGCGTCAACGCGGGTGGCGGCAAGTTATTGCCGGCAGAATTCATCTATTGACTGGACGGAATCGACCATGGGTATTGTTCAACGCGTAGTGCTATTGATGAAGGTGCTGGTGCTGTTGTGGTTGGGGATGTCGACGGCCTGGGCGCACGCCCCGGTGCATGGCCCAGAGATGGTGGCGAGTAGCCAGATTTCGGACTTGCAGTTGGCCAAGTCCGAAGCGGAGCCAGGCGATAAAGGCCAGGGTGGCAGCGAAGACGATGACGACTCGACCACCGACGAGCCTGACAGCGACGACGCAGACGAAGGCGATAGCCAGACGTAGGCTCACCAAGGGGGAGCGTTTCAAACAATCAATGCCTTGGAAGGGACCCCCAAGGCATTTTTATTGGCCGCCCTTTTCTTCAGAACGAAGTGGTCACCGACGCAAAGTAAGCACGGCCCGGCTCGTTATAAGTCTGCGCGCCCGCATCCTCGGCGTTGCCTTTGCGCGACAGGCGCTTGTCCAGCAGGTTGTTGATGCCCACCCGCACGCTCAGGTTTTTGCTGAACTCATAGCCGCTGCTCAGGCCCATCAACCCGTACGGGTCGACGTCCTGCTGGGCGCTGCGATCGTAACGGCTGGCGCTGCGTGAGTTGAGCGTCGGTGCTTCTTGTTTGCCGTAATAGGTGCCGCTGACCTGGAATGACAGCTTGTCAGTGGCTTGCCAGTCCAGCGTGGTGTTGATGGTGTACTTGGGGATGATGCTCAAGGGCTCGCCGGTGTCTTTGTCCTTGGAGTCGATCATATAGGTCAGGTTGGTGTTCAAGTCCAAATCATCGCGCAGGCTGACGAACAGGTTGCCTTCAACGCCCTGTACCAAGGCTGGGCCGCTGTTTTCCCACTCCAATACACGTCGGCCGTTGCCCAGACGGAACGCCGCCTCGTTACTGGCGTTGATCTTGTTCTTGTAGTCATTACGGAAATACGTCGCACTGGTGCGCCAGGTGCCCTTGTCGAAAGCCAGGCCGATTTCCTTGTTGACACTGATTTCCGGCTTCAGGTCCCGGTTGCCCACCAGATAGCAACCGCCCATGTTGGCTTCGCTGGCGTTGCAGCCATTACCACGGCTGTAGAGCAAATAGTTCGGGTTGGACTGGTACAGGTTGGGGGTTTTGTAGGCGCGGGCAATGCCGCCCTTGATGCTCAGTTCGTCGGTCAACTGGTGCGAGGCATTGAAGCTGGGGCTCCAGTTGCCGCCGTATTCCTCATGATCGTCGAAGCGCATGCCAGGCGTGATGACGGTTTTGCTGCCCAACTCGATGTTGTTCTCGGCAAACAAGGCGTAGCTCGAGGCGGTGGTCTTGGTGCTGTTGCGGCTGACGCCCGGGATGGCGGGTACGCCGCCGGTGCCCGGGTCATAGCTTTGCGGGCGCAACGAGCCTGGGTCGTTCATCGACTCGTAGAGGTATTCGCTGCCCAGGGTCAGCACCTGTTCGGCACCGACGCTCAGGGGCAGGTTGACCTGCGCAGTGGCCCGGGTATTACGCAAGCGCGATTCGAAACGACCAGCGCTGGCGGAGGGCGCGCCTTCGCCGGAACCGGCCAGGCCTTCGTTTAGACGTTCGTTGCGAGTCAGGTCGTGGGTCAACGAGGCCAGGGTCGAACCCCAATCGAATTCGCCGCGGTGCGTGGCTGAAAAGCTGCTGCGCTGAATCACACTGGTTTCCTTGCCCACCAGGCTTTCCACGAATGCGCCACCGCCATTGAGCATGGTGTCACCGGCGAAAATATTGCCCTGGCGGCTGTAGCTGGCCTCCAGGTCGAGGGTTTGCTCAGGAGTGAACTGCCAGCTCAGCAAGCCATTCACGTCTTTGTTGCGCACGCCTTCGCGGCCGGCCACCAGCGAGTCCGGGGTCGCCTGCGCTGCGCGGTTGATGTCGGCGTCATCGGCATCGGTCTTGTTCAGGCCGCCATAGACGCGGAACGCCAGGGTGTCGGTCAACGGGCCGCTGAGGTTGAAGTTGGTGCGTTTGCTCGCGCCTTCGGCATCGTTTTCGGGGAAGGCGGTGTAGGCGGTCAGCGAGCCGTGCAGTTGGTCGGTGGGGCGTTTGGTGATGATGTTGATCACCCCGCCCATGGCGCCGGAGCCATAACGGGCAGCAGCCGGGCCGCGCAGGATTTCAATGCGTTCGACTTCTTCAGCCGGTACCCAGTTGGTTTCGCCACGGGTATCACGGTCGCCACTCCAGCCATAACGCACGGCGTTGCGCGAGGTCGACGGTTTGCCATCGATCAGAATCAGGGTGTTTTCCGGGCCCATGCCCCGCAGGTCGATCTGACGGTTATTGCCACGGCTGCCGCTGGAACTGTTGCCGGTCAGGTTCACGCCCGGCTCGCGACGGATGATCTCCGACAGGTCGTTGGTGGGCGGGCGCTTCTTGATGTCTTCGGCAGTGATAATCGACACGCCGGGCGCTTGCTTGAGTTCTTCGGCGGCGGTGCCCAGCACGCGCGTCTCGCCCAGCACCAGGGCTTGGGGCGTGCCGTCCACAGGCAGGTCTGTCGCTTCGATCGGCACCTTGTCGCGTTCTTTTTCCACACTCTGCGCCAGCAGCGCGGGGGACGAAAGGGTGGCGATAAACGCCAACGATAGATGGCTGAGCCTGAATTGAGACGACATGTCCACAAAGTCCTTTAGAAGGGGCGATTGAACGAGAGTCGTCTGAATTTTTTCGTGCATCCAGCGCTCTCCATGCGCCGTAATGGTATTGATTCTCAAACAGAAGTAAATTGCATTTACAATCTATACACTTTCCTTAAGGCTCAGGCTCAATGTTTTCAAGGCTGTCGGCTGTGAAGGGCGAGGTTTAATCGGTATGTTCTTTGTTACAAACGCGCAAAAAAAAGCCCCTCCGGCCAGACTGATGCGCAATCTGGCGGGAAGGGCGATGGAACTCATTGAAACCGCGGCCGCTGTAGGAGCGAGCTTGCTCGCGAAGAACGTATGAACACCGCGTTAAACCAGACTACCCGCGTTATCGTTGACGTCTTTCGCGAGCAAGCTCGCTCCTACAGGAGGAGGTTGTGTTGCTTCAGGCCACGAATTGCTCCGCGTAGTGGCAAGCCACCTGCCGGTTATCCAAAGGACGCAACAGCGGCTCTTCACTGCTGCAACGCGCCGTCGCATACGGGCAACGCTTGTGGAACGCGCAGCCAGGCGGCGGGTTCAGTGGGTTGGGCAGTTCGCCGACGATCTTGATCTTCGGCTTGCTCGGGTCTGGGTGAATGGTCGGCGTGGCCGACAGCAGCGCCTGGGTGTAAGGGTGCAGCGGGCGTGCGTAGATGTCTTCCTTGGGACCCACTTCCACTGGGCGGCCGAGGTACATCACCATCACATCGTCAGCCACGTGCTGCACCACCGCCAGGTTGTGGGAGATGAACACGTAGGCGGTGTTGAATTCCTGCTGCAAATCCATGAACAGGTTGAGCACCTGCGCCTGGATCGACACGTCCAGTGCCGATGTCGGTTCGTCCGCCACCAGCACTTTGGGTTGCAGCATCATGGCGCGGGCCAACGCGATGCGCTGGCGCTGGCCGCCGGAGAACATGTGCGGGTAGCGCTGATAATGCTCAGGGCGCAGGCCCACTTGCTTCATCATCGCCTGCACTTTCTCGCGGCGTTCGGCGGCGGACAGGTTGGTGTTGATCAGCAGCGGTTCGGCCAGTTGATCACCGACTTTCTGGCGTGGGTTCAGCGAGGCATAGGGGCTCTGGAACACCATCTGCACGTCTTTGCGCAATTGCTTGCGCTGGGCCTTGTCGGCGCCGGCCACTTCTTGCCCGGCGATTTTCAACGAGCCCGACGAGGGCTCTTCAATCAGCGTGAGGGCGCGGGCCAGGGTGGATTTGCCACAGCCCGACTCGCCTACCACGGCGAGGGTTTTGCCGGCTTCCAGCTCAAAAGACACACCATTGAGGGCACGCACGGTGGCATGACCCTTGAACAGGCCGCGGGACACTTCGTAGTGACGGGTGAGGTCGCGGGCGGTAAGTACGACGGCCATTACGCCACCTCCTGGTTCAGCGGGTAGAAGCAGCGGGCAAGGCTGTGGCTTTTCGGATCAAGGCCCGGCCGCTGGGCGCGGCAGGAGTCCTGCACGTACGGGCAGCGTGGCGACAGCAGGCAACCCTGCGGACGGTCGTAGCGGCCGGGCACGATGCCCGGCAACGTGGCCAGGCGCGTTGCGCCGAGGCTGTGCTCGGGAATGGCCTTGAGCAACGCTTCGCTGTACGGGTGTGCCGGAATGTCGAACAGCTGCGGCACCTGACCGACTTCCACCGCCTGGCCTGCGTACATCACGCACACGCGCTGGGCGGTTTCGGCAACCACCGCGAGGTCGTGAGTGATCAGCACCAGACCCATGTTCTGCTCTTTTTGCAGGGCCAGCAGCAGTTCCATGATCTGCGCCTGGATGGTCACGTCCAACGCAGTGGTCGGCTCATCGGCGATCAGCAACTTGGGCTCGCCGGCAATCGCCATGGCGATTGCCACGCGTTGGCTCATACCACCGGACAATTGATGCGGGTAGGCATCCATACGGCTGGCAGCGCCTGGGATCTCGACCTTTTCCAGCAGCTCGATGGCGCGTTTGCGTGCTTGTTTGCCGGACATTTTCAAATGCAGGCGCAGCACTTCCTCGATCTGGAAACCCACGGTGTAGCTGGGGTTCAACGCGGTCATCGGGTCCTGGAACACCATCGCCAGGTCTTTGCCGACAATCTGGCGGCGCTGGCGGTTGCTCAACTTGAGCATGTCCTTGCCGTCGAAGTTCAGCGCATCGGCGGTAACGATGCCGGGATGCTCGATCAGGCCCATCAGCGCCATCATGGTCACGGATTTACCCGAACCCGACTCGCCAACGATCGCCAGGACTTCGCCTTTGTCGACGGAAATGTCGAGGCCATCGACCACCGGCACGGCGGTCTTGTCGCCGAAGCGCACGTTGAGATTCTTGATTTCTAATAGTGACATGGGAATCTCCTCAGGCGGCGTTCTTGAGTTTCGGGTCCAGCGCATCGCGCAGGCCGTCACCCATCAAGTTGATTGCCAGCACGCTGAGCAAAATGGTCAAGCCAGGCAGGCTCACGACCCACCAGGCGCGTTCGATGTAATCTCGGGCCGAAGCCAGCATGGTGCCCCACTCAGGGGTTGGCGGTTGTACGCCAAGGCCGAGGAAGCCCAGGGCCGCGGCATCGAGAATCGCCGAGGAAAAGCTCAAGGTCGCTTGTACGATCAGCGGCGCCATGCAGTTAGGCAGCACGGTGATGAACATCAGGCGTGGCAGGCCGGCGCCAGCGAGGCGGGCGGCAGTCACGTAGTCGCGGTTCAGTTCGCCCATCACGGCGGCGCGGGTCAGGCGCACATAGGATGGCAACGACACGATGGCGATGGCGATCACGGTGTTGATCAGGCCAGGGCCGAGGATGGCGACAATCGCCACGGCCAGCAGCAGCGATGGCAGGGCCAGCATGATGTCCATCAGACGCATGATGGTTGGGCCGAGCAAGCGCGGGAAGAACCCGGCGAACAGGCCCAGCAGGATACCCGGGATCAGCGACATCACCACCGACGACAAACCGATCAGCAACGATAGACGCGAGCCCTGGATCAGGCGCGAGAGCAAGTCACGGCCCAGTTCGTCGGTGCCCAGCAGAAATTGCATTTGCCCGCCCTCCAACCACGCCGGTGGTGTGAGCAGGAAGTCACGGTATTGCTCGCTGGGGTTATGCGGTGCAACCCACGGGGCGAAGATCGCGCAGAACACGATCAGCAACATGAACAGCAGGCCGGCGACCGCGCCTTTGTTCTTGGAGAAGGCTTGCCAGAATTCTTTGTACGGGGACGGGTACAGCAGGCTCTGATCGACTGCTGACACTTGAGTAGGTGTGGTCATGGTCATGATCTCAGCGCTGGTGACGGATGCGTGGGTTGGCGAAGCCGTAGAGGATATCCACCACGAAGTTCACCAGGATCACCAGGCAGGCGATCAGCAGAATGCCGTTCTGCACCACCGGGTAGTCCCGCGCGCCAATGGCTTCGATCAGCCATTTGCCGATGCCGGGCCACGAGAAGATGGTTTCGGTCAGTACCGCACCGGCCAGCAGCGTGCCGACTTGCAGGCCGACCACGGTGAGCACCGGGATCAGTGCGTTACGCAGGCCGTGCACGAACACCACGCGGGCTGGCGACAGGCCCTTGGCCTTGGCGGTACGGATGTAGTCCTCACGCAGCACTTCGAGCATCGACGAACGGGTCATGCGCGCGATCACCGCCAGCGGGATGGTGCCGAGCACGATGGCCGGCAGGATCAGGTGGTGCAATGCATCCCAGAACGCGTCCGGCTCGTCGGCCAGCAGGGTGTCGATCAGCATGAAGCCGGTGCGCGGCTCGATGTCATAGAGCAGGTCGATACGCCCGGATACCGGGGTCCAGCCCAGGCTTACCGAGAAGAACATGATCAGGATCAGGCCCCACCAGAAGATCGGCATCGAATACCCCGCCAGGGAGATGCCCATCACCCCATGGTCGAACAGGGATCCTCGCTTGAGTGCCGCGATCACCCCGGCTAACAGGCCCAGGATACCGGCGAACAACAGCGCGGCCATGGACAGCTCCAGGGTCGCGGGGAAGAGAGCGGTGAATTCGGTCCACACGCTGGTGCGGGTGCGCAGCGATTCGCCAAGGTCGCCCTGGGCGAGCTTGCCGACATAGTCCAGGTATTGCGCATACAGCGGCTTGTTAAGGCCAAGGCGCTCCATTGCCTGTGCGTGCATTTCGGGGTCAACCCGTCGCTCGCCCATCATGACTTCTACGGGGTCGCCTGGAATCATGCGAATCAACGCAAAGGTCAGCAACGTGATGCCGAAGAACGTGGGGATCAATAACCCCAGTCGGCGGGCAATAAAACTAAACATCTTGGTGTGTACCTCAATCAGCCGGTTAGGCAGGTCCGGCACCGTCAGCGTCGACGGTGCCGAGCGTTTTTCTTATTACTTCACCTGGGTGGTGGCGAAGTTATTCGTACCCAGAGGGCTTTGGATGAAGCCTTCTACGTTCTTGCGCATGGCGGTGAACAGTTTCGGGTAAGCCATGGGAAGCCATGGTTGGTCTTTTTCGAAGACATCCTGTGCTTGTTCATAGAGCGCGGCCCGTAAGGCCGGTTCCTTTTCCGCACGAGCTTTGTCGATCAAGTCCTGAAACTCTTTGTTACACCAGCGCGCGTAGTTTTCGCCGTTTTTCGCCGCATCGCAACTCAGGTTCGGGGTGAGGAAGTTATCCGGGTCGCCGTTATCACCGACCCAGCCTGCCGACACCATGTCGTGCTCCCCGTTTTTAGCGCGTTTGAGCATTTCGCCCCATTCCATGACTTTGATATTGACCTTCAGGCCAACCTGCGCCAGATCCGCCTGCATACGCTGGGCGCCGAGCATCGGGTTAGGGTTTGTCGGGCCGCCGCCGTTACGGGTGAACAGCGTGAACTCGGTGCCTTCCGGCACGCCGGCTTCCTTGAGCAGGGCGCGCGCCTTATCCAGGTCGCGCGGTGGGTTTTTCAGCTTTTCACTGAAACCCAGCAAGGTCGGCGGATACGGGCCGGTGCCCACGACTGCATTGCCCTTGCCGAACAGCGCTTCGGTATAACCGGCCTTGTCGAACGCGATGTTGATCGCGTGACGTACTCGGGCATCGCTCATGTATTTGCGAGTGGTGTTCAATGCGGTGTAGCTGGTGGTCATCGCCGCCAGTTCATCGACCTTCAGGTTCGGGTCTTTCTTGATGCTTGGAATGTCATCCGGCTTGGGGAACAACGCGATCTGACATTCGTTGGCCTTGAGCTTTTGCAGGCGCACGTTGTTATCGGTGGTGATCGCCAGAATCAGCGGGTCGACCGCCGGCTTGCCGCGGAAGTAGTCCGGGTTGGCCTTGAAGCGCGCCTGGGCATCTTTCTGATAACGATTGAAGACGAATGGGCCAGTGCCGATAGGCTTGGCGTTGAGGTCTTCAGTTTTACCGGACTTGAGCAACTGGTCGGCGTATTCCTTCGAGTGGATTGAAGAGAATGCCATACCCAGGTCGGCCAGAAACGGAGCTTCCGGACGGGTCAAGGTAAAGACGACGGTGTGATCGTCGGTCTTTTCTACGCTCTTGAGCAGTTCCTTGAACCCCATGCTTTCGAAGTACGGGTAGCCCACGAGGGACTTGTTATGCCACGGGTGATTCGGGTCCAGCTGGCGCTGGAAGCTCCAAAGCACATCATCGGCATTCAGGTTGCGCGTGGGTTTGAAATAGTCGGTGGTGTGGAACTTGATGTCGTCACGCAGATGGAAGGTGTAGGTCAGGCCATCGGCGCTGATTTCCGGCAGGTCTTTGGCCAGGGCAGGGACCACTTCAGTGGTGCCGGGCTTGAAGTCCACCAGGCGGTTGAACATGGTTTCAGCGGCGGCGTCAGCAGTCACAGCAGTGGTGTACAGGACCGGGTCGAAACCTTCCGGGCTGGCTTCGGTGCAGACCACCAGCGGTTTGGCCGAAACGCCGATCGCCACGCTCAACAGCGCAGCGGCCATGGCGGCTTGTAGTGGGAGCATTTTCATTCAGAGCCCTCTGCAATCGATGGAGCCAGAAAAGCGTAGGCGGCGGGCTCGTCCTGAGCTCGCCGCCTGCCTGGCGCTAATTAAAGGATGTTGAACGGGATGGTGGTGACCAGACGGAACTCTTTGATGCTGCCGTCGGACTGGAACTCGCTGCCACGGTGCTCAACATAGGTCGCGCGCACGGTGGTGGCTTTGAGCGGGCCGCTCTGCAGCGCGTAAGAGGCGCCTACACCGTATTCCTGGTGCTTCTCGCCGTCCTGGGACTGGATGCCGTCATAAGCAAACTTGGCCCGGCCATTGTTGCCGGTGTAGTGGGTACCGTCGATGTCCCAGCCGCGTGCCGAGTAAGCGTTGAACTTCAGGCCGGGTACGCCGTATTCAGCCATGTTGATGGCATAGGCGATCTGGAAGGATTTCTCGTTCGGGCCGTTGAAGTCAGACGTCAGGGAGTTGGCCAGGTAGATACCGTTGGTTTCGTGCAGGTAGTCGAAGTACTCGTTACCGTTCACTTGCTGGTAGCCGAAGGTCAGGCTGTGTGCCTGGTGAGTCAGGCCCAGGGAGAGGGAGAAGGTATCGTTGTCGATTTCCCCCATCTCTTTTTTGCCTTCATCGACAGTCTTGTAGTAGTTGAAGCCGGTGGTCAGGCCCAACTGCTGCGCGTCGCCCAGCTCGTGGGTGGCGCCGAAGTAGTACTGGTTCCAGAAGTCCTTCACGTTGGCGGCGAAGAAGCTGGTTTTCAGGCTTTTCAGCGGCTGGTAGTTCACACCCAGGGTCGACACTTTGTCGGTTTCTGCGCCATTGCCGTATTCGCTACGGAATTTCGACAGGCTCTGCTCGCTACGTGGCGAAACGCGGTCGAACACGCCGCCCTGGAACGACAGGTTGCTGAATTCTTCGCTGTTGAAGCTCACACCCTGGAAGCTCGAAGGCAGAGCACGGTTGCCGATGGTGTCGACGATGCCGCTGCTGAAGTTCTGGCGACCGGCGGTCAGTGTGGTGTTGGACACGCGGAATTGCACGTTGGCCAGGCCCAGTTTGCTCCACTGGTCTACTGCGTCACCGTTGGAGTCGGCCAGGGTACGGTTGGAGCCGCCTTTGATATCACGCTTGCTGCGATCCAGCACCAGGGCGTTGTACACCGCCACTTCAGTCTTGACCCCTACGGTGCCCTGGGTGAAACCCGAGCTGGCGTTGAGGATGGTGCCCTGCACCCAGTTGGTACGGTTGCGATCGGTCAGGGTCTGGCCGTGCTTCTGGTACGAGAAGGTGCCCCCACGGTATTTGCTTTCATGGGAGTACCAGTTACGCGTGGTGCCGCCCAGGCTGAAATCTTCGATAAAGCCTTTGGCCTCGCTTTGGGCGCTGGTGCCGGCCAGGGTGGTAGGAACGAAGTCCTGGCTTTGCGTTTCAGCGTAGGCGGTGGCCGTGATGCTGCTGATGGCCAAGGCCAGAAGCGCTTTGCTGCTCAGTTTCATGGGTGAAGCTCCTTTGGTTCTCTTTTTTAATGCCGGTCTTTTTGGGTGATCCGGCTATTGGGTGTGGAACTCGTTCAAGCTATTGCAAACGTTTGGCGTAGGAAATTTCCCAACAAAAGCCTGCACGTTTGCCGGGGAGCGTATTTCGCTCCCCGCCATCCGGTTATTTTCTTATGGGTTGATGCTGACGCCCGAGAACACGTTGCGGCCGAAGGGGCTTACCTTGAAGCCTTCGACTTTGGCGCTTAACGGCTGGTTGACCGTCGAGTGGGCGATGGGCGTGATCGGCACCTGCTGCTTGAGCAATTGCTGCGCCTGTTTGTACAGAACAGTCCTTTGTTCGCGGTCGGTCACGACCTTGGCTTGCTTGATCAGCTTGTCGTACGCCGGGTCGCACCACATGGAGTAGTTGTTCCCGCCGATGGCGTCGCAGCTGTAGAGGGTGCCGAGCCAGTTGTCCGGGTCACCGTTGTCGCCGGTCCAACCGATCAGGCTGACATCGTGCTCACCGTTCTTGGTGCGCTTGATGTACTCACCCCATTCATAGCTGACGATCTTGACCTTGAGGCCGATCTTGGCCCAGTCGTTCTGCAGCATTTCCGCCATCAGCTTGGCGTTGGGGTTGTACGGGCGTTGCACTGGCATGGCCCACAGGGTGATCTCGGTGCCTTCCTTGACCCCGGCGGCCTTGAGCAACTGCTTGGCTTTTTCCGGGTCGTAAGCGGCGTCCTTGATGCTGTCGTCGTAGGACCACTGCGTCGGCGGCATGGCGTTGACCGCCAGTTGCCCGGCGCCCTGGTACACAGCATTGAGGATGCTCTGCTTGTTCACCGCCATGTCCAGCGCCTGGCGTACTTCAAGCTGATCGAATGGCTTGTGGCGCACGTTGTAGGAGATATAGCCCAGGTTAAAGCCCGGCTTGGTCAGCAGTTGCAGGTTCGGGTCGGCCTTGAGGGCCTCGACATCGGCAGGGCGTGGATGCAAGGTCACCTGGCATTCGCCGGCCTTGAGCTTCTGTACGCGTACCGAGGCGTCGGTGTTGATGGCGAAGATCAGTTGGTCCAGCTTGACGCGGCTCGGGTCCCAGTACTGCTTGTTGCCCACGTAGCGGATCTGCGAGTCTTTCTGATAGCGCTGGAACACGAACGGGCCAGTGCCGATCGGCTTCTGGTTGATGTCGCTGGGCCGGCCTTGCTTGAGCAACTGCTCGGCGTATTCCGCCGAAAGGATCGCGGCAAAGCTCATGGCGATGTTCTGCACGAACGCGGCGTCGACCGTGTTCAGCGTCATCACCACGGTGTACGGGTCGGTTTTCTCGACCTTGGCGATGTTCTTGTTCAGGCTCATCCCGTTGAAGTACGGAAACTCGGTGGGGTAGGCCTTGCGGAACGGGTGCTCGGGGTCAAGCATGCGGTTGAAGGTGAACAGCACGTCGTCGGCGTTGAAGTCCCGTGTCGGCTTGAATTCCTTGTTGCTGTGGAACTTCACCCCTTCACGTAGGTGGAAGGTGTAGGTCAGGCCATCCGGGGAAATATCCCACTTGGTTGCAAGCCCAGGGACGACGTCGGTCGCGCCTTTTTCGAACTCCACCAAACGGTTATACAAAGGTTCCGCCGCATCGTTGTCGGTAGCAGTGGTGTATTGCGCAGTGTCAAACCCTGCCGGGCTGCCTTCGGAGCAAAACACCAGGCTCTTTTTCTCGGCGGCTTGGCCCATGGTGGCCATGGCCAGCAGGCTGGTGGCAAACAGAGCGGATACAACGGTGGTATGGCGCATGACGATCCCGGTCCTTGTTTGTAGTTATCAACAGCGAGCCTACCTGCTGGCGTGCAGCCAGGCAGACCTCACTGATCCCACACACAGCAAGTGCCCTTCCCAGAGTGATGCCTCTGCTGTCCTACGACCTTATGGGGCGCTGACCTTGCAGTAAATGCGTCAATTCTGACTGACCTTGTAGGCAACGGAGGCACGGGTCGCAGTTCATTGCTGTAAGACGGCAACGCTTGCAAACGTAGTCTGTTTCCGAAGGTCCAGGCGGATGGAATAACGGCGACGTTATGAAACGTCGCCGTTATTGATCCTTACTTGCCGCTGACGCTAACGCCGTAGAAGGAGTTCAAGCCAAACGGGCTGATCTTGAAATCCTGCACGGTATTACGCATGGGTTGATACACCGTCGAGTGCGCGATAGGTGTCATCGGGACTGCATCTTTGAGGATATGTTGCGCCTGCTTATACAGCTCGGTGCGTTTGGCGACATCCGATGTGGCCTTGGCTTCTTTAACGATGCCGTCGAATTTCTTGTCGCACCATTTGGAGAAGTTGTTGCCCGACAGCGAGTCGCAGCCGAACAGCACGTTCAGCCAGTTGTCCGGGTCACCATTGTCGCCGCTCCAGCCAATGATCATGGCCTGGTTCTCGCCGCCTTTGGAGCGCTTAATGTACTCGCCCCACTCGTAGCTGACGATGTTGACCTTCAGGCCGATCTGTTTCCAGTCGTTCTGCAGCATCTCGGCCATCAATTTGGCGTTGGGGTTGTAGGGGCGCTGGACCGGCATGGCCCACAGGGTGATCTCGGTGCCTTCCTTGACGCCAGCGGCCTTGAGCAATTCCTTGGCCTTGGCAGGATCGTACTTGGCATCCTTGATGGTGGTGTCATAGGACCACTGGGTCGGCGGCATGGCGTTGACCGCCAGTTGGCCGGCACCCTGGTACACGGAGTCGATGATCTGCTGCTTGTTCACCGACATGTCCAGGGCTTCACGGACGCGCAGGTCAGCCAGCGGGTTCGCGGCGGTCTGGCCCTTGAGTACAGGCATGACGTTATAGGCGATGTAGCCCAGGTTGAAACCGGCCTGGTGCGGCAGTTTCAGGTCCTTGTCCTCACCCAGCGCCTTGAGGTCGGCCGGACGTGGGAACAGGGTGATCTGGCATTCGTTTTTCTTGAGTTTCTGGATACGCACCGACGGGTCGGTGGTGATAGCGAAGATCAGGTTATCGATCTTCACGTCTTCAGGTTTCCAGTAGTCCTTGTTGCCGGTGTAGCGAATGTTCGAGTCTTTCTGGTAGCTCTTGAACACGAACGGGCCAGTGCCGACCGGCTTCTGGTTGATGTCGGCAGGCTTGCCTTCCTTCAACAACTGCGCAGCGTATTCGGCGGACTGGATCGAGGCGAAGCTCATGGCCAGGTTCTGGATGAACGCGGCGTCCACGGTGCCAAGGGTGAACTTGACGGTGTGGTCATCGATTTTTTCGATGTTCTTGATGTTGGTGTCCATCCCCATGTCCGTGAAGTACGGGAACTCGGTGGGGTAGGCCTTACGGAATGGATCGTCTTTATTGATCATCCGGTTGAAGGTAAACAGTACGTCGTCAGCCGAAAATTCACGAGTTGGCTTGAAGTACGGGGTGGTATGGAACTTGACGCCTTCGCGAAGGTGGAAGGTGTACGTCAGGCCATCCGGGGACACGTCCCAGCTAGTGGCCAGGCCAGGAACGACGGCGGTGCCGCCACGTTCGAACTGGCTCAGGCGGTTGAACATGGTTTCGGCCGAGGCATCGAAGTCTGTTCCGGTGGTGTACTGGCCTGGATCAAAACCGGCCGGGCTCCCTTCGGAGCAGAACACCAGGTTAGTTGCCGCAAGGGCTACGGGGGCTGCGGCCATAAGGCCAGCGCTCACTAATAACGGAAGGACTGCGTGTTTAAGCATGTTGGCCTCATGATTTTTTGTCATTTTTGGTGGTGAGGGCGACCTCGTGAGTCGGCCTGCGGATACTTATGCAGGCGCCATACCCAATGCAAGATGCAGAGCGGTTGCAAAGGGAAAACTGTGGTACGAACGTACAGGAATGTCGCAATTATGAAAGTTTCGACACAAAAGTGCCTGTTTGGAGGGTTTTTTCGGTGCAAATGGCGCACCAAAAAAGCCCAGCCGAGGCGTCTAGCGCACTCGGTTGGGGCGCGGCTGTTACTTATCTAGACCCACACCGTAGAACGGCGTTAGCCCAAACGGGCTGATCTTGAAGTCACGCACTTGCTTGCGCATAGGCTGGAAAACCGTCGAGTTCGCAATAGGCGTTATAGGTACTTGTTCCTTAAGGATTTTCTGTGCCTGTTGATACCACTTGATGCGCTGCTCGCGGTCGCTGCTGACCTTGGCTTGCTGCACCAGCTTGTCATACGCCGGGTTACACCATTTGGCGTAGTTGCTGCCCTTGACCGCAGCACAACTGTAGAGCACGCCCAGCCAGTTATCGGGGTCGCCGTTGTCGCCGGTCCAGCCATAAATCATTGCATCGTGTTCGCCATTTTTGGCGCGCTTGATGTATTCGCCCCACTCATAGCTGACGATGTTGGCCTTGATGCCGACCTTGGCCCAATCCTGTTGAATCATTTGTGCAGACATCCGCGCATTCGGATTTGAGGCGCGTTGTACGGTCATTGCCCACAGGTTGATGGTGGTACCTGGTGCAACCCCTGCTTCTTTTAGTAGCAACCTTGCCTTGGTCGGGTCGTAGGGGGCGTCCTGGATTTTCGGGTCATAAGACCACTGCGCGGGAGGTAGTGCGTTCTGCGCCAATTGCCCGGCGCCCTGGTACACGGCCTTGATGATTGCGGGCTTGTCGATGGCCATGTCCAGTGCCTGGCGAACCTTGAGTTGATCCAGCGGCGGGTGAGTCACGTTATAGGCCAGGAAGCCCAGGTTGAAGCCCGCTTGTTGCAGTACGCGCAGGTTGGGGTCTTGCTTCATCACCTCGATATCGGCGGGGCGCGGGTAACCGCTGACCTGGCATTCGCCCGCCTTGAGTTTCTGCAGGCGCGCGGCGGCGTCCGGGGTGATGGCGAACACCAGGTTATCGAGCTTCACATCCTCGGGCTTCCAATACTGTTTATTGGCCACATAACGGATCTGCGAGTCTTTCTGGTAGCGCTTGAACACAAACGGCCCGGTGCCGACCGGTTGCTGGTTGATCTGCTCCGCCTTGCCTTGTTTCAACAACTGGGTGGCGTATTCGGCCGATTGCACAGAGGCGAAGCTCATGGCCAGGTTTTGCACGAACGAAGCATCGACCGTGTTCAGGTTGAACCGCACGCTGCGCTCGTCGAGTTTTTCGACGTTCTTGATCGTGGTGTTCAAGCCCATGTCGGTGAAGTAGGGCGACTCTGAGGGGTAGGCCTTGCGAAACGGGCTGTCGGCATCGAGCAGGCGATTAAAAGTGAACAGCACGTCATCGGCGTTGAAGTCACGAGTCGGGGTGAAGAAGTCGGTGGTATGGAACTTGACGCCTTCACGCAGGTGAAAGGTGTAGGTCAGGCCATCCTTGGAAACATCCCAACTGGTGGCCAGGCCAGGTTCGACTTCGGTACCGCCGCGCTTGAACTGGGTCAGGCGGTTGAACACGGTTTCGGCGGACGCATCGAAATCGGTGCCGCTGGTGTACTGGCTGGGGTCGAAGCCGGCGGGGCTGGCTTCGGAGCAGTAGACCAGGGTGGTGGCTGCCTGGGTCATTGGTATAAAGGCCAGAAGGCTTGCGGCGAGGAGCAGTGGCTTGACGGCGATTTTTTCCATGGAGACCCCTGAGGCGGCGGGCATCTTAAAGCAGCCCAAACAAAAACGGCGGTCACCGAGGTTACCGCCGTTCAGCTGGCTTAGGTAGGGGATACCTTTATGCGGGGGATACCTCTATACGGGTGGGAGCCGATTTATCGATTGTAACGGGCGGGCCGTCTATTTCATTACTTTCACGAAGGGTGAAAGTCCGAGTGGCTGTTATGTTCACGTCATCGACGAGGGTGGACTCACCTCTAACATCATATTTCAGGTGCCATTGGGTGACTATTGTGACCTCGGTCTCATTTTTTAGAGGGTTGTAGTCGATGAAGTACTGCCGGTCGCCAACGCTGCTGCTATAGCCGTCTTTCACTCGCGGAGGTTGCAATTCAAACCACGCAGGAGCGGAAGAACCTTGATGAGCAACCTCTGAAATTGCCGCTCGCATGTCAGGATTGGGCACGGTGCGCTCAAATGTATCGATCCCGTCCCTTACCAGACCCTCACGAATTGACCCTTCTAAGTTATCTGGGATGGTCATTCCTGCTAGCTGCCGGGGTATGTTGATCTCAACGTTCTCCAGGCCAGGGCGTCTTATTGTGTAAGGGTCTCGGTCGATGTCTTTGATAAAGTATTCGGAGTAATTGCTGCTACCAAACGAGGAGGGGGAGGCTGTTTCCGATGCAAGTACGGTGAAATCCGCGCTGTCTGCTGTCCAGGAAAAGACAGGACGATTTTCTAAAATACCGTTATTTTCCCTGAAAGTGACGCCATATTTATAGTTCGCTTGCTCTTCAACGTTGAAATACTTGTCGAATAGGTCAGCGCCTTTCATTTTGGTGCCGTCTAACTCAATAAAATTATCCGATACATGTGCGGGCGTTTTTAAATCGTTACTGGGTGTCGGGGACTCAGGACGTTGCCACGGCCACGGCCATTTTATCCCGCCATCACCCGGTGCCCGCGCCCACTCTCCGTTACGCCCGGGTGTGATGACCATCAGCCCCGCGCCGTTATCGGGGTTGATGACTCTGGCAAATGCATCACCGGTCCGGTAACGCCCCGATATCTCAAATACCTTGCTCGCCCCCGTCTCGTCGGTAAGGCGCACTAACTGGCGCAGCACTCCCTGGCTGTCGGTTACTCGATAAACACCCAACGCGTCGCGAGGCGCGTTCTTTATCAGCTGTTCACCCTCCGGGACGGCATATTGCGCCATTGGAATGAGTGAACGTGATCTGGGGAGTGGGGCGTTAACGGAGTCGCTAACCACAGGGATGCCTGTGGACGTCCCAGGTTGTGGTTCGCGAGCGTTTGCCCTGGGGAGAGGCTGGGGCTTAAGGCGCGGCAGTTCTTTTTCTGCGGGCAGTGCAAAAGGGTCTTCCGGCACAGCACTGGCACCGTAGGAAAACACTGTATTGAGTAAGCCATCGAACGCTTTGGAGGCGCCCTCATCCCGCTCTGTCACGGTGTCGCCAGACGAGGTTTTTTCTGCCCCTAGCGCCACCTCGGTCAACCCGGCCGCCACCGCTGCGGCGGCTACGGGCGCGGCGATGGGCGCGAGTTTGACCAGCAGGCCGGCGGCTACGGTGATGTCGTTCAGCCAAGTATCGCGAATCACCTCGCTGTTGGACTTGATGACTACATCGGCGTCACTGTTCATCCGTTCTTTGGCGGCCGTCGCCAATGTGGAAAAAACGTCGTCTTTAATGGCAGCGTGGCTGCGGTCAATCGCTGACCCCTTCAACTCACCACTGGCCATTTTCGCCAAGAGGGTGTCCAGGCCATCCTTCTTTTCGCCCACATGGGTGAACCACAGAATGGGCATCAGTACTTTTGCCGCGCGTTCAGCAAAGCTCTTGGTCTGGTCCTGGCGATAGATCATCGGGAAGTGAGCCGCCAGTGCTTCGCGTTTTGCAGGGTCCTTGGCTTGCTCGAGCAGCCACTGATCCAGCTTCTCAATAGAATCAAAGCGCAAGAATGCGGGTTCGGCGCCCGGTATATAGAGCACTTGCCGGCCACCGTCCGCAGCGCTGAATCTCACTATATCGCTGGACGTAACCCCGTGGAGGCTCAGGGCATGCGCTTGAACGTTGCCGTTTGCCGGTGCTTTGGCCTTGAGTTGTTCCACGGTGATCGGGGCGTTTTCATCGAGCGTAAGGTTGGACACAGCGCCCATCACCAAACGGTAGTCGTCACGGGTGAACTGGTGCTCGGGCGCTTGCAAGGAACGTTCAAGAGGGGGGCTGCTCTCGGCGCTTTTCAATTGCTTGCGGGCCTGGAAGATGAATTCACCTTTGATCGTCGTCTCATACTCGTCGTTATGCGTGCTCCAGAAGTGGTCAATCTTCTGGGTCATTTGGGTCTGAAAGTCGGTTTTCCAGCTTTCATGCATCACTTGGGACGGCTTGAGGTCGATTTGATTGTGTTTGCCGTAGCCGCCTTTTTCGCTTTGCCCAGCAGGCTGGGTATACAGCCCCGCTTCCAGGTCCAGGTTGCCGGGCACCCAGTCGTGCTCGGAGAAGTTCTTCAGCAAGGCGTCGGGCAAGCGCAGCGAAGACCAGGGTTCTTGAAAGGTGTGTTCCCAGCCGGTCGCCGTGTCTGCGCTTTCGCCACCTTTGAAACGGTTCAAGTACACGGTGTCGGAGTCGATAGGTTTGCCCGTGAGTTTGAGCAGCAGGTCATCCGCCCACTTTTTGGCCTCTGCCCGCGTATTGGGCAGGTTGTCGGCGACGTCAACTGCCATGCGCTTGTAAGCCAAGGCTTGTGGTGCGGTGCTGTAGTAGTTGGCGGCGTTGTGTTTTTGCACCTGCAGCGCCTGTGGCGAGCGGCTGCTGGCAGGGCGCAGGCGGTCATCGGCGGGGATAGGATCGAAGGTGTCTTTGTGTTCCAGGTGCCTTATTTGTGTTCGAGCCTGTGACAGCTTTTGGGGAAGGGGCACACCTTCAAAGTTGGCCACCACTTTTGCGCTGACCTTGATGGAGTCCTTGCCCAGCCTCACACGTAAATCACCGTTATTTCCAGAGGCGATAATCTTTGCGGCGTCCAGCAATGGTCCTGAAATTTGTCCCCAGCCTGATGAATCCGAGAGATGGAAGGTTTTAGTTTTGCCCTCGACCTTGGCGGACAAGGTACCTGTAGACGGGTTGATTGAAAGCAAGGTGTCCGGGGCGAAGTGTTGTTCCTGCAGCCAGCCTTGTACCACGGCGTTTTCCAAATGCATGCGATACAGCCCAAGCCACTGGCCCAGAGTGCTCTGGGGCGGCACGGTTATAAGCCCGGCATTGCCGTGTAACACCTTACGTTGTGCGGCCTCGAGATAGGCCTTGAGCAGTGCTGTTTCGTCGGGTTGGGCGGTTTTTGCAGTGGGCGGTGTCGCCTGCGCTTGAATGGCCGACGTCGGTTTGGCGACTACGAGTGGCAGCGATAACCTGTGGGTTGAGTTGAGTGACAGGGACATATATTCGGCTCTCATTGTATGAATAAATGCCAGCACATCCCTCCCTGGTAGCTATGGCAGTAATGAGTCGTGGAAGCCGGGCACTTGATTCCTGCGAGATGTACTGCTGGATATGACGTGGCGCTAACGCGCAAAAAAAAGGCGCAAGCCCCGTGGGGTTGCGCCGTGGTCCTGTCTAAAAAAGTTACTGTAAAACTTCGATCACGCCGTCGGCGCTCATGTTGACCTGGCTGGTGCCGGCTTCCACTTCAGGCGTCGGTGCTGAATCGGCCATGGCGGCTTTCATCATCATGCCGCCATTGCGGGCGTAGGGCATCGGGTAGCCATTAGTGTTGAAGTTCAGGTTGACGATCTTGTAGCCCTTGCCACCGAGTGCATCGGTAGCCAGTTGCGCACGCGCCTTGAATGCAGCCACGGCATCTTTGAGCAGCGCATCTTCGCTGGCCTTGCGCGTGGCATCGGCGATGGCGAAGTCCATGCTGTCCATCTTCAGAGTGTTGAGCAGCTCGCCGGTAAGTTTGGACAGTGCCGGGAAGTCCGCGCTTTCCATACGCAGTTCTGCACGTTCACGCCAGCCAGTGATCTTCTGGTTCTTGCTGTCGTAGATCGGGTAGCTGTTGCGGCTGCCCTGGCGCAAGGTCACGCCTTTGACTTCGCGAGCCTGGCCCAGCGCCTGGTTCAGGGTGGTGGTGATTTCGGCCGCGAGCTTGGCCGGGTCGGCGTTTTGCGATTCGGTGTAAAGGGTGACGATCATCTTGTCGCGGGCCACTTCCTGGCTGACTTCGGCGCGCAGGGAGATCTGGTTGTAATTCAGTGCATCGGCGGCCATAGCCGGCAGGCTGGCCAGGGCGCTGGCGCTGAGGGTGAGAACAACTGCACTGCGAGTGAAACGAGACATGGAAGCTCCTGGGGATATTCGTGTTCGGTAAGACTGTAGACGTAGCCTTGGGGTTCGTCGGGTTTACCCAATACAAATAAATTTCAGCGTGGCGTGCGCTACCCTCACGCCACGCGAGGACCCTGTTACAGGGTGGCCCCTTTTGGAGTAAACGTCACAGGCTTGTAGCTGAAATTCCACCATTTGAACGGGTGATCGAAAATCGAATACGGGTTGGTCTTCACCGGCTTGAATTCTTTACCCGAAACGCCATCGTCGGGACTGGGATGATCGAAGGTTACAGGGGGTTTGCCACTTTCGTAGATTGTCTGGTTATCTCCCAGGATCTCTTCGGGCGAGTACCTGGCAGTCAGTTCACCTACATAGCCTTTCACTGGGCGTCCGGTGAGTCGCTGAAATTGAGCGGCGAAGGAGTTCTCGCCCTGCGCCCCGGAGTAACAGCTCAGAATGCGAATATTGTCATAGCTCTCCGGGAAGATGCCATTGCGCTTGAGCGTGTTGTACAACCCCTGCGGGGTGTGTTTGCCGCCTTTGTAATAAATATGGGTGCCATCGCCGTGGCCAATGATGTTGAGGCGATGCTCCAGGCCATTTTTATTTATGTCGGTGAAAATGTGCAGGTTGTCTTCGACTTTGACCAGGTTATCCTTGGTGCCCGTGAGGGTGACCAACTTACCGTCCGTCGACAGTGTTTCGGAGACCGGCGCCACAGGTTCCGATTCGGGGAGTAAGGAGGCAAAGTTATTGTCGACGTTAAGGTCGACCGAGGGCTTGCCCGGATGGGCATCAGTCACTGGCTGCCCAACAGGGCGTTGCGAACTGGCCGAGGCCCCTTCTTCCACCACTGTACCGACCTGGGACACCAGGCGTGTGGCTACAGGCAGCGCGGCATTGAGCACTCCAAAAATCAAATGACCGACGCCGCCGGGTTTGCCTTTGGCCAAATCGTCGGCGCCAATGCCTGCTTCGGTGATACCCGAGGCGATGTACAGCCCATCCAACGCCAAAGCCACTTCGGGCACGGCGATGGCCACCGGGGCAAAGAGCATCGCGATCATGGCTGCCTTGCTGAGGCCCGACAGGATATTGGCTTTGGTGACGTCGGCATCGGAGGTGATCTGCGACTTGGCGTCGTCGAACGACCGATCGTATTGGCGTTGGCCGATCTGTTGAAAGACATCGGCGGTGGCGTCGATATCAGGGCCGGTGTTTGAACGCCCGGTGGCGTTGAAGCGCTGGAGGCTCAAGGTCGTTGCAGGAGGCCAGGTACGGTGGTGCGCATGTTTGGGCCACACGGCCATCCCTTTGAGCATTTCACGCACGCCGCTTTTGAACGGGCCGCTGTTCAAGTCCTTGAAGGTGAAGTGTCCTTCCAGTGCCTTGAGTTTTTCCGGGTCTGCGGCTTGGCTCGCCAACCACTGCTTCATTTGCTCTACGCTGTCAAAAGCGTGGATTGGCGAAGAGTTGCCCGGGATGACCAGCAGTGTGCGGTTGATCGGTTTGCCATCGGCACCCTGGCGGGTGTTTTTGTCGGTGATCACCATCAGGTCGGTGGATTTGTATTGCCCTACGCTCAACAGGCCTACGTCTAGTCCAGGATCGGGCCGCGTCGGGCGTGTGAGGTCGTTGAACAGCGTATCGGCCCAGGCCAGGGTGTTGCCAGGCAGCCCCGCTGCGCGCAGGACCAGTTGTTTGTCTTCCTGCGTCAGGCTGCCCTCCTGATGTTGCGAGTGTGCAGCTTTGACGAGTGCCGCCTTGGCCACAATAGGGTATTGACGGTCGTGCTTGTCCCAGAAGTCGTTAAGGAACTCGATGTAGGGGCGCTGGAAGTCGGTGGCCCAGACTTGCTCCTTGAAGTCCTTTGGCGACACTGACAGCTGGGTTGAAGGCGCATAGACCTGCGGGGTGCCGGGCGTGGAGGCGGTATAAATGCCTTGGTAGGTGTGGGTAATGTGGGCCGACTCGCGATTGGGGTTGAATCGGTCGGCGACGTCGAATACGCCTGGTGCAATATGGGGCAGGTGATCGACCAGCCTCACTGCTGGGCCGCCGGCATAATGAGGAACCAGCGCCCCCCTTCCTTCGGGCGTAGTCTGGCTGTTTTTTACCAGGGCGTCCGTCAGTGTAATCTGTTCGACCAGCTTGGCCGGGTAGGGCGGCTTGCCGGTAGTGTTGTAGTTGAACGTCGTCAGATACGTTCTGTCCGGGTCGATGTCCAGGTTCCACTTGTCCTTGAACAGTTGCTTGACCGTCTGCGCGGCATCTTGCGTTACCGACTTGAAGGCCAAGGCCAGGTTCTCGGCATTGCTGGCGCTGTCGATATTGATCCCCACATCCACGGGTACAATTGTTTTGTCATGGGCTCCCACCGTCTTGCCGGGATCGTGGTTCACGCTGACGAGTTCGTAACCGTCACCACCGTTATTGGATAAATCCCTGCGCACGCTTTCCACGAGGTATTGCTCGTTGTTTGGGCTCTGGTCTATCGCACGTCGCTGGCGGCTAAGAGTGGCACCTGATGGCGGTTCAGCGGTGTAGGGCCTTTGAGTGGGGAGTGCGTTATTCATCTGCATGAAAGCGTTCCTGAGTGGCGAGGCATGATGATGCCCATCGGTGGGCGGTAGGCCTCTGGGTGGCCCGATGCTCACCTTGGTTCCTGTAAGTAATGCGCCAAATTATGTGGGCAGGAGAAGGCCGCGCTGTGGCGGTTTGCCGCATAAGCCCTGCCGTCCTCGTGTCTTGGTTATACTCGGTGCGATATACCTGCAGCGCTCATCAGGAGAGCTCATGCTCGCCGCCGTAAAACTGACTTCCGCCACCCGCCAGAACCTTTGGCGCCTGACGTTCATTCGCACCCTGGTATTGGCCGCACAGGCCGGTTCCGTCGGGCTTGCCTATTGGTTCGACCTGCTGCCGCTGCCCTGGCTGCAATTGGCCGTGACCCTGGGCTTCTCCACCGTATTGTGTGTGTTCACCGCCATTCGACTGCGCACCACTTGGCCTGTGACCGAGCTGGAATACGCCCTGCAACTGGCCTGCGACCTGTTTATCCACAGCGTGTTGCTGTACTTCTCCGGTGGTTCTACCAACCCCTTCGTCTCCTACTACCTGGTGCCTTTGACCATCGCTGCCGTCACCCTGCCGTGGCGCTATTCGGTGGTGCTGTCGGGCATTGCGCTGACGCTGTACACCCTGCTGTTGGCGCAGTTCTACCCCTTGCAGACATTCCCCATCGCCCGGGAAAACCTGCAGATCTACGGGATGTGGTTGAGCTTCGCCCTGTCTGCGGCAGTCATTACCTTCTTTGCCGCGCGCATGGCCGAAGAATTGCGCCGCCAGGAAGAACTGCGCGCCATTCGCCGTGAAGAGGGCCTGCGTGACCAGCAACTGCTGGCCGTTGCCACCCAGGCCGCTGGCGCCGCCCATGAGTTGGGCACGCCGCTGGCGACCATGAGCGTGCTGCTCAAGGAAATGACCCAGGACCATCACGACCCGGCCCTGCAAGATGATTTGAGTGTGCTGCAGGAACAGGTCAAGCAGTGCAAGTTGACACTCCAGCAACTGGTGCGCGCCGCCGAAGCCAACCGCCGTCTGGCGGTCGAAATGCAAGACGTCACCCAGTGGCTCGATGAGGCACTCAACCGCTGGCACCTGATGCGTCCCGAAGCCAGTTACCGTTTCAACCTGCTGGGCCAAGGCAGCGTACCGCGCATGGCGCCACCGCCGGACCTGACCCAGGCGCTGCTCAACTTGCTGAACAATGCAGCCGATGCCTGCCCTGAAGGCCTCGGGGTGCAGTTGGACTGGGACGCGGAAAACGTCACTATCAGCATTCGTGACCACGGCGCGGGCGTGCCGCTGGCCATTGCCGAGCAAATCGGCAAACCCTTCTTTACCACCAAGGGCAAAGGCTTCGGCCTGGGCCTGTTTTTGAGCAAGGCCAGCGTGACCCGCGCGGGCGGCTCAGTGAAGCTCTATAGTCATGAGGAAGGTGGCACGCTCACCGAGCTGCGCCTGCCCCGTGTCGCACGAGGAGATATCGATGAGTGACGAGATCCAAGTCGAAGGCGAAGAACTGCCGCACCTGTTGCTGGTAGATGACGACGCGACCTTTACCCGCGTGATGGCGCGCGCCATGAGCCGGCGCGGTTTTCGCGTCAGCACCGCAGGTTCTGCCGAAGAAGGCTTGACCATCGCCCAGGCCGACCTGCCGGACTACGCCGCCCTCGACCTTAAAATGGACGGCGACTCGGGCCTGGTGCTGCTGCCCAAGCTGCTGGAACTCGACCCGGAAATGCGCGTGGTGATCCTCACCGGTTACTCCAGCATCGCCACCGCCGTCGAGGCGATCAAGCGCGGCGCCTGCAATTACCTGTGCAAGCCAGCGGATGCCGACGATGTGCTGGCCGCCTTGCTGTCCGAGCATGCCGACCTCGACACCCTGGTGCCGGAAAATCCGATGTCGGTGGACCGCCTGCAGTGGGAACACATCCAGCGCGTGTTGACCGAACACGAAGGCAACATCTCCGCCACCGCCCGCGCCCTGGGCATGCACCGCCGCACGCTGCAACGCAAGTTGCAGAAGCGCCCGGTACGACGCTGAACGGCGACTGAACAACTCGCTTCAGGCTGCACGGACGCACGAACCGATCACCTATGATCGGTTCAAACGCCTGTGACTTTTTCCTACCGAGCCTGAACGATGAATCAGAATGCTGAATATCGCGCGGTCAACGACGCGGTGCGTGGGCAATTCTTCCGCCGAACCTGGGCGATGATCACACCCTATTGGTGCAGTGAAGAGAAGGGCAGGGCCTGGCTGCTGCTGGCCGCAGTGATTGGCCTGTCGCTGTTCAGCGTGGCGATTTCCGTGTGGATCAACCACTGGTACAAAGACTTCTACAACGCCCTGGAGAAGAAAGACACCGCGGCCTTCTGGCAACTGATCGGCTATTTTGGCGGGATCGCGGCGGTGGCGATACTCGGCGCGGTGTACCGCCTTTACCTGACCCAGATGCTGACAATCCGCTGGCGCGCCTGGCTCACCGAAAAACACTTCAGCCGATGGCTGGCCCACAAGAATTATTACCAGCTGGAGCAGGGCGGCTACACCGATAACCCGGACCAGCGGATTTCCGAAGACCTTAACAACTTCACCTCCGGTACCTTGAGCCTGGGCCTTGGGTTGCTGCGTAACGTGGTCAGCCTGGTGTCATTCTCGATCATCCTGTGGGGCGTCTCGGGTAGCATCGAAGTGTTCGGCGTCACCATCCCCGGTTACATGTTCTGGTGTGCACTGCTGTACGCCGCTGTGGGCAGTTGGCTGACGCACTTGATCGGCCGGCGCTTGATCGGCCTGAGCAACCAACAGCAACGCTTCGAAGCGGACCTGCGTTTTTCCATGGTGCGGGTGCGTGAGAATGCCGAAAGTATTGCCCTGTACGACGGCGAGCCGAATGAAAGGCAACGCCTGAGTTCGCGCTTCGGCAAGGTCTGGCAGAACTTCTGGGACATCATGAAAGTGTCCAAGCGCCTGACCTTTTTCACCGCTGGCTACAGCCAGATCGCGATCATCTTCCCCTTTATCGTCGCCGCGCCGCGCTACTTCACCGGCAAGATCGAGCTGGGGGAGCTGATGCAAATCAACTCGGCGTTCGGCAACGTGCAAGAGAACTTCAGTTGGTTTATCAACGCCTATTCGGAACTGGCGACATGGCGCGCCACCAGCGACCGTCTGCTGAGTTTCCAGCAGGCCATGAGCGACAACGAGCAACGCACGCCGGCGATCGACGTGCGCCCTGAAGGCGAGCGCCTGGTGATCAAGGACCTGGGCATGGACCTGGCCGACGGCCGCCATTTGCTCACCGACGCCGACATGACCGTGGAGCCTGGCCAGCGCGTCATGCTCAGCGGGCGTTCCGGCAGCGGCAAGAGCACTTTGCTGCGGGCGATGGGGCATCTGTGGCCCGCCGGTCATGGCAGCATTCGCCTGCCGGCGACGCGCTACCTGTTCCTGCCGCAAAAGCCTTACCTGCCGATTGGTACACTCAAGGCCGTGTTGAGTTATCCACAGGACGACAGCGTCTATTCACCAGAACGTTATGCACAGGTGCTGGAAACCTGTCGCCTGCCCCATTTGGTCAGCCGCCTGGATGAAGCCAACCACTGGCAACGCATGCTCTCGCCCGGCGAGCAACAGCGCCTGGCCTTTGCCCGTGCGCTGTTGTTTGCACCGCGATGGCTGTACATGGATGAGGCAACCTCGGCCATGGATGAAGAAGACGAAGCAACCTTGTACCAGGCGTTGATCGATGAGTTGCCGGGGTTGAGCATCGTCAGCGTCGGCCACCGCAGCAGCCTCAAGCGTTTCCATGGGCGGCATGTGCGCATCGACGGTGGGCGGTTGCAGGAACAACAACTCACTTGAGTGCCTGCTCGCTCAATGTGGGAGCCGGGCTTGCCCGCGATGGCGGAGTGCCTGAGGCAGGTGTGTCAACGGGCACACCGCTATCGCAGGCAAGCCAGCTCCCACAGGGGCATGGTGTTGTCTGATGGTTCAGGCACCCAACAAAAAGCCCGGCAGATCATCGATCAGCCGGGCTTTTTGTTGCTCGAAGATGACTTACTTCTTCAAGCCGTAATGCTCATCCAACATGCCTGGAGCGTTCGGCGTCTTTGGCGCGTAGTCCCGTGGTGGCTCCTGGTTTTCCCGAGGCGGGGTCAGGCGTTCCCGTGGGGTTTGCGGTGCATCGGAATGCAGCGCGGCCAGCAGGCGCTGGCGGGTGATGTCGTCGAGGGCCAGGCGGTTAGCGCCATCGGCGAGGTGATCCTGTACTTCCTGGTAGCTCTGGGTGAGCCTCTTGACCAGGGTCGCGGTGCTGTTGAAGTGGGTAACAACCTCGTTCTGATAACTGTCAAAACGTTCCTGAATGTCATCCAGCTGACGCTGCGTGCGGTTAGGCGCGGCATTCGGCAGCAGGCGGGCAACCAGGAAACCAATGGCGACACCGGCAACCAGGGCAAGAGTCGGCAACAACCAAACTAAGAGCGAGTGTTCCACGAGTCCTTCCTCTATAAACGGCTTTGCTTTACGTTAACGGCTCAAACCTGCGCTGTATACCGCGATTAAGCTCGCAATGATGCCATGCACAGACTTTTAGCTAGACGAGTCGACCCCTTGAGAGGTCACGGAGTTCATCCTTGCTCATGCGTGAAACCCCCGTTTTGATCGATGGCCCGGTGGGCCAATTGGAAGCCTTGTACCTGGATCACCCCGAACCACGTGGCCTGGCGCTGGTTTGCCACCCTAACCCGGTGCAGGGGGGGACCATGCTCAATAAAGTCGTCTCGACCCTGCAACGCACTGCCCGCGATGCGGGTTTGATTACTTTGCGCTTCAATTACCGTGGCGTAGGTGCCAGTGCCGGTACTCACGATATGTCCACCGGTGAGGTCGACGATGCTGAAGCGGCCGCCACCTGGCTGCGGGAAAAGCACCCGGACCTGCCAATCACCTTGCTCGGTTTTTCTTTCGGTGGGTATGTGGCCGCCAGCCTCGGCGGCCGCCTGGAAGCCAAAGGTGAAAAGCTCGCACACCTGTTCATGATTGCCGCTGCGGTGATGCGCCTGCGCGATACCGACGCGTTACCGCTGGGCTGCCCGTTGACCCTGATCCAACCGGAAAGCGACGAAGTGGTTGACCCGCAGCTGGTCTACGACTGGTCCGCCGCCCTCAAACGCCCCCATGAGTTGCTGAAAGTGGCAGAATGCGGACACTTTTTTCACGGCAAGCTGACCGATCTCAAGGATCTGGTGCTGCCACGCCTTTCGAATTGATGACAAGCGATCACCCATGACGACCCGTACCCGTATCCTCACCGGCATCACCACCACCGGCACGCCGCACCTGGGCAACTACGCCGGTGCGATTCGCCCGGCGATCCTCGCCAGCGAAGACGCGAATGCCGATTCCTTCTACTTCCTGGCCGACTACCATGCCCTGATCAAATGCGATGACCCGCAGCGCATCCAGCGCTCGCGTATGGAAATCGCCGCGACCTGGCTGGCCGGTGGTCTGGATGTGAACCGGGTGACGTTCTACCGCCAGTCGGACATCCCGGAAATCCCCGAGCTGACCTGGCTGCTGACCTGCGTTGCCGCCAAGGGCCTGCTCAACCGCGCCCATGCCTACAAGGCCTCGGTGGACAAGAACGTGGAAAACGGTGAAGACCCGGATGCGGGCATCAGCATGGGCCTGTACAGCTACCCGGTGCTGATGGCAGCGGACATCCTGATGTTCAACGCGCACAAGGTGCCGGTGGGCCGCGACCAGATCCAGCACGTGGAAATGGCCCGCGACATCGGCCAGCGCTTCAACCACCTGTTCGGCAACGGTAAAGAATTCTTCACCATGCCCGAGGCGTTGATCGAAGAAAGCGTGGCCACCTTGCCGGGCCTGGATGGCCGCAAGATGTCCAAGAGCTACGACAACACCATCCCATTGTTCACCAGCGCCAAGGACATGAAGGACGCGATCTCGCGGATCGTCACCGACTCCCGCGCGCCAGGCGAAGCCAAGGATCCGGACAATTCGCACCTGTTCACCCTGTACCAGGCGTTTGCGACCAAGGCCCAGGAAGCCCAATTCCGTGGCGAGCTGCTAGAAGGCCTAAGCTGGGGCGAGGCGAAGAACCGTCTGTTCCAACTGCTCGACGGCCAGCTCGGCGAAGCGCGCGAGCGTTACCATCAACTGATGGCGCGCCCATCGGACATGGAGGACCTGCTGCAGGTCGGCGCCAAGAAGGCCCGCGCTGTGGCGGCACCGTTCCTGGCCGAGCTGCGTGAAGCGGTGGGCCTGCGTTCGTTCGTCAACCAAGACAACTTCACCATTAGTAACAGCAAGAAAAAAGCTGCAAAGTCTTCACGTATCCTCAGTTTCCGCGAAGGCGATAGCTTCCGCTTTCGTGTGCTTGCAGCCGATGGCTCGCCATTGTTGCTGTCGAGCGAATTTGCTGATGGTAAAAAGGCCGGCGCGGTGATTAAGCAATTGCAATCCGGTCAAACTTTGGACATTCGCACCGAAGCGTATGGCTTCAATGTTTGGCTCGACGGTGAGTGTGTGGCAGAAAGCTCGGCTTTCTACGTGGATGCTGCGCAACGAGATGCCGGTATCGAAGCCTTGCGCGCTGCGTTAGCCCCAATCGAGGATTAACCCGACCAAGGGTTGATTGCCATTATCCAGGGCCGTCGTTACAGTGTCGGCCCGTTTTTGTTGCCTTGCTAACGAAATTATGACGCCCCTAGAACGATATCAAGCTGATCTGAAACGCCCCGAGTTCTTCCACGACGCGGCCCAGGAAAATGCCGTGCGTCATTTGCAGCGCCTGTACGAGGACCTCGTGGCCGCGTCGCAAAGCAAGCCAGGGATGTTCAGCAAGCTGTTTGGCAAGAAAGACCACACGCCGGTCAAGGGCCTGTATTTCTGGGGCGGCGTGGGCCGGGGCAAGACTTACCTGGTAGACACCTTCTTTGAAGCGCTGCCGTTCAAGGAAAAGGTGCGTACGCACTTCCACCGCTTCATGAAGCGCGTGCACGAAGAGATGAAGACCCTGCCGGGCGAGAAAAACCCGCTGACCATCATCGCCAAGCGTTTCTCCCAAGAGGCCCGGGTGATCTGCTTCGATGAATTCTTCGTCTCTGACATCACCGACGCCATGATCCTTGGCACGCTGATGGAAGAACTGTTCAAGAACGGTGTGACCCTGGTGGCCACGTCGAACATCGTGCCCGATGGCCTGTACAAGGACGGCCTGCAACGTGCGCGCTTCCTGCCGGCCATTGCGCTGATCAAGCAGAACACCGATATCGTCAACGTCGACAGCGGCGTCGACTACCGCTTGCGTCACCTGGAGCAAGCCGAGCTGTTCCACTTCCCGCTCAACGAAGCGGCGCACGAAAGCCTGAAGAAAAGCTTCCGTGCGCTGACGCCGGAATGCACGCAAGCGGTGGAAAACGACAGGCTGATGATCGAGAACCGCGAAATCATCGCGTTGCGCACCTGCGATGACGTGGCCTGGTTCGAGTTCCGCCAACTGTGCGATGGGCCGCGCAGCCAGAACGATTACATCGAGCTGGGCAAGATCTTCCACGCCGTGATCTTGAGTGGTGTGGAACAGATGGGCGTGACCACCGACGATATCGCCCGACGGTTCATCAACATGGTCGATGAGTTCTACGACCGTAACGTCAAGCTGATCATCTCGGCGGAAGTCGAACTCAAGGACCTCTATACCGGCGGCCGCTTGAATTTCGAATTCCAGCGCACCCTGAGCCGTTTGCTGGAAATGCAGTCCCACGAGTTCCTGTCGCGCGGGCACAAGCCTTAATCAATCTCCGGCTCAATGGAGATCTAATGTGGGAGCCGGGCTTGCCCGCGATGGGGGTGTATCAGTCAACTATAGGCTGGCTGATACACCGTCATCGCAGGCAAGCCAGCTCCCACAATGGTTTGTGTTGGCCTGGAGTCAGGCGGCCTGCTGAAATTGCTGGCGATACTGGTTGGGCGACAACTCCGTGTGCTGCCTGAACAACCGCGCAAAGAAACTCGCATCGTCGTAACCCACCTCGTAGCTGATGGTCTTGATGCTCTTGCGGCTGCCCGAGAGCAGGCCCTTGGCGGTCTCGATGCGCAGGCGTTGCAGGTAATGCAGCGGCTTGTCACCGGTCGCGGTCTGGAAGCGGCGCATGAAGTTGCGGATGCTCATGCCGTGTTCCCGGGCGACGTCTTCAAAGCGGAATTTGTCGGCAAAGTGCTCTTCAAGCCAATGCTGGATCTGCAGGATGATCACGTCCTGATGCAGCTTCTGCCCGCCAAACCCGATCCGCCCCGGTGAATAGTTGCGCTGCACCTCGTAGAGAATGTCGCGGGCCACCGCCTGGGCGATGTTGGCGCCGCAGAAGCGTTCGATCAGGTAGATATAAAGGTCGCAGGCCGACGTGGTGCCACCGGCGCAATACAGGTTATCGGCATCCGTGAGGTGCTTGTCCTGATTGAGCTGCACCTTGGGGAAACGCTCGCTGAAGGCATTGAAGAAGCGCCAGTAGGTGGTCGCCTCCTTGCCATCGAGCAGCCCGGCTTCGGCCAGCCAGAACACCCCGGTGGCCTCGCCGCAGAGTACGGCGCCGCGGGCGTGCTGTTCGCGCAGCCACGGCAGCACTTGCGGGTAGCGCGAGCACAGGGCATCGAAGTCGTCCCAGAAAGCTGGCAGCACAATGATGTCGGCGTCTTCGAGGCCGCCGTCCACTGGCATGATCACATCGCTGAAGCTGCGCACGGACTGGCCGTCGGGGCTGACCAGGCGCGTTTCGAACCCTGGGGTCAGGCCCAGGCCTTGCTGTTTGCCATGGCGCAGGCTGGCGAGATGGAAGAAATCCTTGGCTTGCATGAGGGTTGAAGCGAATACCCGATCAATGGCCAAAATGCTGACGCGCCGCAACGGCGTGGAGATTTGGTTAGACATAATTTCATTTATTCTTATAGGGGAAAGTGGTCACCAGACGGCTGGATCGTCTTATTTTTTGTCGCATGTGTCCAGTGTCCCGTGACGCCCTCGGGGCATAGGCTCTGTGGGCTCGTCCTTGTCCGACAATCCACGCAGGTGACCCATGATCCCCAGAACCTTGTTCAGCTCGGAGCACGAACTCTTCCGTGAGAGCGTGCGCACCTTTCTCGAAAAGCACGCCGTGCCCTTCCATGGGCAATGGGAAAAGCAGGGCTATATCGAACGTAACCTGTGGAACCAGGCGGGGGAGGCGGGCATGTTGTGTTCCCACCTGCCAGAGGAATATGGCGGGCTGGGCGCGGATTTTCTCTACAGCGCGGTGGTGATCGAAGAAGTCAGCCGCCTGGGTTTGACCGGCATCGGCTTTTCCCTGCACTCGGATATCGTCGCGCCTTACATCCTGCATTACGGCAGTGAAGCACTGAAGCACAAGTACCTGCCCAAGTTGATCTCCGGGGAGATGGTCACGGCCATTGCCATGACCGAGCCGGGCGCTGGTTCCGACCTGCAGGGCGTCAAGACCACAGCGGTTTTGGAGGGTGATGAGTACGTGATCAACGGCTCCAAGACCTTTATCACCAACGGCTACCTGGCCGATCTGGTGATTGTCGTCGCCAAGACCGACCCCAAGGCTGGCGCCAAGGGCACCAGTCTGTTCCTGGTGGAAGCCGACACGCCGGGCTTCGACAAGGGCAAGCGCCTGGAGAAAGTCGGCATGAAGGCGCAGGACACCTCGGAGCTGTTCTTCCAGGATGTGCGCGTGCCCAAGGAAAATCTGCTGGGCCAGGCGGGCATGGGCTTTGCCTACCTGATGCAGGAACTGCCACAAGAACGCCTGACCGTGGCGATTGGCGCGCTGTCTTCAGCCGAAGCGGCGTTGCAATGGACCCTCGAGTACACGCGAGAGCGCAAGGCGTTCGGCAAGGCGATTGCCGATTTCCAGAACACCCGGTTCAAGCTGGCGGAGATGGCCACCGAGATTCAGATTGGCCGCGTGTTTGTCGATCAGTGCATGGCCTTGCATCTGGAAGGCAAGCTGGACGTGCCCACGGCGGCGATGGCCAAGTACTGGGCCACGGACCTGCAATGCAAGGTGCTCGATGAGTGCGTGCAGTTGCATGGCGGCTACGGCTTCATGTGGGAATACCCGATTGCCCGGGCCTGGGCGGATGCGCGGGTGCAGCGCATTTATGCGGGGACCAATGAGATCATGAAGGAGATCATTGCGCGGGCACTTTGATTGTTAGGTGCTCTTGATTGACCGTTCCCACGCTCCGCGTGGGAACGCCTCATGTGACGCTCCGCGTCACGACTCTGAAAGCGGACGCAGAGCGTCCAAGGCGGCATTCCCACGCAGAGCGTGGGAACGATCAGTGCGGATCAATCAAGGTGCTGGATTCGGATGATCCTTCTGAATCGCCTCAATCCCTTCCAGCACCTCTTTCGACAATTTCAGTTCGGCACTGGCGATGTTGCTGTCCAGTTGTTCCAGTGATGTGGCCCCAATGATATTGCTGGTCACAAACGGCTGCTGTGTCACAAACGCCAGCGCCATCTGCGCCGGGTCCAGGCCATGCTCGCGCGCCAACGCCACATAGCGGCTGCATGCCGCTTCCGATTGCGGGTTGAAGTAGCGGCTGAAACGGCTGTACTCGGTCAGGCGCGCCTTGGCCGGACGTGCGCCGTCTTCATACTTGCCACTGAGCATGCCGAACGCCAAAGGCGAATAGGCCAGCAAGCCGCACTGCTCACGAATGGCAACTTCCGCCAGGCCCACTTCAAAGCTGCGGTTGAGCAGGTTGTAGGGGTTCTGGATCGACACTGCACGCGGCCAGCCGCGGGCTTCGGCCAGGGCGAGGAACTTCATGGTGCCCCACGGCGTTTCGTTGGACAGGCCAATGTGGCGGATCTTGCCGGCCTTCACCTGTTCATCCAGGGCTTCGAGCGTTTCCTCCAGTGGCGTGAGGTCGTCTTCGTCCTTGTGCTTGTAGCTCAACTGGCCGAAGAAGTTGGTGCTGCGCTCCGGCCAATGCAGTTGGTAGAGGTCGATCCAGTCGGTCTGCAGGCGCTTGAGGCTGGCGTCGAGGGCTGCGCCGATGTGCTTGCGGTTGTGGCGCAGGTGGCCATCGCGGATGTAGTCGATGGTGTTGCCGGGGCCGGCGATTTTGCTGGCAAGGATCCAGTCGGCGCGGTCACCACGGCTTTTGAAGTAGTTGCCGATGTAGCGCTCGGTGGTGGCGTAGGTGTCGGCCTTGGGCGGCACCGGGTACATTTCTGCAGTGTCGAGGAAGTTGATCCCCGCGGCCTTGGCCCGTTCGATCTGCGCGAAGGCCTCTGCCTCGCTGTTCTGCTCGCCCCAGGTCATGGTGCCCAACGCGATCGCGCTGACATTCAGATCGGTGCGGCCCAGCTGTCGGTAATCCATCGGGTACTCCTTCGGGGGGAAAACAATCATAAAAGCAGGTTGAATTTTTTTTCGCAATCTGCATAATTGCCCACCTCTTTCTGCAGTGGAAGTGATGCGCCGCCTGCCGAAGAATCTTGCCGTTGAACGGACGCGCCGACCCGAGCCCCCGATAGCGTCTGTATCCGGCTGCCTTTGACCTTGTCAAAGTACGCACTATTCAGTAAGATCCGCCGTCTAAATTTACAGGCGGCCCCTGAGGCTATTAAAGAATGACAACTTTTACTGCAAAACCGGAAACAGTTCAGCGCGACTGGTTTGTCGTCGACGCCGCTGGTCAGACCCTGGGTCGTCTGGCCACTGAAGTCGCCAGCCGTCTGCGTGGCAAGCACAAGCCTGAATACACCCCGCACGTTGATACCGGCGACTACATCGTCATCATCAATGCTGAGCAGGTTCGTGTAACCGGCAACAAAGCAAGCGACAAAATGTACTACCGTCACTCCGGTTTCCCAGGCGGTATCAAGTCTTCCAACTTCGAAGGCCTGATTGCCAAGAAGCCTGAAGCCCCGATCGAAATCGCGGTCAAAGGCATGCTGCCTAAGGGCCCACTGGGTCGCGATATGTTTCGCAAGCTGAAAGTCTATGCGGGCGCTGTACACCCTCATGCTGCTCAGCAGCCCCAAGAACTGAAGTTTTAACGGAATAGTTCATTATGTCGGCGACTCAAAATTACGGCACTGGCCGTCGCAAAACCGCAACCGCACGCGTTTTCCTGCGTCCGGGCACTGGTAACATCTCGATCAACAACCGCTCCCTGGACAACTTCTTCGGCCGCGAAACTGCCCGCATGGTAGTTCGTCAGCCGCTGGAATTGACCGAGACCGTTGAAAAGTTCGACATCTACGTCACCGTTATCGGTGGCGGTGTAAGTGGTCAAGCTGGCGCAATCCGCCACGGTATCACTCGCGCTCTGATGCAGTACGACGAAACCCTGCGTGGCGCTCTGCGCAAAGCTGGCTTCGTGACTCGCGATGCTCGTGAAGTTGAACGTAAGAAAGTCGGTCTGCGTAAAGCGCGTAAGCGTCCGCAGTACTCGAAGCGTTAATTCGCTTTACGTTCCACAAAAACGCCCAGCTCCTCACGGAGCTGGGCGTTTTTTATTGCCTGTGATTTATGCACATTTTTCGCCGTGACAACTTGCCACATCCGTAGACCCCCTATACTACAAGGCCTGGAGACGGAGCCCCGGGCAATTCCCTTGTCATACGTGGGGCTTTTCATTACCATCCGTCAAAATTTTTATAAGTAAAGATTCAACACTTAGTAGACGCCTGATTTAACAGGCCAAAAAGCTGATGGGAGAGGACTGAATGAGCAATGACGGCGTGAATGCAGGCCGGCGTCGCTTCTTGGTAGCAGCCACATCCGTGGTGGGTGCTGCAGGAGCGGTGGGGGCTGCGGTCCCGTTCGTGGGGTCATGGTTTCCCAGTGCCAAGGCGAAAGCCGCAGGTGCACCGGTGAAGGTGAATGTCAGCAAGATCGAGCCAGGCCAGCAGATGATTGCTGAGTGGCGCGGCCAGCCGGTTTTCATTGTTCGTCGTACCGAGGAAATCCTGGGGAATCTGAAGAAGATCGAAGGCCAGCTGTCTGACCCGACATCCGAAAAGTCCGACCAGCCCGCCTACGCCAAGAACGAAGCACGTTCGATCAAGCCAGAGATTCTGCTGCTGGTTGGTCTTTGTACCCATCTGGGTTGCTCACCTACCTTCCGCCCGGAAGTGGCGCCTGTCGACTTGGGTAAAGACTGGGTCGGCGGTTATTTCTGCCCGTGCCACGGTTCCCACTATGACCTCGCCGGCCGCGTCTACAAATCCCAGCCCGCGCCCCTGAACCTGCCGGTTCCTCCTCACAATTACGAATCTGACGACATCATTGTCATTGGCCTCGACAAGGAGAACGCGTGATGAGCAAGTTCATGGATTGGGTGGATGCGCGCTTCCCCGCCACTAAAATGTGGGAAGACCATCTCAGCAAATATTACGCGCCGAAAAACTTCAACTTCTTCTACTTCTTCGGCTCCCTGGCGCTGTTGGTGCTGGTCAACCAGATCGTCACTGGCGTGTGGTTGACGATGAGCTACACGCCGTCGGCGGAAGAGGCGTTTGCCTCTGTCGAATACATCATGCGTGATGTCGAGTACGGCTCGATCCTGCGCCTGTTGCACTCCACCGGTGCGTCGGCGTTCTTTATCGTCGTCTACCTGCACATGTTCCGCGGCCTGCTCTACGGCTCGTACCAGAAGCCCCGTGAGCTGGTGTGGGTCTTCGGCATGTTGATCTATCTGGCACTGATGGCCGAAGCCTTTATGGGCTACCTGCTACCTTGGGGCCAGATGTCGTACTGGGGCGCCCAGGTGATCATCTCGCTGTTCGGCGCAATCCCGGTGATCGGCAACGACCTGACCCAGTGGATTCGTGGTGACTACCTGATCTCCGGCATTACCCTGAACCGCTTCTTCGCCCTGCACGTGGTTGCCTTGCCGATCGTGATCCTGGGCCTGGTGGTCTTGCATATCCTGGCGCTGCACGAAGTGGGTTCCAACAACCCGGATGGCGTGGACATCAAGAAGCACAAGGACGAGAACGGCATCCCGCTGGATGGCATTCCGTTCCACCCGTACTACACCGTAAAAGACATTGTCGGCGTGGTCGTGTTCCTGTTTGTGTTCTGCTCGATCGTGTTCTTTTTCCCGGAGATGGGTGGTTATTTCCTGGAGAAGCCTAACTTCGAACAAGCTAACGCCTTCAAGACACCTGAGCACATTGCCCCGGTCTGGTACTTCACGCCGTTCTACGCGATCTTGCGCGCGATCCCCGACAAACTCATGGGCGTGATCGCCATGGGCGCGGCCATCGCGGTGCTGTTCGTGCTGCCGTGGCTCGATCGTAGCCCGGTCAAGTCAATGCGCTACAAAGGCTGGCTGAGCAAGATCTGGCTGTGGGTGTTCTGCATTTCGTTCGTGATCCTGGGTGTGTTGGGTGTATTGGCGCCCACCCCTGAACGGACCTTGCTGTCGCAGGTCTGCACCTTCCTGTACTTCGCCTACTTCATTCTGATGCCGTTCTATACCCGGCTCGAGAAGACCAAACCGGTTCCGGAAAGGGTGACTGGCTGATGAAAAAATTACTCGTTGCATTCGTGCTTGCGGCACTGCCGCTACTGTCCTTCGCTGCCGAACATGGTGCGCAGCTGGAAAAAGTCGATATCGATGTGTCTGACAAAGCCGCCATGCAGGATGGGCTGCGTACATTCACCAACTACTGCATGGGTTGCCACAGCGCCAAGTTCCAACGGTACGAGCGCGTTGCCGATGACCTGGGCATTCCCCATGAAGTAATGCTCAGCCACGCGGTGTTCACAGGCGCCAAGATCGGCGACCACATGAACATCGGCATGCAACCGGCCGACGCCAAGACCTGGTTCGGCGCCGCACCGCCCGACCTTACCCTGGTGGCCCGTGTACGCGGTACCGACTGGCTCTACGGTTACCTCAAGTCCTTCTACGAAGACCCTGCACGCCCCTATGGCGTGAACAACAAAGTCTTCCCGAACGTCGGCATGCCGAACGTTCTGGTCGGCCTGCAGGGGCGCCAAGTGGTAGGATGCAAGCAGGTTCAGGTCGTTGAAGACGGCAAGAAGCAATATGATCCGTTGACCGGCACGCCGCTGACCCATGAAGCGTGCGATCAACTGACCATCGTGCCCAAGACCGGTACGCTGAACGAAGAGCAGTTCGACGAGAAGGTCAAGAACCTGGTGACCTTCCTGGCCTACTCGGCCAACCCGGTCAAACTGCAGCATCAGCGCATCGGTACCTACGTCTTGCTGTACCTGGCTTTCTTCTTCGTATTCGCTTATTTGCTCAAGCGTGAATACTGGAAGGATGTGCATTGATCCAACCGTAAGCAATTGCTGTTAATCTTGCGCGCCCAGCGGCATCTCTGAACACGTAGCGTCGGTTTGAACCGGACGTTACAGGGATGCTTTCTGGGCGCGCTCGTTTTTGAGCTTTCGATAATTTCAACAAGCGAGGAGGACCGCCATGGGCGTGACCAACCGGTTGGCCTGTTACTCCGACCCCGCCGACCACTATTCCCACCGAGTACGCATCGTGCTCGCAGAGAAGGGTGTCAGCGCCGAGATCATCAGTGTGGAGGCGGGCCGTCAGCCGCCGAAGCTGATCGAAGTGAACCCTTACGGCAGCTTGCCCACCCTGGTCGATCGTGACCTGGCGTTGTGGGAGTCGACCGTGGTGATGGAATACTTGGATGAGCGTTACCCTCATCCGCCTTTGCTGCCGGTGTACCCGGTGGCGCGTGCCAACAGCCGCCTGCTGATCCATCGGATCCAGCGTGACTGGTGCGGGTTGGTGGATGTGATCCTGGATTCGCGTTCCAAAGAAGCCGCTCGTGTGCAGGCGCGCAAGGAATTGCGCGAGAGCCTCACCGGCGTTTCGCCGTTGTTCGCCGATAAACCTTTTTTCCTCAGTGAGGAACAAAGCTTGGTGGATTGCTGCCTATTACCCATACTCTGGCGCTTGCCGATTCTGGGCATTGAACTGCCACGGCCGGCCAAGCCGTTGCTTGATTACATGGAGCGCCAGTTTGCGCGTGAGGCTTTCCAGGCAAGTCTGTCTGGTGCCGAACGTGATATGCGCTAAGGCTTAAGGAGCCGTTGATGAACTCCAGTCGACCTTACCTGGTCCGCGCGCTCTATGAGTGGATTGTGGACAACGATTGCACCCCGCACATGCTGGTCAATTCCGAATTTCCTGCGGTTCAGGTACCCCAGGGTTTTGCCAGTGACGGACAGATTGTGCTGAACGTATCGCCCAGTGCCGTGCGCCACCTGCACATGGACAACGAAGCGGTGAGCTTCGAAGGGCGTTTCGGCGGTGTGCCCCATACGCTGTTCGTGCCCATCGGTGCCATCCTCGGGATCTACGCCCGGGAAAATGGCCAGGGCATGGTGTTCGATCTGGAGTCGCCTTTGGAGGATGACGAAACGATCGAAGGCGAAGACGGTGATGATGTACCGCCACCGGATACCGAGCCGCCGCGCCCTAGCGGTCGGCCAAGCTTGAAAGTGGTGAAGTAGGCGGATTTCGCTTACAGATCCATCTGAAAAATGCCCCGACGTCGGTCGGGGCATTTTTTTTGCGTGAAGGATATGGATGAAAGTCGCGCCAGAACGGTGATCGTACAACCACCATGGGCTATGATGCGGTCTTTAGTTCGTCGAGAAAGATGGTTCATCATGGAAAACGCCAACGCCGCCCCACGTCTTCCCCGCAAGCGCCGCAGCCTTGCCCAGGAATTGGTCACGGTGTTGTCCGAGCAGATCCGCGATGGCCAGCTCAAACGCGGCGACAAGCTGCCGACCGAGTCGGCGATCATGGACGCCCATGGCGTCAGCCGGACGGTGGTCCGTGAAGCCATCTCGCGCCTGCAAGCGGCGGGGCAGGTCGAGACTCGCCACGGTATCGGCACCTTCGTGCTGGACACGCCAAGCCCCAGCGGTTTTCGCATAGACCCGGCCACCGTGGTGACCTTGCGCGATGTGCTGGCGATTCTGGAGCTGCGTATCAGCCTGGAAGTGGAGTCTGCGGGCCTCGCGGCGCTGCGTCGCAGCGAGGAGCAACTGGCGGCCATGCGTGCGGCCCTCGATGCCTTGAATGAGAGTGCGGCCCACGCCGGCGATGCGGTGGCGTCGGACTTTGCCTTCCACCTGGAAATTGCACTGTCTACCGGCAACCGCTACTTCACCGACATCATGACCCACCTGGGCACCAGCATCATTCCGCGTACCCGCCTGAATTCGGCGCGCCTGGCCCATGATGATCAACAGCACTACATGAGCCGCTTGAGCCGCGAACACGAAGAGATCTACGAGGCGATAGCCCGCCAGGATTCGGATGCGGCGCGGGCTGCGATGCGCTTGCATTTGACCAACAGTCGCGAACGACTGCGCCATGCCCATGAAGAGGCAGAGGCGCAGCGGGTCTGATCGTTCCCACGCTCTGCGTGGTAACGCCTCTATGGACGCTCCGCGTCCCGATGCGCGTGAATTTCTCAAGCCCTCGCAGGGTGACGCGGAGCGTCATAGGCTGTATTCCCACGCAGAGCGTGGGAACGATCATGCCAGCCGTTAGTTGGCGGGTTGGTTTGGCTTGTAGTCTTTAAGCAGCAAATACGTACTCCACCCCCACCAATCATTGGTCCAGTGCTTGTCGTTCAAATCGTTGACGTCCTTGCGTCGCAGCACCTTGTCTCCCTCCATCTTGAACAGCGGCGAGAAGTTATTCGCCGGGTTCTGCGCGGCGTTCAGGTCGGGCACATACAGCGGTGCCTTGAACTCAGCCGGGGAGGGCGCGATGCCGCTGATGAAGGTTTCGAAGATTTCATCTGCCGAGGCCTGTACCGCCCGTTTGACCTGCACGCGATTGTCGGCGTCGATGCTGTCGAAGTAGCGCTTGTCGCCGTAGGCATGCCACTGAGCGCCCATGGCATTGCGCACCTTGAGCCCGAATTTGCTGTCTTCATCGTGCATGAAGCGGCTGATCAGCGAGCCGAGTTCTCCAGGCGTCACCACCGCTGCCAGTTGTTTGCGCGGTACCCGCAGGTGGCCGGCGGAAAACAGGTCGGTCAAAAAATGATCGGCAAAGCTGTTCATGGCGTAGGCCAATTCCAGGGCCTGGTCGGTGCCGGTCTGATGGGCCACTACTGCCTGTTGCAAGGCTGCCGTATGGCCGGCCAAGTAGGCGGACAGGGCCCATTCACCGAAGTGGTCGGCGTTGTCCGCTGCCAGCTTCAGGTAGCGCCCCAGCGGCACGAGGGCCGAAACAGCACTGCCCCCACCGGTAATACGGTTCCACTCCTCCGACAACGTATCTCCCAAGGCGTCATAGGCTTCATGAGGCTGTTTGCCGTCCTTGATCGCCTGGTTGACGGCGTTGATCTCCTTTTGCATCACCGCCAGGATCTTCTGCGCTTCTTCCCGTGAAGCAGGCAACACGGCAAGAGAATTGAAGGCCGCGGTGAAGCGTTGCACGCGCTCGGCCGGAGAATTGCCCTCGCTGATCGGTTGGCCGGGGATGCCATAGAAGTCGCCGCCCAGGGCGATCACTTGGCCATAGGTCAGCGCAAGCCCGTTGGGCAGGTGCAGTTCGACTTGGCGCGCAGGAATGGCCGGGGCGTCCTTGACGAAGCGAAGCAGGGTGTCATCGCCGATGGCGGTGTGTTCACCGCCTTCGAAGCGCAGGGTAGGTGGTGTTTTTTCGGGTGCTGCGAGTTCAAGACCTGACATGTTAGCTCCTTGCTATGTCGTAGGAATCTTCCGTGATAACTGTATATGCATACAGCTTTTTGAATCATAGGTGAGAGATTTCCTACGTCAAGAGCCGCGTCTTAAGCCTTCGCGGGATTACGCCGGATGAATTGCAGTTGACGAATCTATTTATAGTTGTACGATGACGTACGACATCATCAAAACCAACAACAACCTTTCGTTAGAAAGTCTTCGCCCAGGGTGTTCGAATAATGAATCCACAAGAACTGAAGTCCATCCTCTCCCACGGTCTGCTGTCTTTCCCGGTGACCGATTTCAACGCCCAGGGTGATTTCCACCAGGCGGGTTACATCAAGCGCCTGGAATGGCTGGCCCCTTATGGCGCCAGCGCCTTGTTCGCCGCAGGTGGCACAGGTGAGTTTTTCTCCCTGGCGGCCAGCGAATATTCCCAAGTAGTGAAAACCGCCGTGGATACCTGTGCGTCCAGCGTGCCGATCCTGGCCGGTGTAGGCGGTGCCACCCGCCAGGCCATCGAGTATGCCCAAGAGGCCGAACGCCTCGGCGCCAAAGGTCTGTTGCTGCTGCCGCACTACCTCACCGAAGCCAGCCAGGACGGGGTTGCCGCCCACGTTGAAGCCGTGTGCAAGTCGGTCAAGATCGGCGTGGTGGTGTACAACCGCAATGTCTGCCGCCTGACCGCACCGCTGCTGGAGCGCCTGGCCGAGCGCTGCCCGAACCTGATCGGCTACAAGGATGGCCTGGGTGATATCGAGCTGATGGTGTCGATCCGCCGTCGCCTGGGCGACCGTTTCAGCTACCTCGGTGGCTTGCCGACCGCAGAGGTTTACGCCGCGGCCTACAAGGCCCTGGGCGTGCCGGTGTACTCCTCGGCGGTGTTCAACTTCATCCCCAAGACTGCGATGGATTTCTACCACGCCATTGCCCGCGAAGATCACGCCACCGTTGGCAAGATCATTGACGACTTCTTCCTGCCATACCTGGATATCCGTAACCGCAAGGCCGGTTACGCGGTGAGCATCGTCAAGGCCGGTGCGAAAATCGTCGGTTATGACGCAGGCCCGGTGCGCACGCCACTGACCGACCTGCTGCCGGAAGAGTACGAAGCCCTCGCCGCGCTGATCGACAAGCAAGGCGCGCAATAAATTATCCACAAGGCCGCTGAGCAATCAGCGGCCTTTTGCGTCAGGAGAAGATTCGTGTCCCAGGCAAAGCGTTTTGAGAACTACATCAATGGCGAATGGGTAACCGGCGCCGACTACTGCACCAACATCAACCCGTCGGATGTGTCCGACGCCATTGGCGAATACGCCAAAGCCGACGTGGCCCAAGTCAACGCGGCCATCGACGCTGCCCGCGCCGCGTTCCCGGCGTGGTCCACCTCCGGTATCCAGGCGCGTCACGATGCGCTGGATAAAGTCGGCAGCGAGATCCTCGCTCGTCGTGAAGAACTCGGCACCCTGCTGGCCCGCGAAGAGGGCAAGACCCTGCCCGAAGCCATTGGCGAGGTGACCCGCGCCGGCAATATCTTCAAATTCTTCGCCGGTGAGTGCTTGCGCCTCTCGGGCGATTACTTGCCTTCGGTGCGCCCGGGCGTCAACGTTGAAGTGACCCGCGAAGCCCTCGGTGTGGTGGGTCTGATCACCCCGTGGAACTTCCCGATCGCCATCCCCGCGTGGAAAATCGCCCCGGCCCTGGCCTACGGCAACTGCGTGGTGATCAAGCCTGCCGAGCTGGTGCCGGGCTGCGCCTGGGCCTTGGCCGAAATCATCTCCCGCGCCGGTTTCCCCGCCGGTGTGTTCAACCTGGTGATGGGCAGTGGCCGTGTGGTCGGCGACGTGTTGGTCAACAGCCCGAAAGTCGATGGCATCAGTTTCACCGGGTCGGTGGGCGTTGGGCGTCAGATCGCGGTCAGTTGTGTATCGCGCCAGGCCAAGGTGCAGTTGGAGATGGGTGGCAAGAACCCGCAAATCATTCTCGACGATGCCGACCTCAAGCAGGCTGTCGAGCTGTCGGTACAGAGTGCGTTCTACTCTACCGGCCAGCGTTGCACGGCCTCGAGCCGCTTGATTGTCACCGCGGGGATCCACGACCAGTTTGTCGCCGCCATGGCCGAGCGCATGAAGTCGATCAAGGTGGGCCACGCTTTGAATAGCGGCACCGACATTGGCCCGGTGGTATCCCAGGCCCAGTTGGATCAGGACCTGAAATACATCGACATCGGCCAGAGCGAAGGTGCCCGGCTGGTGAGTGGGGGCGGCCTGGTGACCTGCGACACCGAAGGCTATTACCTGGCGCCCACACTGTTTGCCGACAGTGAAGCGGCGATGCGCATCAGCCGTGAAGAGATCTTCGGCCCGGTGGCCAACGTGGTGCGCGTGGCGGACTACGAGGCGGCGCTGGCCATGGCCAATGACACCGAGTTCGGCTTGTCGGCCGGCATCGCCACCACCTCGCTCAAATATGCCAACCACTTCAAGCGCTACTCCCAGGCTGGGATGGTGATGGTCAACCTGCCGACGGCGGGGGTGGATTACCACGTTCCATTTGGTGGCCGTAAGGGTTCATCCTACGGTTCGCGTGAGCAGGGTCGCTATGCGCAAGAGTTCTACACCGTGGTGAAAACCAGCTACATCGGTTCGTAACACGCAGCACCCTCTCTGTAGGAGCGAGCTTGCTCGCGAAAAACTCAAATTCACCGCGTGCATCCTGAATGCCCGCGTAATCGTTGAAGTTCTTCGCGAGCAAGCTCGCTCCTACAGGAAGGCGCAACCAGGCAATACAAAATCATTACCCGCAAAAAAAATAATTAGTGGGAGTACTTCTACATGCAAGCGACCAAGCCGACCCACGTCCGCTATTTGATCCTGCTCATGCTGTTTCTGGTGACCACGATCAACTACGCCGACCGGGCCACCATCGCTATCGCCGGCTCCAGCCTGCAAAAAGACCTCGGTATCGACGCGGTCACCCTCGGTTATATCTTCTCTGCATTCGGTTGGGCCTACGTGGCCGGACAAATTCCCGGCGGCTGGCTGCTCGACCGTTTCGGCTCGAAAAAAGTCTATGCCCTGAGCATTTTCACTTGGTCGCTGTTCACCGTGCTGCAAGGCTATGTCGGTGAGTTTGGCGTCTCCACTGCGGTGGTCGCGCTGTTCATGCTGCGCTTCATGGTGGGCTTGGCCGAGGCGCCCTCGTTTCCGGGAAATGCCCGTATTGTTGCGGCGTGGTTTCCTACGGCTGAACGCGGCACTGCGTCGGCGATCTTCAACTCGGCCCAGTACTTCGCCACGGTGTTGTTCGCGCCGTTGATGGGCTGGATCGTCTATCGCTTCGGCTGGCAGCACGTGTTTATCGTGATGGGCGTGATCGGCATTGTTTTCTCGCTGATCTGGCTGAAAGTTATCCACAGCCCGCGCCAGCATCCGATGATCAACGAAGCCGAGTTCAATCACATCGCCGCCAATGGCGCGATGGTCGATATGGATCAGGACAAGGGCAAGGGTAAGAAAACCGACGGGCCGAAGTGGGATTACATCCGCCAGCTCCTGACCAACCGCATGATGCTCGGCGTCTACCTGGGCCAGTACTGCATCAACGGCATCACCTACTTCTTCCTGACCTGGTTTCCGGTGTACCTGGTGCAGGAGCGTGGCATGACCATCCTCAAGGCCGGCTTCATTGCCTCGTTACCGGCGATCTGCGGCTTTATCGGCGGAGTGCTCGGCGGGGTGATTTCCGACTACCTGCTGCGCAAAGGCCATTCGCTGACCTTCGCACGCAAGGCGCCGATCATCGGTGGCCTGCTGATTTCCAGCAGCATCGTGGCGTGCAATTACGTAGACATCGAATGGATGGTGGTGGGCTTCATGGCCTTGGCCTTCTTCGGCAAAGGCGTGGGCGCATTGGGTTGGGCGGTGGTATCCGACACCTCACCGAAACAAATCGCCGGCCTCAGTGGCGGCTTGTTCAACACCTTCGGTAACCTGGCCTCGATCACCACGCCGATTGTGATTGGCTACATCATCAGCACCACCGGCTCGTTCAAATGGGCGCTGGTCTTCGTGGGCGCCAACGCGCTGGTGGCGGTGTTCAGTTACTTGGTGATTGTCGGCCCGATCAAGCGCGTGGTGCTCAAGGAGCCGCCTACCCAGGGCCCAGAGTTGACCAACCTTTCTCAAGCGCATTCCTGAGGTTCGTGTGATGCAGTTGATTGAACATGCCGACTCGCCGCGCTCGATCCGTTTGCACGAGCGCGACAATGTGGTGATCGTGGTGAACGATCAAGGGGTACCCGCCGGTACCGAGTTTCCCGACGGCCTGGTCACCGTGGATTTCATCCCGCAGAGCCACAAGGTGACGCTGGAAGACATCCCCGAGGGCGGCCAGATTATTCGCTACGGCCAGACCATCGGTTATGCCCTGGCGCCGATTCCGCGTGGCAGTTGGGTGCAGGAGGACCAGTTGCGCATGCCCACCGCACCGCCGCTGGACAGCTTGCCGCTGTCCACCGAGGTGCCTGAAACCCAGACGCCCCTGGAGGGGTTTACCTTCGAGGGCTATCGCAATGCGGACGGCACCGTGGGCACGCGCAACATCCTCGGCATTACCACCACCGTGCAATGCGTTACCGGCGTGCTGGACCATGCGGTCAAGCGCATCAAGGACGAGTTGCTGCCCCAGTACCCGCATGTCGATGACGTGGTGGCGCTGACCCACAGCTACGGCTGCGGCGTGGCGATTACGGCGACGGATGCCTACATTCCCATCCGCACCGTGCGCAACCTGGCGCGCAACCCCAATCTGGGCGGCGAAGCCTTGGTGATCAGCCTGGGCTGTGAAAAGCTCCAGGCCGGCCAGGTGATGCACGACAACGACAGCTCCGTGGACCTGAGCGAGCCGTGGCTGTATCGCTTGCAAGATTCCAGCCATGGTTTTACCGAAATGATCGAGCAGATCATGGCCCTGGCCGACGTGCGCTTGAAAAAACTCAACCAGCGTCGCCGCGAAACCGTGCCGGCCTCCGAGTTGATCCTGGGAATGCAGTGCGGCGGCAGCGATGCGTTTTCCGGCATCACCGCCAACCCGGCGCTGGGGTATGCCTCGGATCTGTTACTGCGCGCCGGCGCGACGGTGATGTTTTCCGAAGTGACTGAAGTGCGCGATGCGATTTACCTGCTGACCTCACGCGCGAAGAACCCGGACGTTGCCCGCGAGCTGGTCCGGGAAATGGACTGGTATGACCGTTACCTGGCCAAGGGCGAGGCAGACCGCAGCGCCAATACCACGCCGGGTAACAAGAAAGGCGGGCTGTCGAATATTGTCGAAAAGTCGTTGGGCTCCATCGTCAAATCCGGCAGCAGTGCAATCAACGGTGTACTTGGCCCTGGCGAGCGCTTCAAGGAAAAGGGCCTGATCTTCTGCGCCACACCGGCCAGCGATTTCGTCTGCGGCACCTTGCAACTGGCAGCGGGGATGAACCTGCACGTGTTCACCACCGGGCGCGGCACGCCGTATGGGCTGGCGATGGCGCCGGTGGTGAAGGTCTCCACCCGCACCGAACTGGCCCAGCGTTGGCCGGACCTGATCGATATCGACGCCGGGCGCATTGCGACGGGGCGGGCGAGTATCGAGGAGCTGGGTTGGGAGCTGTTCCACTTCTATCTGGATGTGGCCAGCGGCAAGAAGCAGACCTGGGCAGAGCGGCATAAGCTGCATAACGACATCACGCTGTTCAACCCGGCGCCGATTACCTGAGACCAGGCGCTAACCCTGTAGGAGCGAGCTTGCTCGCGAAAGACGCCAACGATAACGCGTGTTAACTGAATGAACGCGGCGCCTGGGAGTTTCTCGCGAGCAAGCTCGCTCCTACGACGGCAAGCCAGCTCCCACATTTGAATGGCGTTGCCCACACGAACCCGCTCGTACTGGCTTATCATTAGCCAACTAACGACGCCCACCAAGGTTCTCCCCGGCATGCTGGCAATCTTCCTCACCACCCTCACCATCACCGCGCCGGTGTTTGCCATGCTGTTCCTGGGCGTGTTTCTAAAGCGCATCAATTGGATCAACGACAACTTTATCCACACCGCATCGTCCCTGGTGTTCAACGTCGCCATGCCGGCGCTGCTGTTCCTTGGCATTCTGCATGCCGACCTGCACTCGGCGCTCAAGCCGGGCCTGCTCATCTACTTCTGCGTCGCCACCCTGGTGAGCTTTGCCGTGGCCTGGGGTTGGGCGATCTTTCGCTGCAAGCGCGAAGACCGAGGCATCTACGCCCAAGGCGCGTTTCGTGGCAATAACGGGGTCATCGGCCTGGCACTGGCGGCCAGTATGTACGGCGATTACGGCATATCCCTGGGCGCGATCCTCGCCGCGCTGGTGATCCTCTTTTACAACACGCTGTCGACCATTGTGCTGGCGGTCTATAGCCCGGTGATCAAGTCCGACCCGTGGAGCATCTTCAAAAGCGTATTGGCCAACCCGCTGATTATCAGCGTGATCGTCGCTACGCCGTTCGCGTACTTCCAGATCGGCGTGCCCGGTTGGCTTGAGAAATCCTTGCAGTACCTGTCCGATACCACGCTGCCGCTGGCGTTGATTTGCATCGGTGGCACCTTGTCCATGGCCGCGCTGCGCAAGAGCGGCAACATGGCGTTGAGCGCGAGCCTGATGAAGATGATCTGGCTACCGGTGATCGCCACCCTGGGCGCGTGGTTGCTGGGGTTCCGAGGGCCGGAGTTGGGGATTCTGTTTCTGTATTTCGGCGCGCCGACCGCCGCCGCAAGCTTTGTGATGGCCCGGGCGGCGCAGGGTAATCATGAGCTGGCGGCCGCGATTATCGTGATCACCACGCTGATGGCGGCGGTGACCACGAATATCGGGATTTTTGTGTTGCAGGCGGGGGGTTGGATCTGAAATCGGCGGGCAGCTTGAGGCCCCATCGCAGCGATGCGGCGACCCGACAAGCCAGCTCCCACATGTGGACGTGTGAATACCCTCAAGTGTGGGGGCTGGCTTGCCTGCGATAGCTACAGGACAGTCACTGCTGATCGGCCTGATACGCCTCAATCACTTCCTGCGCCGCCCGAAACGCATCAATCGCCGCCGGCACCCCTGCATACACCGCGCAATGCAGCAGCGCTTCGCGGATCTCCTCCACCGTACAGCCATTATTCAGCGCACCGCGCACATGGCCCTTGAGTTCCTGCGGGCACTTGAGGGCGGTGAGGGCGGCGAGGGTGATCAGGCTGCGGGTCTTGAGCGGTAACCCTTCGCGGTTCCAGACGCTGCCCCACGCGTGCTCATTGACGAAGTCCTGCAGCGGTTGGGTGAACGCCGTGGCATTACCCAAGGCGCGGTCGACGAACGCATCGCCCATGACCTGGCGACGTACTTCAACCCCGGGTTTTTTCTGTTCGGTCATTGCGATTCCCTCTTGTGTTGGCGGTGCCAGGCGCGCAGTGAGGTGAACAACAGCAGAGCCCCTAACGCTGGCAGGACGTAATACAGCATCAATTGTTCAAGCTTGTTGGCCAGCGGCATGCCAGTGGTGAAGGCCATGACATGCAGCCCGTACGCCAGGTACAGCCCCAGCAGCACCAGCCCTTCGATACGTGTTACCCGATAGCCGGTATAGAACACCGGCAGGCACAGGATGATGGCGCCGAGCATCACCGGTAAATCGAAGTCCAGGGCGTTGGGCGAGACCGACAGCGGCGTCGGCGCCACCAGTGCGGTAAAGCCCAGCACGCCGAGCAGGTTGAACAGGTTGCTGCCGATCACGTTGCCCACGGCGATCTCCCGTTCGCCACGCAACGCGGCGATCAGCGATGTGGCAAGGCACGGCAGCGAGGTGCCGACGCCGATCAACGTGAGGCCGATGACGCGCTCCGACAATCCGAGATCGCCCGCTACATCCACCGCTGCGCCGAGCAACAAATGCCCGGCCAGCACCAGCACCAGCAAACCGCCGAGCATCAGCAGCACACTGCTCAGCCATGGCGCCTTCGCCACGGTGTCCAGAGTGCGCGGGCGGCGGGAATGACGCGTCTGATAATGCAATACGCCAAGGTAGGCCACCAGCGCCACCAGCAGCACGGCGCCATCGAAGGGCGTCAGCATTTCGTTAGCCGCCAGGATAAATACCAGCAGGCCGGCGACGATCATCACCGGGATATCTACGCGCACCAGTTGCCGCGAGACCCGCAACGGAATGATCAGTGCGGACAAGCCCAGGGTCACGAGGATGTTGAAGATACTGCTGCCGATGACACTGCCCACAGCGATATCCGTGTTGCCGGCCAGCGTGGCCTGAAGGCTGACGGTCATCTGCGGCGCACTGCTGCCGAAGGCGACGATGCTCAAGCCGATGATCAGTGGCCGCACCTTGAGGCTCGCCGCCAGGCGTACTGCGGCGCGTACCAGGATTTCAGCGCCGATGATCAGCAAGATCAGGCCGCCCACCAGTTCGAGCAGGCTCCAGGGTGAGAGGGCGTTCAATCCGAAAATGCTCAAGGCTGCCTCGATCAGTTGTTCAGGGCTTGCACGCGTACCCGTGCGGTACCGCTGCGCAGCATGCGCAACTGCTCGGCAGCCTTGCGTGAAACGTCGATCAGGCGGCCACGGGTATGCGGGCCGCGATCAGTGATACGCACCACGACAGAACGGTTGTTGTCGAGGTTGGTCACCTTGACCTGCGTACCGAAGGGCAGGCGCCGATGGGCGGCGGTCAAGGCGTTCTGGTTGAAAGGTTCACCGCTGGCGGTTTTCTTGCCATGGTGCTTGGCGCCGTAATAGGACGCGGTGCCGGTTTCGTCGTAGCCGTTGGGGTCGATGAGGCCGCTGGCGCAACCGGCCAGCAGGGAGGACAGGGCCAGGAGGCCGAGTAGACGCTTCATTTCAAGATGTCCCCGTTGGATCGTTCCCACGCAGAGCGTGGGAACGATCATGGATCAGCCTTCGAGCTTGCTTTTGAGCAGTTCGTTCACCTGTTGCGGGTTGGCTTTGCCCTTGGAGGCTTTCATCGCCTGGCCGACAAAGAAGCCGAACATCTTGCCGCGCTTGGCTTCGTCTGCGGCGCGGTATTGCTCGACCTGTTCGGCATTGGCCGCGAGCATTTCATCGAGCACGGCCGAGATGGCGCCGCTGTCGGTGACTTGTTTGAGGCCACGCTTCTCGATGATCTCGTCGGCATTGCCTTCACCGGCGGCCATCGCTTCGAACACGGTCTTGGCAATTTTACCGGAGATGGTGTTGTCCTTGATGCGCAGCAGCATGCCACCCAGTTGTTCGGCGGTGACCGGCGCGTCGTCGATTTCCAGGCCCTGTTTGTTCAACAGGCTGCCCAGCTCGACCATCACCCAGTTGGCCGCCAGCTTGGCGTCGCCGGCAATGCTCACGACTTTTTCGAAGTAGTTGGCTTGTTCACGGCTGGAGGCCAATACGCTGGCATCGTAGACCGACAGGCCGAATTGCTCCTGGAAGCGCTCGCGTTTTTGCTGCGGCAGTTCCGGCAGGGTGGCGCGGATGTCATTGAGGAACGAATCCTCCAGCACCACCGGCAACAGGTCCGGGTCGGGGAAGTAACGGTAGTCGTTGGCTTCCTCTTTGCTGCGCATGGCGCGGGTTTCGTCTTTGTTCGGGTCGTACAGGCGCGTTTGCTGGATCACCTTGCCGCCGTCTTCGATCAGCTCGATCTGGCGACGTACTTCGCTGTTGATCGCTTTCTCGATGAAGCGGAACGAGTTGACGTTCTTGATCTCGCAGCGGGTGCCGAACTCGACCTGGCCCTTGGGGCGGATCGACACGTTGCAATCGCAACGCAGCGAGCCTTCGGCCATGTTGCCGTCGCAGATGCCCAGGTAGCGCACCAGCGCGTGGATGGTCTTGACGTAGGCCACGGCTTCCTTGGCGCTGCGCATGTCCGGCTCGGACACGATCTCCAGCAGCGGCGTGCCGGCACGGTTCAGGTCGATACCGGTGGCGCCCGGGAATTCTTCGTGCAGGCTTTTGCCGGCGTCTTCCTCCAGGTGTGCACGGGTGACGCCGACGCGCTTGATGGTGCCGTCTTCCAGGGGAATGTCCAGGTGGCCCTTGCCGACAATCGGCAGTTCCATCTGGCTGATCTGGTAGCCCTTGGGCAGGTCCGGGTAGAAGTAGTTCTTGCGCGCAAACACGTTGTGCTGCCCGATTTCGGCGTCAATCGCCAGGCCGAACATCACCGCCATGCGCACCGCTTCCTGGTTCAGCACCGGTAGCACGCCGGGCATGCCCAGGTCTACCAGGCTGGCCTGGGTATTGGGCTCGGAGCCGAACGTGGTGGCGCTACCGGAGAAAATCTTCGATTGGGTGGCGAGCTGGGTATGAATCTCCAGCCCGATCACAACTTCCCATTGCATAGTGTTCTCCTCAGAAGCCGGTAGGGGTGCGGGTGTGCCAGTCGGTGTTCAACTGGTACTGGTGCGCCACATTGAGCAGGCGGCCTTCCTGGAAATATGGGGCGAGCAATTGCACGCCCACCGGCAGGCCATCGACGAAACCTGCGGGCATGGACAAGCCCGGCAAGCCCGCGAGGTTGGCGGTGATGGTGTAGAGGTCTTCCAGGTATTCGGCGATCGGGTCGCCGGTCTTGGCGCCGATCTTCCACGCCAGGTTCGGCGCGGTCGGGCCGAGGATCACATCGACTTCTTCAAAGGCGGCCATGAAGTCGTTCTTGATCAGGCGACGGATTTTTTGCGCCTTGAGGTAGTACGCGTCGTAGTAGCCGGCCGACAGGGCGTAGGCCCCGACCATGATCCGGCGCTGCACTTCACTGCCGAAGCCTTCGCCACGGGAGCGTTTGTACAGGTCGGTGAGGTCTTTTGGGTTCTCGCAGCGGTAGCCGAAGCGCACGCCGTCGAAACGCGACAGGTTGGAAGAGGCCTCTGCTGGCGCGATCACGTAGTAGGCGGGAATCGCGTGCTGGTTGTTCGGCAGGCTGATTTCCTTGATCACGGCGCCAAGCTTTTCCAGCTCTTTGATGCTGTTTTGCACCAGTTCGGCGATACGCGGGTCGAGGCCAGCGCTGAAGTATTCCTTCGGCACGCCGATGCGCAGGCCCTTGATCGAGGTGTTCAGGCTGGCGCTGTAGTCCGGCACTGGCTCGTCGATGCTGGTGGAGTCCTGTTTATCGAAGCCTGCCATGCCTTGTAACAATATTGCGCAGTCTTCAGCCGTGCGTGCCAGAGGGCCGCCCTGATCGAGACTTGAGGCGTAGGCGATCATGCCCCAACGGGAAACGCGACCGTAGGTCGGCTTCAGGCCGGTGAGGTTGGTGAAGGCGGCTGGCTGGCGGATCGAACCGCCGGTATCGGTGGCGGTAGCGGCCGGCAGGAAGCGTGCGGCCACGGCCGCAGCCGAACCACCGGACGAACCACCCGGGACGTGTTCCAGGTTCCACGGGTTTTTCACCGCACCGTAGTAGCTGGACTCGTTGGCCGAACCCATGGCGAATTCGTCCATGTTGGTCTTGCCAAGGGTCACGGCGCCGGCGGCGGCCAGCTTGGCGACCACAGTGGCGTCGTAGGGCGCCTTGAAGTTGTCGAGCATCTTCGAGCCGCAGCTGGTGCGAATGCCCTGGGTGCAGAACAGGTCCTTGTGGGCGATCGGTGCGCCGAGCAGCGCGCCGTTCTCACCGTTGGCGCGACGGGCGTCGGCGGCCTTGGCCTGGCTCAGGGCTAGCTCCTCGGTGAGGCTGATGAAGCTGTTGACCTTCGGATCGAGCGCGGCGATACGCGCCAGCAAGGTCTGGGTCAGCTCTTCGGAAGAAAACGATTTGTCGGCGAGACCGCGGGCGATCTCGGCCAGAGTCATGTGATGCATGAAAGGCTCTTTCCCTTTAGTCGATGACTTTCGGAACCAGGTACAGGCCGTTTTCGACCGCTGGCGCGATGGACTGGTAGGCCTCGCGATTATTGCGTTCGGTCACGACGTCTGCGCGCAGGCGCTGGCTGGCTTCCAGTGGGTGAGCCAGGGGCTCGATGCCGTCGGTATTCACGGCCTGCATTTGGTCGACCAGCCCGAGAATGCTGTTCAGGGCTGCGGTGGTCTGTGGAAGATCGGCATCATTAAGGCCAAGCGAGGCCAAATGTGCGATTTTTTCCACGTCGGAGCGTTCAAGCGCCATGGGATTCTCCAGTGGAAAACAGAACGGAGGGCGTCCGTGTGTTAGATTGTCGGAACACTACCGCATTTCTACGGTCATAAGGCCGCGATTGTGGGGGTTGGTGCACAGAAAGTCGGCCAATTTAGCACATTGGCGCCTTGCCCAAAATCCCTGTCGTTGTTAGAGTTTGCCGCACTTTTTTACCCACGCGTTGCCTAGGGTCCTTTCCCCATGTTCAAGAAACTGCGTGGCATGTTTTCCAGCGATCTCTCCATTGACCTGGGCACTGCCAACACCCTTATTTACGTGCGCGAGCGCGGTATCGTTCTGAATGAGCCATCGGTTGTGGCCATTCGGACCCATGGTAATCAGAAAAGTGTCGTTGCCGTTGGCACCGAGGCCAAGCGCATGCTCGGCCGTACACCAGGCAATATTGCTGCCATTCGTCCGATGAAGGATGGCGTGATCGCCGATTTCAGCGTCTGCGAAAAGATGCTGCAGTACTTCATCAACAAAGTTCACGAAAACAGTTTCCTGCAGCCCAGCCCTCGCGTGCTGATCTGCGTTCCGTGCAAGTCCACCCAGGTGGAGCGTCGCGCCATCCGTGAATCGGCCCTTGGCGCCGGTGCCCGTGAAGTATTCCTGATCGAAGAGCCAATGGCGGCTGCGATCGGAGCCGGCCTGCCGGTGGAAGAAGCGCGCGGTTCGATGGTGGTGGATATCGGTGGTGGTACTACCGAAATCGCCCTGATTTCCCTGAACGGTGTGGTGTATGCCGAATCCGTGCGCGTGGGCGGCGACCGCTTCGACGAAGCGATCATCACTTATGTGCGTCGTAACTACGGCAGCCTGATCGGCGAATCCACCGCCGAGCGCATCAAGCAGGAAATCGGCACCGCTTACCCAGGCGGTGAAGTGCGCGAAGTCGATGTGCGCGGTCGCAACCTGGCCGAAGGCGTTCCACGTGCCTTCACCCTGAACTCCAATGAAGTGCTGGAGGCTCTGCAAGAGTCCCTGGCCACCATCGTTCAGGCGGTGAAAAGTGCCCTGGAACAATCGCCGCCGGAGCTGGCTTCCGATATTGCCGAGCGTGGCCTGGTACTGACCGGTGGTGGCGCCTTGCTGCGCGACCTCGACAAGTTGCTGGCCCAGGAAACCGGCCTGCCAGTGATCGTCGCCGAAGACCCGCTGACCTGCGTTGCCCGTGGCGGTGGTCGTGCGCTGGAAATGATGGATAAACACACCATGGACCTGCTCTCCAGCGAATAAGATTGCCTGGATGGTTCATGCTTCGTCGGCAGGCAGCACTTTGCAGTGCTGCCTGTTGGCGTTTATCTTCTTCAATCTGCATCCAGGCCGGTTTGATGCCGTATGAATAAAGAGAACATTTGCCTGGGAGGAGCGGCTTATTAAACCGCTTTTCGCCAAAGGCCCCTCATTGGGTGTGCGCTTATTGGTGCTGACCGTGCTTTCGGTCGCGCTGATGGTGGTCGATGCCCGCTTTGCACTGCTCAAGCCGGTGCGCAGCCAGATGTCGCTGGTGTTGATGCAGACCTACTGGATCACCGACCTGCCGCAACGTCTCTTCCAGGGCGTGTCCAGCCAATTTGGCAGCCGCACCGAACTGGTCGCCGAGAACGAAAAACTCAAGACTGAAAACCTGCTGTTGCAGGGGCGCATGCAAAAGCTGGCGGCCCTCACCGAGCAGAACGTTCGGCTGCGCGAGTTGCTCAATTCTTCCGCGCTGGTCAACGAAAAGGTCGAAGTGGCCGAGCTGATCGGCATGGACCCCAACCCCTTTACCCACCGCATCATCATCAACAAGGGTGAGCGCGACGGTGTGGTGCTTGGCCAGCCGGTGCTTGATGCCCGTGGCCTGATGGGCCAGGTGGTGGAGTTGATGCCCTACACCTCGCGGGTGCTGTTGCTGACGGATACGACCCACAGCATTCCGGTGCAGGTCAACCGTAACGGCTTGCGCGCAATCGCCAGCGGCACCGGTAACCCGGAACGCCTGGAACTGCGCCATGTGGCCGACACTGCGGACATCAAGGAAGGCGACCTGTTGGTCAGCTCTGGCCTGGGCCAGCGCTTCCCGGCGGGTTATCCGGTGGCGACGGTCAAAGAGGTGATCCACGATTCCGGCCAGCCGTTCGCTATCGTTCGGGCGGTACCGACTGCCGCGCTGAACCGCAGCCGTTACCTGCTGCTGGTGTTCAGCGACAACCGCACCCCGGAAGAGCGCGCTAACGACGCTGCCCAGGCCCAGGAAGCGGAGGACCAGCAGAATGGCACCGCGCCTATCGTGCCGGCCACGGTGCCAAAACCTGCTTTTGTTGGCCCACCTGCACCCGCCCCAGCCACGTCACCTGCACCGGCAGCTGCAGCACCTGTGGCAACGCCGGCCAAACCTGCCGCGCATAACGCGCGCCCGGCTAAACCGACCGCCGCTCCGGCCACCACACCGCAGAGGGGGGACTAATGGCGGGTACTCATTCACGCAATGGCTGGATCGTCTGGCTGACCTTCGCCATCGGCTTGCTGCTCAGCGTCTCGCCGCTGCCGCAGTTCATGGAAATCCTGCGCCCGCTCTGGCTGGCCTTGTTGCTGGCGTTCTGGTCATTGAACCTGCCGCACAAGGTGGGCATGGTCACGGCCATGTGCCTGGGTTTGGCCGAAGATGTGTTGTATGGCACCTTGCTGGGCCAGAACGCGTTGATCCTGACCCTGATTACCTTTCTGGTGCTGTCGCTGCAGCAGCGCTTGCGCATGTTCCCGATGTGGCAGCAGTGCCTGGTGATCCTGGTGATCTTCGGCCTGGCGCAGTTGGTGCAACTATGGCTGAGCGCCTTGACCGGCAACCGTCAGCCTACGCTGGCGTTGGTCTTGCCGGCGCTGGTCAGTGCATTGTTGTGGCCCTGGATCAGCTTTGGCCTGCGCGGGCTGCGTCGTCGCTATAAAATCAATTGAATGGTTGCGAGGCTCTGCCTGGTTATCGAACTCAACAGGGAGAGGCTGCAATGAATTCGCTTTACCTGGCCTCGGGCTCCCCGCGGCGACGTGAACTTTTGACCCAGATCGGTGTGCCCTTCACCGTGGTCAGCGCCGCTATTGATGAAACCCCTCTTGCCAACGAGCCTGCCGTTGCCTATGTCGAGCGTCTTGCGCGCGGCAAGGCGACGGCGGGTTTTATTGCGCTTGGCCAAACCCTGGGCGCCTGTGTATTGGGCGCCGATACGGCTGTGATCGTGGATGGCCAGATCCTGGGCAAGCCCGTTGACCAGGCCGATGCGCTGGCGATGCTGATGGCGCTTTCCGGTCGAGAACATGAAGTGCTCACCGCCATTGCCCTGACTGACGGCCAGCGTTGCGAAACCCGATGTGTAAGCAGTCGTGTACGTTTTCGCGAGGTTTCTGTTCAGGAGGCTACCGCCTACTGGCACAGTGATGAACCGCAGGACAAGGCCGGCGGCTATGCTATCCAGGGGTTGGGTTCGGTGTTCGTTGCCGGGCTCAATGGCAGTTATTCCGCGGTGGTGGGCCTGCCTGTGTGCGAAACCGCGCAACTCCTGGCGCAATTCGGCATACCCTGTTGGCAAAACCTTACCGTGCGCTGAACGTCGTCCTCCAGCGCCCAGCCTTAAGCGACCGGTCACTATTGTGAAAACGCCTGAACGAGACCCAGCCATGAGTGAAGAGATTCTGATCAATATCACGCCGATGGAATCGCGCGTGGCGGTGGTAGAGAACGGTGTTCTGCAAGAAGTGCATGTCGAGCGCACCCAGAAGCGCGGGATTGTCGGCAATATCTACAAAGGCAAGGTGGTGCGCGTACTGCCAGGTATGCAGGCGGCATTCGTCGATATCGGCCTGGACCGCGCTGCGTTTATCCACGCTTCGGAAATTTCCCTGCGTGAAGGCCCTGCGGTAGAAAGCATCAGCGCCCTGGTGCACGAAGGGCAGAGCCTGGTGGTACAAGTCACCAAGGACCCAATCGGTTCCAAAGGCGCACGCTTGACCACCCAGTTGTCGATCCCCTCGCGCTACCTGGTGTACATGCCGCGCACCGCCCATGTCGGCATTTCCCTGAAGATCGAAGACGAAGCCGAGCGCGAACGCCTGAAAAAAGTAGTCAGCGACTGCGTGGCTGCCGAGGGCATCAAGGAAGCGGGCGGTTTTATCCTGCGTACGGCCGCTGAAGGCGCCGGTGCCGACGAAATTCTCATGGATATTCGCTACCTGCGGCGCCTGTGGGACCAGATCGACGCACAGATCAAAACCATCGGTGCGCCCAGCGTCATCTATGAAGACCTGGGCCTGGCGTTGCGCACGTTGCGCGATCTGGTCAGCCCGAAGATCGAGAAAATTCGCATCGATTCGCGGGAAACCTTCCAGCGCACCACGCAATTTGTTGCTGAGTTGATGCCAGAAATCGCCGATCGCCTGGAACACTACCCCGGCGAGCGGCCGATATTCGACCTGTATGGCGTCGAAGACGAAATCCAGAAAGCCCTGGAGCGCAAGGTGCCACTCAAGTCCGGCGGCTACCTGGTGGTGGACCCGGCAGAAGCCATGACCACCATCGACGTCAACACCGGTGCCTTCGTGGGCCATCGCAACCTTGAAGAGACGATCTTCAAGACCAACCTCGAAGCGGCCACGGCCATCGCTCGTCAACTGCGCCTGCGTAACCTGGGCGGCATCATCATCATCGACTTCATCGACATGGAAGATGAAGAGCACCAGCGCCAGGTGCTGCGTACGCTTGAAAAACAACTGGAGCGCGATCACGCCAAGACCAACATCATCGGCATCACCGAGTTGGGCCTGGTGCAGATGACCCGCAAGCGCACGCGTGAGAGCCTGGAACAGGTACTGTGCGAGCCGTGCAGCAGTTGCCAGGGGCGCGGCAAACTGAAGACCCCGGAAACGGTTTGCTACGAGATTTTCCGTGAGATCCTGCGGGAGGCACGCGCCTATCAGGCCGAAGGTTATAGAGTGCTTGCCAATCAGAAGGTGGTGGATCGCCTGCTGGACGAAGAGTCCGGTAACGTCGCCGAACTGGAAAGTTTTATCGGTCGCACCATTCGCTTCCAGGTCGAAACCATGTATTCCCAGGAACAATACGACGTGGTGTTGCTCTGATCCCCAACTGTGCATTTTCTTCGAGACCGGCAGACCTTGATCTGCCGTCCGCTAACCGTTTTTTGAGGGTCGCCTGACATGGAGCGTCTGATACGCTTTTTTGCCGCCTTGACCCGTTGGGGCCTGGGCCTGTGTGCGTTGTTGCTGGTATTGGCGGCGGTGTACGTGAGCCTGGGACGCGAACTCACCCCGCTCGTGGCCGAATACCGCGCCGAAGTCGAGGCCAAGGCCCAGGCTGCGCTGGATACGCCGCTGCATATCGGCAGCCTTGAAGGCCGCTGGAGCGGGTTTGCCCCGGTATTGCTGGCCCACGACGTCATGGTCGGCGAGGGCAGCAGTGCCTTGCGCCTGGACCAGGTGGAAGTGGTGCCGGATATGTGGGCCAGTCTGTTGGCCCGCGAAGTGCGTATCGCCCATCTGCAAGTCAGTGGTTTGCAACTGAGTGTCAAGGAAGACCAGGACGGCCGCTGGACCCTGCAAGGCTTGCCGGTGCAGGACGACCAGCCGTTGGACCCGCAACAACTGCTGACGCGCATGCAAATGGTCAAGCGCGTGTCGGTGCTGGACAGCCAGGTGACCCTGCAACCCTTCGACCAGGCACCAGTGACCGTGACCTATGTGGGCCTGAGCCTGCATACCGGCATGAGCCAGCAGCGTCTGGACGCTCGCCTGACATTGCCCGATGGCCAACCGTTGGCGGTCAGCCTGCGTAGCCGCATTCGTGCCAGCCAGTGGCAAGACGCTGAGGTCGATGCCTACCTGAGCCTGCCGCAGAGCGACTGGGCCAAGTGGATTCCCGCCAAACTGACCCAGCAATGGAAGCTGACGCAATTGAAGGCTGGCGGCGAGTTTTGGCTCAGTTGGGCCAAAGGTACGGTGCAAAGCGCTGCCGTGCGCCTCAATTCGCCCCAAGTGAAGGGCAGCTACGCCGACCGTAAGCCGGTGCACCTTGAAAACCTGGCCCTGACCGCCTACCTGCAACGCAGTGACACTGGCCTCAAGGTGCTGTTTGATTCCCTGGCGATGAACATTGGCGAAACCCGCTGGGAGTCGCGCCTGCAATTGCAGCAAAGCCTGGCGACCGACAAGGAACAGGAAGTGTGGAAATTGCAGGCCGACCGCCTCGACCTGACCCCCATTACCCCGTTGCTCAACGCCTTGGCGCCGCTGCCAGACGGTTTCGCCAAGGCCGTCGAACACCTCAAAGCCACTGGCCTGTTACGCAATGTGCTGGTGGACTTCCGACCGCAAGACACCACCGACCGCAAACTCAGTTTTGCCGCCAACCTGGAGCGTGTCGGCTTCGATGCCTACTTTGGCGCGCCGGCCGCACGCAATGTGTCCGGCAGCATCAGTGGCGACCTGGGCCAGGGTGAGTTGCGCATGGACAGCAAGGACTTTTCCTTGCATCTGTATCCGATCTTCGCCAAGCCGTGGCAGTACATCCAGGCGAATGCGCGCCTGACCTGGAAGCTGGACAAGCAAGGCTTCACCCTGATCGCCCCGTATATCAAGGTACTGGGCGAGGAAGGCAAGGTGGCGGCGGACTTCCTGATTCGTCTGCATTTCGACCACAGCCAGGAAGACTACATGGACCTGCGGGTCGGCATGGTCGATGGCGATGGCCGTTTCACCCCCAAGTATCTACCCGCCGTGTTGAGCCCGGCGCTGGATGAATGGCTGCGCACGGCGATCCTCAAGGGCGCGGTGGACGAAGGCTTCTTCCAGTACCAGGGCTCGCTCAGCCACAATGCGCTGCCCGCATCGCGCAATATCAGCCTGTTCTTCAAGGTGCATGATGCCGAGCTCGCCTTCCAGCCGGGCTGGCCTCATGTGAACAAGGTCAATGGCGAAGTGTTTGTCGAGGAGAGCGGCGTACGCATTCTGGCGAGCAAGGGCCAGTTGCTCGACACCCAGGTCAAGGATGTCTACGTCAATATCCCCCACGCCCCAGCGGGCGGGGACAGTCATCTGCTGCTCACGGGCGGGTTCTCCGGCGGCTTGGGCGACGGCCTGAAGATCCTTCAAGAAGCCCCTATCGGCACGGCGTCTACGTTTGCCGGCTGGAAAGGCGAGGGCGACCTGCAAGGTAGCCTGGACCTGGACGTACCGCTGGCCAAAGGCACTGAGCCCAAGATCGTGGTGGACTTCAAGACCGACAAGGCGCGCCTGCAATTGGCCGAGCCGCCGCTGGACCTGACCCAGCTCAAGGGTGATTTTCGCTTCGACAGCGCCAAGGGCCTGAGCGGGCAGAAGATCTCGGCCCAGGCGTTCGACCGCCCCATCACGGCGCAGATCTTTGCCGAAGGCAAACCGGGCAATATCAGCACGCGGGTGACTGCCAATGGCCAGGTCACCGTCAAGCGCCTTACGGACTGGTTGAAAATCAGCCAGCCGTTGCCGGTCTCCGGCGATATTCCGTACCAGTTGCAAGTGATCCTGGACGGCGCGGACAGCCAGTTGATGGTCAACTCCAACCTCAAGGGTGTCGCGGTGGACCTGCCGGCACCGTTCGGCATGCCCGCCAGCCAGGGGCGTGACAGCACCTTTCGCATGACCTTGCAGGGTGCTGAGCGCCGTTACTGGTTTGATTACGGCGAGTTGGCGAATTTCACTTTTGCCGCGCCGCCGGACAAGTTCAATGATGGCCGCGGCGAACTGTTCCTCGGCGACGGCGATGCCGTGTTGCCCGGTGCCAAGGGCCTGCGCATTCGTGGCGTGCTGTCGGAACTGGATATCGATCCCTGGAAGAAACTTGTGGATCGCTACGCGGGCAATGATCCAGGTGGCAATGCCAAGCAACTGCTCAGCGGTGCGGACTTCAAGGTGGGCAAACTGACCGGGTTTGGTACCCAGTTTGACCAGGTCAGCTTGCAGCTCGATCGCAAACCAGCGGCCTGGGGCCTGCAACTCGATAGCCAGCAAGCCAAGGGCGCGGTGAACCTGCCGGACGCCAAAGGCGCGCCGATTGCGGTCAACCTCAAGTATGTGAAATTGCCTGCGCCAGACCCGACCGCGCAGGCGGACGAAAACGCGCCGGACCCGCTGGCCGATATCGACCCAAAAAGCATTCCGGCGCTGGATATTGCCGTCGACCAGCTGTTCCAGGGCTCGGACCTGATCGGGGCCTGGTCGCTGAGGATCCGCCCCACCGCCAAAGGGCTGGCCTTCAATAACCTCGACCTTGGCCTCAAGGGCATGCTGCTCAAAGGCGCCGGGGGTTGGGAAGGTGCGCCAGGCGCCAGCAGCAGTTGGTACAAGGGCCGCCTTGATGGCCGCAACATTGCCGACGTGCTCAAGGGCTGGGGGTTTGCGCCTACGGTGACCAGCGAAGACTTTCATCTGGACGTGGATGGCCGCTGGCCGGGGTCGCCGGCCTGGGTCGGGCCCAAGCGGTTTTCCGGCAGCCTGGATGCCGCGTTCCGCAAAGGTCAGTTCGTCGAAGTGGAGGGCGGGGCCCAGGCATTGCGAGTGTTTGGCCTGCTTAACTTCAATTCCATTGGGCGGCGTTTGCGTTTGGACTTTTCCGACTTGTTCGGCAAGGGCTTGAGCTACGACCGGGTCAAAGGCTTGTTGGCCGCCAGTAATGGCGTGTTCGTGACCCGCGAGCCCATCACCATGACCGGGCCTTCCACCAACCTGGAGCTTAACGGCACCCTGGATCTGGTTGCTGATCGCGTCGACGCCAAATTGCTGGTCACCTTGCCTGTGACCAACAACCTGCCGATTGCGGCGCTGATTGTCGGTGCTCCGGCCATTGGTGGTGCGCTGTTTTTGATCGACAAGCTGATCGGTGACCGGGTTTCGCGCTTCGCCAGTGTGCAATACAAGGTGCAAGGCCCCTGGAAGGATCCAAAAATCACCTTCGACAAGCCATTTGAAAAGCCAAACTGAGAGCCTGTGGAGTAGCATGGCCCCATGCCCTGTATGGAGTGTCGGCCCATGTCCTTTGCGGTAATTCAAATGGTCAGCCAGAGTGACGTGCTGGCCAACCTCGCCCAGGCGCGTCGCCTGCTGGAGCAGGCGGCGGCCGATGGTGCGAAACTCGCGGTGCTGCCAGAGAATTTCGCCGCCATGGGCCGCCGCGACCTGGCCGACATAGGCCGTGCCGAGGCGTTGGGCCAAGGGCCTGTGCTGCCCTGGTTGAAACAGGCCGCCCGCGACCTCACCTTATGGATAGTGGCCGGCACATTGCCGCTGCCGCCCAAGGACCAGCCCCACGCCAAACCCAATGCTTGCTCGCTGCTGATCAATGATCAGGGTGAAATCGTCGCTCGCTACGACAAACTCCATCTGTTTGATGTGGACGTGGCGGATGCTCGCGGTCGTTATCGCGAATCTGACGACTATGCTTTCGGTAACCATGTGGTGGTGGCGGATACGCCGGTGGGCCGTGTGGGGTTGACGGTGTGTTACGACCTGCGTTTCCCCGAGCTGTACAGCGAGTTACGTGCGGCGGGGGCTGAACTGATTACCGCGCCCTCGGCCTTCACGGCGGTGACCGGGGCTGCACACTGGGATGTGCTGATTCGCGCACGTGCCATCGAAACCCAGTGCTACCTGCTGGCAGCCGCCCAAGGCGGTGTGCACCCAGGCCCACGGGAAACGTTTGGCCATGCGGCGATTGTCGACCCTTGGGGCCGAGTGCTGGCGCAACAGGATGAAGGCGAAGCGGTGTTAATGGCCGAACGCGATAGCAGTGAACAGGCGTCGATACGGGCGCGCATGCCGGTGGCCAATCACCGGCGCTTTTTCTCGCAGGGCGCGCAGCGGCCTGCTTCAGAACGATGAATTTAAGGCCAAACCTATGAGCGAGTTGTTGTCCTCAGTCAGTGATCACCTCCTGGCACCCGGTGGCGTGACCATCGAAAGCCTGCAAACCGTACTTGGCGATCTGGCCGGGCCGGGTATCGATGCGGCTGACCTGTATTTCCAGGGGCAGATTTCCGAGTCCTGGGCGTTGGAAGATGGGATCGTCAAGGAAGGCAGTTTCAACCTTGACCAGGGCGTAGGCGTTCGCGCGCAATCGGGTGAGAAGACCGGATTTGCCTACAGCAATGCGATCACCCTAGAGGCCCTGGGCCTGGCGGCGCGTGCCGCCCGTTCGATCTCCCGTGCCGGGCAGAATGGCACGGTGCAGGCGTTCAGTACCCAGGACGTGGCGCAGTTGTATGCGCCGGATAACCCCTTGGAAGTGATCAGTCGTGCGGAAAAGGTAGAGCTGCTCAAGCGTATCGACGCTGCTACCCGTGCCTTGGACCCGCGTATCCAGCAAGTGACCGTGAGCATGGCTGGCGTGTGGGAGCGCATCCTCGTGGCGTCAACCGACGGTGGGCTGGCGGCGGATGTACGGCCGCTGGTGCGTTTCAATGTGAGTGTGATCGTCGAACAGAACGGGCGCCGCGAGCGCGGTGGCCATGGCGGCGGCGGACGCACCGACTACCGTTATTTCCTTGCTGACGACCGTGCCATGGGCTATGCCCGTGAGGCGCTGCGCCAGGCATTGGTCAACCTGGAAGCGATTCCCGCGCCGGCCGGCACCTTGCCGGTGGTGCTGGGTTCGGGTTGGTCTGGCGTGTTGCTCCACGAAGCCGTGGGCCATGGCCTGGAAGGCGATTTCAACCGCAAGGGCAGTTCCGCCTACAGCGGGCGCATGGGCGAAATGGTTGCGTCCAAGCTGTGCACCATTGTCGATGACGGCACCCTGGCCGGCCGCCGTGGTTCGCTGAGCGTCGATGACGAAGGCACGCCGACCGAATGCACCACCCTGATCGAGAACGGCGTGCTCAAGGGCTACATGCAAGACAAGCTCAACGCCCGCCTGATGGGCGTGGCGCGCACCGGTAACGGTCGTCGTGAGTCCTATGCGCATCTACCGATGCCGCGCATGACCAACACCTACATGCTCGGTGGCCAAAGCGATCCGGCAGAAATCATTGCCTCGGTAAAACGCGGTATCTACTGCGCCAACCTCGGCGGCGGCCAGGTGGATATCACCAGCGGCAAGTTCGTGTTCTCCACCAGCGAGGCGTACCTGATCGAAGACGGCAAGATTACCGCGCCGGTCAAAGGGGCGACGCTGATTGGTAACGGGCCGGAAGCCATGAGCAAGGTGTCGATGGTCGGTAACGACCTGTCGCTGGACAGCGGCGTGGGCACGTGCGGCAAGGATGGACAGTCGGTGCCGGTAGGTGTTGGCCAGCCAACTTTGAAAATTGATGCGATTACCGTGGGTGGCACGGGATCGTAGGAGCCGGAGCTTCGGGTGGCGAAGACCGCCACCCGGGGAAGAGGATCAGCGCAGACCGCGTTGAGTCTCGTCCAGCTCACGGATGTACTTGAAGATTTTACGGCTGGTGGCCGGCGCCTTGTTATGCGCCAGCTCGTGCTGGGCCTGACGGATCAGGGAGCGCAATTGCTGGCGGTCCGCGTCCGGATAGTCCAGTACGAATTTCTCCAGCACCGCGTCATCGCCCGAGATCAGGCGGTCACGCCAACGTTCCAGGTTGTGGAAGCGTTCGTTGTATTGGCGAGTGGAGGCATCGGTTTGATCGAGCAAAGTCAGAATGGCGTCAATGTCTTGGTCGCGCATCAGTTTGCCGATAAACGAGATGTGCCGTTTACGCGCGATATTCGCGGTGTGCTTGGGCGCATCGGCCAGGGCCCGACGCATTTCGTCGGTCAATGGCAGTTTGGCAACCAAATCCTTTTTGAGCGTTGTAAGGCGCTCGCCAAGGTCAACCAGAGCATGCAGCTCACGTTTGACCTGGGTTTTGCTTTTCTCCCCATCGAGGGAGTCGTCGTAAGAATCAACCATGGTGGCAGTCCGCAAAGAAACGCCGCCATGATAACCAGTCGGGGGCCGCTTGTCCGGCCCGGTCGCTCGATGGCCATTACCGAAAGCAGAATTTGAGTGGAGAAAACCATGAGTGCAGCCCAAAGCGTCGGTCCACAAGCGTTACCGGCACTGCAGGAACAAGTCGAGCAGATCCTTGCCGAAGCCAAGCGCCAGGGGGCCAGCGCCTGTGAAGTGGCGGTGTCGCTGGAGCAAGGGTTGTCGACTTCGGTGCGCCAGCGGGAAGTGGAAACGGTTGAATTCAATCGCGACCAAGGGTTTGGCATTACCTTGTATGCAGGCCAGCGCAAAGGCTCGGCTAGCACTTCCGCCAGTGGCCCTGAGGCGATTCGCGAGACCGTTGCCGCAGCACTGGCGATTGCCAAGCACACCTCCGAGGATGAAAGCTCGGGCCTGGCCGACAAGGCGCTGATGGCCAAGGATGTGCAGGATTTCGACCTGTTCCATGCCTGGGATATCACCCCTGAGCAAGCCATCGAGCTGGCGCTGACCTGCGAAGCGGCAGCGTTCGATGCCGATGCCCGCATCAAGAATGCGGACGGCACCACCTTGAGCACTCATCAGGGTTGCCGCGTCTACGGCAACAGCCATGGCTTTATCGGTGGTTATGCCTCCACGCGTCACAGCCTCAGTTGCGTGATGATTGCCGAAGCCAATGGGCAGATGCAGCGTGATTACTGGTACGACGTAAACCGCCAAGGCGATTTACTGGCAGACCCTGCAAGCATTGGCCAGCGTGCGGCGCAACGGGCCGCGAGCCGCCTGGGCGCGCGCCCGGTGCCGACCTGCGAAGTGCCTGTGCTGTTTTCCGCAGAGCTGGCTGGTGGTTTATTCGGCAGCTTCCTGGGCGCGATTTCCGGTGGCAACCTGTATCGCAAGTCTTCGTTCCTTGAAGGCGCCATCGGCCAGAAGCTGTTCCCTGAGTGGCTGACCATCGACGAGCGCCCGCATCTGATGCGCGCGATGGGCAGTTCGTCGTTCGACGGCGATGGCCTGGCGACCTATGCCAAGCCGTTTGTCGAGAAGGGTGAGCTGGTGTCCTATGTGCTGGGTACTTATGCCGGCCGCAAGCTGGGCCTGCCAAGCACCGCTAACGCAGGCGGTGTGCATAACCTGTTCGTGACCCACGGTGATGAAGACCAGGCGGCGTTGTTGCGGCGGATGGGGCGCGGGTTGCTGGTGACTGAATTGATGGGCCATGGCCTGAACATGGTCACCGGTGACTACTCGCGGGGTGCGGCGGGCTTCTGGGTGGAGAATGGCGAGATTCAGTTCGCCGTCCAGGAAGTGACCATCGCCGGCAATATGCGCGATATGTTCAAGCAGATCGTTGCCGTGGGTAACGACCTGGAACTGCGCAGCAATATTCGCACGGGTTCGGTGCTTATCGAACGCATGACGGTCGCTGGCAGCTAATTCCTCCCGCACGTCCTGAAAGGCGCGCCATCGCAAAGATGGCGCGCCTTTTTTATTGCCTTGTCACGACAGGATTAATGGGCTGCTCTTGTTTTGATTCTCAATATCATTTAATAATAAATATCATTACCGAATGAGTGTGGCTCATGAGTTCTGTCCTGCATGAGGATCCCTATCTGGAAAGCTGGCGTTGGATGAGCCGCCAGATTCGCTGTGGCCTCGATCCCAATGAACCCCGCCTGATTGAGCACTACCTGAACGAAGGTCGGTATCTGGCGTGTTGCACCGCAACCCATCCGTGGACGATCGCTGAAACCTCATTTCGTTTGTTGATCGACACCGCCGCTGATGTCGCATTGCCCTGGCATTGGCGCTCCCTGTGCCTGGACCAGGCCTGGCGACCACTGCGCGACCTGGAAAAACTCTCCCACTGTGCCTGCCGCCTCAAGCGCTGGCAGACCTTTGCCTGGCAATTGGCGAGCTGCGAATTACTGCCTTCGATTTCCGTTTCTGACTTGGTGCAAGGATCTAATGATGAGTGACACCCGTATCGAACGCGACAGCATGGGCGAACTGCATGTGCCGCAAGAAGCTTTGTATGGCGCACAAACACAGCGTGCGGTGAACAACTTTCCCATCAGTCATCAACCCATGCCGGCGCAATTCATCCGCGCCCTGATCCTGGCCAAGACAGCCGCGGCCAAGGTCAACGTCGAGCTCAAGCAAATCAGCGAAGGGCAGGGCAAGGCCATTGTCGATGCCGCCCAAGGCTTGCTGGAAGGCGACTACATGCAGCACTTCCCGGTGGATATCTTCCAGACCGGCTCCGGCACCAGTTCCAACATGAACGCCAACGAAGTGATCGCGACCCTTGCCAGCCGTTTGCTGGGCGAGGCGGTCAACCCCAACGATCATGTGAATTGCGGCCAGAGCAGCAACGACATCATCCCAACCACCATCCACGTCAGTGCCGCGTTGGTGCTGCACGAGCAAACGTTGCCGGCCCTGCTGCATCTGGTGCAAGTCATCGAGCAAAAAGCCGAGGCGGTTCACCCGTTCATCAAGACCGGCCGCACGCATTTGATGGACGCCATGCCGGTGCGCATGAGCCAGGTGCTGAACGGCTGGGCGCAGCAGCTCAAGGCCAATATCGGTCACTTGCAGGACCTGCTACCGGCGCTGCAAGCATTGGCTCAGGGCGGCACGGCGGTCGGTACCGGGGTCAACGCACACCCCGAGTTTGCCAGGCGCTTCAGCCAGCAACTGAGCCTTTTGACCGGGGTGAAATTCACGCCCGGCAAGAACCTGTTCGCGCTGATTGGCTCCCAGGACACCGCCGTTGCAGTCTCTGGCCAGTTGAAAGCCACGGCGGTGTCGCTGATGAAGATCGCCAATGACCTGCGCTGGATGAACTCCGGGCCATTGGCCGGCCTGGGTGAAATCGAACTGGAGGCGCTGCAGCCAGGCTCTTCGATCATGCCGGGCAAGGTCAACCCGGTCATTCCGGAAGCGACCGCCATGGTGGCCGCCCAGGTCATCGGCAATGACACAGTGATCACGGTGGCCGGCCAATCGGGCAACTTCGAGCTGAATGTGATGCTGCCGATCATTGCCCAAAACCTGCTCAGCAGCCTGGAATTGCTGGCCAATGCCAGCCGGTTGCTGGCGGACAAGGCCATTGCCAGCTTCAAGGTCAATGAGCCCAAGCTCAAGGAAGCGCTGTCGCGCAATCCGATTCTGGTCACTGCACTCAACCCGATCATCGGCTACCAGAAAGCCGCTGAAATCGCCAAGAAGGCGTATCAGCAAGGCCGCCCGGTGATCGATGTCGCCCTCGAACACACCGACCTGCCTCGCAGCCAACTGGAAGTCCTGCTGGACCCGGAAAAGCTCACCGCCGGCGGCGTGTAATCAACGACCCTGCTTTGGAGGCTCACCATGGAGCACTGGAAACGCACGATCGAACGGGCCAATCGCTGCTTTATGGCAGGCGAGTTGGTTGACGCTCGCGAGGCCTATCTGCAAGCCCTGGCCCTGGCCCAAGTGTTGTTCGAACGCTGGGCGGATGCTGACGAAGCAGTGGCGGCCTGTGTCATTTCCCATCACAACCTGGCGGACCTGCACTTGCGCCTGAACCAGCCTGAGGAAAGCGCCGAATACCTCTGCGCTATCCATCAGCGCCTCTTGCAGACCATGCAGGACCCACGCCTCAGCCCGTCACTGCGCGAGGCCGCGTTGCGCCAGAGCAGCAAGACCTACGTCGAGCTGCTGAATTTCATCAGCGATCACGGCGAATACCCACGCACTCATCGGCTGCTGGGAAGTGCTGCGACGCCAACGTCCACGTCCCATTATGGAGCACATTGATATGACCTATACCTTGCCGGCCTTGCCTTACGCCTACGATGCCCTCGAGCCGCATATCGACGCGCAAACCATGGAAATTCACTACACCAAACACCACCAGACCTACATCAATAACCTCAATGCCGCGGTCGAGGGCACTGAGTTCGCCGGCTGGCCCGTGGAGAAGCTGGTGTCCAGCGTCGAAACATTGCCGGAGAAATTACGCGCTGCCGTGGTCAACCAAGGAGGCGGGCATGCGAACCACTCGTTGTTCTGGGCGGTCATGTCACCGACAGGGGGCGGCAAACCCGAGGGCGCGCTGGGCAAGGCTATCGACGAGCAATTGGGTGGTTTCGACAGCTTCAAGGAGGCGTTCACCAAGGCGGCCTTGACGCGATTCGGCAGCGGTTGGGCCTGGCTGAGCGTTACGCCACAAAAAACGCTGGTGGTGGAAAGCAGCGGCAACCAGGACAGCCCGCTGATGAGCGGCAATACGCCGGTGCTGGGCCTGGACGTCTGGGAGCACGCTTACTACCTGCAATATCAAAACCGACGACCGGAGTACATCAATGCATTCTATAGCGTCATCAACTGGCCGGAGGTTGCCGCGCGCTATCAGGCCGCTTTGGCCTGACATTCACTCCATAACAAGATCTAAGGCCGACTATGGGCACTCAAACACTGGCGATCGGTAGCGTGCGAATGTTTCGTTATGCGTTTGGCACGCTGCTGCTATTGGCAGGTACTGCGTTATTGGTGGCCCATGGGCTGGCCTGGTTGAACCTGGAACCGCGCATACTGCGTGCTTTGCAGGGTGGGGCGATTTGCGCGCTTGGCACGGCGCTGGGCGCGGTGCCGGTGTTGGTGATTCGGCGCATGCCGATGGCGCTTAGCGACACCCTGCTGGGCTTTGGTGCTGGTGTGATGCTGGCGGCGACTGCGTTTTCTCTGGTGGTGCCGGGTATCGCCGCCGCCGAAAGCCTGGGACTTTCACCTTGGGGCGCCAGTGGCTTGATCAGCTTCGGCATCATGCTCGGGGCGTTCGGCCTGTACCTCGTAGACCGCAAGGTTTCTGGCGCCAGCCCGGAAATGCTGGTGGGTACACCGGATAAACCGGTTATCCCGCCGCGTATTTGGTTGTTTGTGTTTGCCATCATTGCGCACAACATTCCGGAAGGCATGGCTGTGGGGGTTTCTGCGGGCGGAGGCATGGCGGATGCCGACAGCCTCGCCATGGGCATTGCCCTGCAGGATGTGCCTGAAGGGCTGGTGATTGCGCTGGTATTGGCTGGGGCGGGAATGTCGCGGATCAAAGCCTTTTTGATTGGCGCTGCATCAGGCTTGGTTGAGCCGGTATTTGCGGTGCTCTGTGCATGGCTGGTGAGCCTTGCCGAAGTGTTGTTGCCGCTGGGTTTGGCGTTGGCCGCCGGGGCAATGTTGCTGGTCGTGACTCATGAAGTCATCCCCGAGTCGCGCCGCAATGGCCATGAAAATCTCGCCAGCCTTGGGCTGTGCATCGGGTTTTGCCTAATGATGGTGATGGATACGGCGTTGGGTTGAGGGGGGCTGTAGGAGCGAGCTTGCTCGCGAAAAACCTGAGAACACTGCGTTAAACCAGGATGCCCGCGTTATCGTTGACGTTTTTCGCGAGCAAGCTCGCTCCTACAGTAGGGATTATTCGCCTTCGTCGAAGTAGTTGTTGATCAACTCGACCAGTGCGGCCATTGCTTCGTCTTCTTGCTCGCCCTCGGTGCTCAGATGAATTTTTGTGCCTTTGCCGGCCGCCAACATCATCATCGCCATGATGCTTTTGCCATCGACCATGGACTCTGGCGTACGCCCAGCACGGATCTGGCAGGGGAACTGGCCGGCCACGCCGACGAATTTAGCCGACGCCCGTGCGTGCAGGCCCAGCTTGTTGATGATTTCAATTTCCAGAGCAGGCATCGCGCAGGTGTTCCTATCAACTCAGGTCGCGGTGGCGAACCTGGACGTTCTTGAGGGTTTGTTGCAGCACCTGGCCCAGGCGCTCAGTCAGATAGACCGAGCGGTGGTGGCCGCCAGTGCAGCCAATGGCAATGGTGACATAGGCTCGATTGCTGGCGGCAAAGCGCGGCAACCATTTGAGCAGGTAGCTGGAGATATCCAGGAACATCTCTTCTACGTCCGGTTGTGCGGCCAGGTAGTCGATCACGGGCTGATCCAGCCCGGACTGGTCGCGTAACTCCGGTTTCCAGTAAGGGTTGGGCAGGCAGCGCACATCGAACACAAGGTCGGCATCTACCGGCATGCCCCGCTTGAAGCCAAACGACTCGACCAGAAACGCTGTGCCCGGCTCAGGCTGGTTCAGCAGGCGCAGCTTGATCGCGTCGCGCAACTGATACAGGTTCAGGTTGGTGGTGTTGATCTTCAGGTCGGCCAGGTCAATGATCGGCCCGAGCAGCTTGGTCTCGTCCTCGATGGCTTCGGCCAGGGAACGGTTGGCGCTGCTGAGGGGGTGGCGTCGACGGGTTTCGGAGAAACGCTTGAGCAGGGTCTCTTCGTCGGCATCCAGGTACAGCACATCGCAATGAATGTGCTTGGCACGCACTTCTTCCAACAGTTCCGGGAAGCGCGAGAGGTGGCTGGGTAGGTTGCGCGCATCAATCGAGACCGCAACGAGCGGCTGCGCCAATTCGGTATGGATCAGTGCACGCTCCGCCAGCTCTGGCAGCAGGCCGGCAGGCAGGTTGTCGATGCAATAGAAGCCGTTGTCCTCAAGCACATTGAGGGCGGTGCTCTTACCGGAGCCGGAGCGACCGCTGACGATGATCAAACGCATGATTACTGCCCGTTTTGTTCATCCAGGACAACTTGGTACAACGCTTCATTGCTGGAGGCGCTGCGCAGTTTGTCGCGTACATCCTTGCGGTCTAGCATGCTGGCAATCTGCCGTAGCAGTTCCAGGTGCGCATCGGTGGCGGCTTCCGGGACCAGCAGCACAAACAGCAGGTCGACCGGGGCGCCGTCGATGGCGTCGAAATCAATCGGAGCGTCCAGGTGCATCAGCGCGCTCACAGGTTTATCACAACCTTTGAGGCGGCAGTGCGGGATCGCAATGCCGTTGCCAAAACCGGTGGAGCCGAGTTTTTCACGGGCAATCAGAGCTTCGAAGACATCTTGCATCTCCAGATCCGGAATTTCCCGGGCGATCAGGTTGGCAATTTGTTCGAGGGCGCGCTTTTTACTGCCGCCCGGCACGTTCACGAGGGAACGGCCGGGGGTCAGGATGTTTTCAAGTCGGATCATGGGGGGAGAGTTAACGACCTGTACCTTGCATCAGGTGCAGATTCTTTTCCTTATGCTTTATGAGTTGGCGGTCGAGCTTGTCGTAGAGGGAGTCAATGGCCGCGTACATATCTTCATGTTCCGCATTGGCGACGAGCTTGGCATTCGGTACGTGCAGGGTGGCCTCGATTTTCTGCTTGAGCTTATCGACCTCCATGATGACCTGCACGTTGGTGATCTTGTCAAAATGCCCCGCAAGCTTGTTCAGTTTGCTCTCGGTGTATTCACGCAGGGGCTTGGTGACTTCCAGCTGGTGTCCACTGATGTTGACTTGCATACAGCTTCTCCTTCGTTGCCAGTGCATAAAGCGGTGGGCAGGAATACCCACCACTGGAACGCTGTGGCCCGCCCGTCACATCAACCGCTTACGCTCGCTGGAAGGCGCGATCCCTAGGGACTCGCGGTACTTGGCGACGGTTCGACGGGCGACCTGAATGCCTTGTGCCTCCAGTAAACCAGCGATCTTGCTGTCACTCAACGGCTTTTTCTGATTTTCAGCGGCAACCAGTTTTTTGATGATCGCGCGGATCGCCGTGGACGAGCATTCACCGCCTTCAGAGGTGCTGACGTGGCTGGAGAAAAAGTATTTCAGCTCATAAATACCCCGTGGGGTATGCATGAATTTCTGCGTGGTAACCCGGGAAATCGTCGACTCATGCATGCCGACGGCTTCGGCGATGTCGTGCAGCACGAGAGGCTTCATGGCCTCGTCGCCGTACTCCAGGAAACCGCGCTGGTGTTCGACGATCTGGGTTGCGACTTTCATCAGGGTTTCGTTGCGGCTTTGCAGGCTCTTGATGAACCACCGCGCTTCCTGCAACTGGTTGCGCATGAAGGTGTTATCGGCGCTGGTGTCGGCGCGGCGCACAAAACCTGCGTATTGCGGGTTGACCCGCAGGCGCGGTACTGACTCCTGGTTCAGCTCCACCAGCCAGCGTTCGTTGTCCTTGCGCACAATGACGTCGGGCACCACATATTCGGCTTCGCTGGACTCGATCTGCGAGCCTGGACGCGGGTTGAGGCTTTGCACCAGTTCGATGACCTGGCGCAAGTCATCTTCCTTGAGCTTCATACGGCGCATCAGTTGGCTGTAGTCGCGACTGCCCAGCAGGTCGATGTAGTCACTGACCAAGCGTTGCGCTTCCGTGAGCCATGGCGTCTTGGCCGGTAATTGGCGCAGTTGCAGTAACAGGCACTCGCTGAGTGTGCGTGCGCCGATGCCTGCGGGCTCGAATTGCTGGATGCGGTGCAGGACGGCTTCGATTTCGTCCAGTTCGATATCCAGTTCCGGGTCGAAGGCCTCGAGGATCTCGTCGAGGGTTTCGTCCAGGTAACCCTGATTATTGATGCAATCGATCAGGGTTACCGCGATCAGGCGATCGGTATCGGACATCGGCGCCAGGTTCAGTTGCCACAGCAAGTGGCTCTGAAGGCTCTCGCCCGCCGACGTGCGGGTAGTGAAGTCCCACTCGTCATCATCGCTGCTTGGCAGGCTGCTGGCGCTGGTCTGGTAGACGTCTTCCCAGGCGGTGTCCACGGGAAGCTCGTTGGGAATGCGTTCGTTCCAGTCGCCTTCCTCCAGGTTGTCCACCGTCGGGGCGGTTTCCTGATAGGAGGGTTCCTGCACGTCGGAATTGGGTTTTTGCTCGATGTTATCGGCCAGAGGATCTGCGTTATCGAAGTCGTCGCCTTCTTCCTGGCGTTCGAGCATCGGATTGGACTCCAGGGCCTCCTGGATCTCCTGTTGCAGGTCCAGGGTCGACAATTGGAGCAGGCGGATGGCCTGTTGCAGCTGCGGTGTCATCGTCAGCTGCTGGCCCATTCTCAGGACTAGCGATGGTTTCATGGCAGGGGCTTAACACCTTATTCGCCGGCGCAATGCGCCATCCACGACAGGGCGCGTGAGCGCCAAACATAAGCAAATTATATGCCTGATCTCGGGGCCTTTGCCTAGAGCGCGGTAACAATAAAAAAACCGAGGTTTCCATTGACTCCCGCACGCTCCAGGTAAGAGCGCGATACCCCTGTGTTTACAGGCGGAACTCGTGACCCAGGTACACTTCCTTCACCAGCTCGTTGGCCAGGATAGTCTCGGCATCGCCTTCGGCAATCAGCTGACCATCGTTGACGATATACGCGGTTTCGCAGATATCGAGGGTTTCGCGCACGTTGTGATCGGTGATCAGCACGCCAATGCCCTTGGCCTTGAGGTGATGGATGATCTGCTTGATGTCGCCCACCGAAATCGGGTCGACGCCGGCAAAGGGTTCATCCAGCAGGATGAATTTCGGCGCGGTCGCCAGGGCGCGGGCGATTTCCACGCGACGACGTTCACCACCGGACAAGCTCATGCCGAGGTTGTCGCGAATATGGTTGATGTGGAATTCCTGCAGCAGGCTTTCCAGCTCCTGGCGGCGGCCATCGCGATCGAGTTCCTTGCGGGTCTCGAGGATCGCCATGATGTTGTCGGCTACCGACAGTTTACGGAAGATCGACGCCTCCTGCGGAAGATAGCCGATACCTGCCCGTGCACGACCGTGCATGGGTTGGTGGCTGACGTCCAGGTCGTCGATCAATACGCGACCCTGGTCCGCCTGGACCAGCCCGACGATCATATAGAAGCAGGTGGTTTTGCCGGCACCGTTAGGACCGAGCAGGCCGACGATCTGGCCGCTGTCGATCGACAGGCTGACGTCGCGTACCACCTGGCGGCTTTTATAGGCCTTGGCCAGATGCTGGGCTTTCAGGGTTGCCATTACTCGGCCTTCTTCTTCGGCTGGATAACCATGTCGATGCGTGGGCGGGGTGCGGTGACCTTGTTGCCGTTGGCGCGACCGGCGTTAGCGATCTGCTTCACGGTGTCATAGGTGATTTTTTCACCTTCCGTGGAGTTGCCGTCCGGGCTCAGCACCTTGGCCTGATCAATCAGTACGATGCGGTTCTGCTGGGCGTGATACTGGATAGTCTTGCCGTAGCCTTTCATGGGGCCTGTATCGGTAGCGGACTGCTTCTGCTCGAAATAAGCCAGGTTGCCGACCGAAGTCACCACATCGATATCGCCGGTCTTGGTACGAGTCAGGGTCACCGTGTTGCCGGTAATCTTCATCGAGCCTTGGGTGATGATCACGCCGCCGGTGTAGGTGGCGACACCTTGCTTGTCATCGAGCTGCGCATCGTCAGCCGAGATGTGGATCGGTTGCTGGCTATCGTTCGGCAGAGCCCAGGCGCTCACGCTTCCCAGTGCTGCGCCCAGACCGAGCAAAATAGGGAGAGTTTTAACGAGCCTCATACTGTCCTCTTACGTTCGATAGCAGGTGTATCCTGCTTTCTTTCAAATACGCTTTCATTCCCTTGCCAGTCGATACACCGCCAGCGCCGTCGATTCTAACGTCTTGCTCGGTCTGCGCATATTGCTTCTGTGGGAATACGGTCATGCGACTGCTGGTAATGATGGTGTCGCGGTTCTGCGCGTCTGTACGTGCGACGCGAACCGAGTCGATCAGTTCAACTTCGGTGCCGTCAGGGTTGACTTCGCCACGCTTGCTGGTCACGTGCCAGGGAAATTCGGTGCCGCGATACAGGTTCAGGTCCGGATTCGTCAGCAGGCTGACTTCGGAAGCCTTCAAGTGCTCGACCTTGTCCGATGTCATCTCATACTGCACCTTGCCGTCGGGCAGATACTGAATGCTGTAGGCATTGGTGGCGTAATAGTCGATAAGGCCTTCGTCAACCTGTGCAACAGGCTTGTCGAGAAAGCGCTCCGGGCTGATATTCCAGTAGCCCACCGCCAGGAGCAGCGCGGCGATGACCCCGAATAACAGGAAGTTGCGAATCTTTTTACTCAGCATATAACGCTCTATAGGTAGGCGGCGTGGGCCGCTTCAAGACTGCCTTGGGCACGCAGGATCAACTCGCAGAACTCGCGGGCGGCACCCTCGCCGCCACGGGCGGTGGTGATGCCATGGGCGTGTTCGCGGACAAACGCCGCGGCATTTGCGACGGCCATGCCCAGGCCCACCCGGCGAATCACCGGCAGGTCTGGCAGGTCGTCGCCCAGATAGGCGACTTGTTCATAGCTTAGGTTGAGTTGGCCAAGAAGCTCGTCCAGCACCACCAGTTTATCCTCGCGGCCCTGATACAGGTGAGGAATACCGAGGTTTTGTGCACGGCGTTCCACAACCGGTGTTTTTCGACCGCTGATAATTGCGGTTTGCACGCCCGCTGCCATCAGCATCTTGATGCCTTGGCCGTCGAGGGTGTTGAAGGTCTTGAATTCGCTGCCGTCTTCGAGGAAGTACAGGCGGCCATCGGTCAGCACGCCGTCAACGTCGAAAATCGCCAGCTTGATGTCTTTACCGCGTTGCAACAGGTCGCTGTTCATTTACATCACTCCTGCGCGCAGCAAGTCGCCAAGGTTAAGGGCCCCGATCGGCCGGTCATCGTCGTCGACCACGATAAGAGCACCTATGCGGTGATCTTCCATGATTTTCAACGCTTCGGCCGCGAGCATTTCGGCGCGCGCGGTCTTACCGTGAGGGGTCATCACTGCGTCGATGGTCGCGGTATGGATATCAATGGTGCGGTCCAGGGTGCGACGCAGGTCACCGTCGGTGAATATCCCTGCCAGTCGGCCATCGGTTTCGACGATGGCAGTCATGCCCAAGCCCTTGCGGGTCATTTCCATCAGCGCATCCCTGAGCAGGGTGCCGCGTGGAACGCTCGGCAGCTCGGCGCCGCGATGCATGACATTTTCCACTTTCAGCAGCAGGCGACGGCCCAGTGCGCCACCCGGATGGGAAAATGCGAAGTCCTCGGCCGTAAACCCGCGGGCCTCCAGCAGTGCCACCGCGAGGGCATCGCCCATTACCAGCGCGGCGGTAGTGGAGGAGGTGGGCGCCAGGTTCAGCGGGCAGGCCTCATGGGCTACGTGCACGTTCAGGTTGACGTCGGCGGCCTTGGCCAGCGTTGACTCAGGGTTGCCAGTGAGGCTGATCATCTGGATGCCCAGGCGCTTGATCAGCGGCAGCAGGGTCACGATTTCGTTGGTAGTACCGGAGTTGGACAGGGCGAGGATCACGTCGTCCTTGGTGATCATACCCATGTCGCCGTGGCTGGCTTCGGCCGGGTGCACGAAAAACGCGGTGGTCCCGGTGCTCGCCAGGGTCGCTGCGATCTTGTTGCCAATGTGGCCGGACTTGCCCATGCCGACCACCACAACGCGGCCCTTGCTGGCCAGAATCATCTCGCAGGCGCGCACGAAATCCGCGTCGATATGCGCCAGCAAGCCCTCTACGGCTTCAAGCTCAAGGCGTATGGTGCGTTGTGCGGATTGAATAAGGTCGCTGGATTGGCTCATGTCTGAAATCGTATAGCCTGACGAAAAGTCGGCGATTATAGCGGTAATGATCAATTCCCTCACGCAAGTTCGTCAGGCTTTGTGCGCGGAATAACTGAAAACCACCGTCGGTAACATAGCAAGCAACGTTTTTTCCCTGTCTCAAATCTGAACCAGCGCTGTTCCGGCCTTGGGGGCTCTGTACCAGCAGTGATATAGTTCGCCGCCAGTTCGGTCCGCCCAACCCATGTGCTCAACTATTGCGCATCTGTTGAAAACCAAAGTCGCACACATGGTGTCTGAGTGAAAGGCTGCATCCCAAGGAGATTAGATGAGTGCCGATAACGCCTACGCGGTCGAGCTGAAGGGTCTTACCTTCAAGCGCGGTACGCGCAGCATCTTCAATAACGTCGATATTCGCATTCCTCGCGGCAAGGTCACGGGCATCATGGGGCCTTCCGGTTGCGGCAAGACCACCCTGTTGCGCCTGATGGGCATGCAATTGCGCCCCAGTGCCGGGGAAGTGTGGGTCAACGGCCAGAACCTGCCAACGCTGTCGCGTAGCGATCTGTTCGATGCGCGCAAGCATATGGGCGTGCTATTTCAGAGCGGCGCGCTGTTCACCGACCTCGATGTGTTCGAAAACGTAGCCTTTCCGCTGCGGGTGCACACCCAGCTGTCCGATGAAATGATTCGTGACATCGTGTTGTTGAAACTGCAGGCCGTAGGGCTTCGCGGCGCCATCGACCTGATGCCGGACGAGTTGTCTGGCGGCATGAAGCGCCGTGTTGCCTTGGCGCGGGCGATTGCCCTCGACCCACAGATCCTCATGTATGACGAGCCATTCGTAGGTCAGGACCCGATCGCCATGGGCGTGTTGGTGCGCCTGATCCGCCTGCTCAACGATGCATTGGGGATCACCAGTATCGTGGTTTCCCACGACCTGGCCGAAACCGCGAGCATCGCCGACTACCTATATGTAGTGGGTGATGGTCAGGTGCTGGGGCAGGGTACGCCTGAAGAGTTGATGAACGCCGATAACCCGCGCATTCGCCAATTCATGACCGGCAACCCCGATGGCCCGGTGCCTTTTCACTTTCCGGCAGCGGACTACCGCTCAGATCTTCTGGGGAAGCGCTGATGCGCAAGACATCTCTTATCGAGAAGGTTCGCCTTTTCGGTCGCTCGGGCATCGACATCGTCGAAGTGCTGGGGCGTTCGACCATTTTCCTGTTTCACGCCTTGCTGGGGCGAGGCGGTATCGGCGGCGGCTTTGGCCTGCTGGTCAAGCAGCTGCACTCGGTGGGGGTGATGTCCCTGGTGATCATCGTGGTCTCCGGCGTATTCATCGGCATGGTGCTGGCGCTGCAGGGTTTCAATATCCTGTCCAGCTACGGCTCGGAGCAGGCGGTAGGGCAGATGGTGGCCCTGACCCTGTTGCGTGAGCTTGGCCCGGTGGTTACCGCCTTGTTGTTCGCAGGGCGTGCAGGATCGGCGCTGACCGCTGAAATCGGCAATATGAAATCCACTGAGCAGCTGTCCAGCCTGGAAATGATCGGCGTGGACCCGCTCAAGTACATTGTTGCCCCGCGCCTGTGGGCCGGCTTCATTTCCCTGCCACTGCTGGCAATGATCTTCAGCGTGGTGGGTATCTGGGGTGGTTCGTGGGTGGCGGTTGACTGGCTGGGGGTCTACGACGGCTCCTACTGGGCCAACATGCAAAACAGCGTGACCTTCACCGGTGACGTGCTCAACGGCATCATAAAGAGCATTGTCTTTGCCTTTGTGGTGACCTGGATTGCCGTATTCCAAGGCTATGACTGTGAGCCCACTTCAGAGGGGATCAGCCGTGCCACTACCAAGACCGTTGTATACGCTTCGTTGGCGGTACTGGGCCTTGACTTCATTTTGACCGCCTTGATGTTTGGAGATTTCTGATGCAAAACCGCACTGTGGAAATCGGTGTCGGCCTTTTCTTGCTGGCTGGCATCCTGGCTTTACTGTTGCTGGCCCTGCGAGTCAGCGGCCTTTCGGCCAGCCCTACCGCCGATACCTATAAACTTTACGCGTACTTCGACAATATCGCCGGTTTGACGGTCAGATCCAAAGTGACCATGGCCGGTGTCACCATCGGCAAGGTCACGGCAATCGATCTGGATCGCGACAGCTTTACCGGTCGGGTGACGATGCAACTGGACAAGAAGGTAGATAATCTGCCAACTGACTCCACGGCATCTATCCTCACTGCGGGTTTGCTGGGCGAGAAGTACATCGGGGTCAGCGTGGGGGGGGAAACAGCCCTGCTCAAGGATGGTTCGACCATCCACGACACACAGTCGTCGCTGGTGCTTGAAGACCTGATCGGGAAATTTTTGCTCAATACGGTCAATAAAGACGCTAAATGAGGAATCTGTTCATGATCTCTACCTTGCGACGTGGCCTGCTGGTACTGCTTGCAGCATTGCCGATGATGGCCAACGCGGCAGGTTCTGCCCACGATTTGGTGCAGGACACCACCAGCAAAATGCTGGCTGACCTCAAGGCTAATAAAGAACAGTACAAGCAAGACCCTTCCAAGTTCTATAACGCGCTCAACACGATCGTTGGCCCTGTGGTCGATGCTGAAGGCATCTCCAAAAGCATCATGACGGTCAAATATTCGCGCAAAGCTACGCCTGCGCAAATGCAGACGTTCCAGGAAAACTTCAAGAAGGGGCTGTTCCAGTTCTACGGTAACGCTCTGCTGGAATACAACAACCAGGGCATTATCGTTGATGCGCCCAAGGACGAGTCGGGCGACCGTGCCGAAGTCGGAATGAAAGTCTCCGGCAGCAATGGCGCCGTGTACCCTGTGTCCTACACCCTGACGAAGATCAACGGTGAGTGGAAACTGCGTAACGTGATCATCAACGGTATCAACATCGGCAAGCTGTTCCGTGATCAGTTCGCCGACGCGATGCAGCGCAATGGCAACGATCTGGACAAGACCATCAATGGTTGGGCCGGTGAAGTGGCCAAGGCCAAGGAAGAAACCGATAAAGCTGCCGGGAAGCCTGCGCAATGACCGAGTCGGCTGTTCGTATCGGCGACGCCGGCGAGCTGTTCCTCAGCGGCGTGCTGGATTACCGCACCGGGCCTGACCTGCGCAAGCAGGGCCAGGCGCTGATCAAGGCCAGCAAGGCGCCAGAGCTGGTGCTTGATTGCTCGGCGGTGACCAAGTCCAGCAGCGTCGGCTTGTCGTTGTTGCTGTGCTTCATGCGTGATGCCGAGGCGGCGAAAAAGCCGGTAAGCATCCGTGCGTTACCAGAAGACATGCGCGAAATTGCCGAAGTTTCCGGTTTGACCGAGCTGCTGGCGCATCCCTGATACACATTATTAAAGAAGCCCCCCGTCAGAGTCCTGCTATGCGGGGTTCGCAGGCGCGGGGCTTTTTTGTATGATGTGCGACCCGTGCGCACTGGGCGCCGATAGAGGTTGAGCATGCAGGCCCTAGAAGTTAAGAGCTTCCTTGAAGGAAAGCTGCCTGAAACGACTGTAGAAGTCGAAGGCGAAGGCTGCAATTTCCAGCTGAACGTGATTAGCGATGAACTGGCGGCATTGAGCCCGGTCAAGCGTCAGCAGCAGATCTATGCCCATTTGAACCCATGGATCACCGATGGCAGCATCCATGCGGTCACTATGAAATTTTTCAGCCGCGCGGCCTGGGCCGAGCGCACCTGAGCCCCCAAGGCGTCGAGATTCTTATGGATAAATTGATTATTACCGGCGGTGCCCGCCTTGATGGCGAGATTCGCATTTCCGGTGCGAAAAACTCCGCCTTGCCGATCCTGGCAGCGACCCTGCTGTGCGATGGCCCGGTGACTGTGGCCAACCTGCCGCACCTGCACGACATCACCACCATGATCGAGTTGTTCGGTCGCATGGGCATTGAGCCGGTGATCGACGAGAAGCTGGCCGTCGAAATCGACCCCCGCACCATCAAGACCCTGGTCGCTCCGTACGAACTGGTGAAAACCATGCGTGCGTCGATCCTGGTGCTGGGCCCTATGGTTGCCCGTTTCGGCGAAGCCGAAGTAGCCTTGCCTGGCGGTTGCGCCATTGGTTCGCGTCCGGTCGACCTGCACATCCGTGGCCTTGAGGCCATGGGCGCAGTCATCGACGTCGAAGGCGGCTACATCAAGGCCAAGGCGCCGGAAGGCGGCCTGCGCGGCGCGAACTTCTTCTTTGATACCGTCAGCGTCACCGGTACCGAGAACATCATGATGGCCGCTGCCCTGGCCAACGGTCGCAGCGTGTTGCAGAACGCCGCACGCGAGCCGGAAGTGGTCGACCTGGCCAACTTCCTCAACGCCATGGGCGCGAAGGTTTCCGGTGCTGGCACCGACACCATCACTATTGATGGTGTAGAGCGTCTGCACACCGCCACCTACAAAGTCATGCCTGACCGCATCGAGACCGGTACCTACCTGGTTGCCGCTGCCGTGACCGGTGGCCGTGTGAAGGTCAAGGACACCGATCCGACCATCCTGGAAGCCGTCCTGGAAAAACTCAAGGAAGCCGGCGCAGAGATCACCACCGGCGAAGACTGGATCGAGCTGAACATGCACGGCAAGCGGCCAAAAGCCGTCAACGTGCGTACCGCTCCGTACCCGGCGTTCCCGACCGACATGCAAGCGCAGTTCATCTCCTTGAACGCGATTGCCGAAGGCACCGGTGCCGTGATCGAGACCATCTTCGAAAACCGCTTCATGCACGTGTATGAACTGCACCGCATGGGCGCCAAGATCCAGGTCGAAGGCAACACCGCCATCGTCACCGGGATCGACAAGCTCAAGGGCGCGCCAGTCATGGCAACCGACCTGCGTGCCTCGGCCAGCCTGGTAATCTCGGCACTGTGCGCCGAAGGTGACACCCTGATCGACCGCATCTACCACATAGACCGTGGTTACGAGTGCATCGAAGAGAAACTGCAGATGCTCGGCGCGAAGATTCGCCGCGTACCGGGCTAGTCCCTGTTTGTGGCGAGGGAGCTTGCTCCCGCTGGACTGCGTAGCAGTCCCGCTCTTCGAGGGCCGCTTCGCGTCTCAGCGGGAGCAAGCTCCCTCGCCACAGTTTGTTGTTGACTGGTTTGTTTCAAATCGAGGCTGTCATGGCCTCGATCTGTGTCTGGCGCCGTTTGCGACCGGACAGCAATAGCCTGATGAAGGACTGACATTTCCCATGTTGACCATCGCACTGTCCAAGGGCCGCATCCTTGACGACACGTTGCCGCTTCTGGCTGAAGCGGGCATCGTGCCGACCGAGAATCCGGACAAGAGCCGCAAGCTGATCATCCCCACGACCCAGGACGACGTGCGCCTGCTGATCGTGCGGGCTACCGACGTGCCGACCTACGTTGAACATGGCGCCGCCGACCTGGGTGTTGCCGGCAAGGACGTGCTGATGGAATACGGCGGCCAGGGCCTGTACGAGCCCCTGGACCTGCGCATCGCACTGTGCAAGCTGATGACCGCCGGCCGCGTCGGTGATGTCGAACCCAAGGGCCGCTTGCGGGTCGCCACCAAGTTCGTCAACGTTGCCAAGCGCTATTACGCCGAACAAGGCCGTCAGGTCGATATCATCAAGCTCTACGGCTCCATGGAGCTGGCACCGCTGATCGGCCTGGCGGACAAGATCATCGACGTGGTCGACACCGGCAACACCCTGCGCGCCAACGGTTTGGAGCCCCAGGATTTTATCGCTGACATCAGCTCCCGCCTGATCGTCAACAAAGCATCGATGAAGATGCAGCACGCCCGTATCCAGGCGTTGATCGACACCCTGCGCAAGGCAGTGGAGTCTCGACACCGCGGTTGACTCCCCCGCGTAGCTGAAGAGCTACGCCCGTCTATCCGCCTCATAGCCAGAATTCTCAGGTGCCCAAGCGGAAACGACTGCTAGTTTAGGGCGCCTGAGTTTTTGCCAATTCTATTGAGGCCCTCGCTATGACCACGTCCACTGCAATTGCCCGACTCAACGCTGCCGACCCGGATTTCGCCCATCATCTGGATCATCTGCTGAGCTGGGAAAGCGTGTCCGACGACTCGGTCAACCAGCGGGTGCTCGACATCATCAAGGCCGTGCGTGAGCGCGGTGATGCAGCGCTGGTGGACTTCACCCGCCAGTTCGACGGCCTGGACGTGCAGTCCATGGCTGACCTGATCCTGCCGCGTGAACGCCTGGAGCTGGCGCTGACGCGCATCACCGCACCGCAGCGCGAAGCCCTCGAAGTCGCTGCGGCGCGGGTACGCAGCTATCACGAAAAGCAGAAGCAGGACTCCTGGAGCTACACCGAGGCCGACGGCACTGTGCTGGGCCAGAAGGTCACGCCACTGGACCGCGCCGGTCTGTACGTGCCGGGCGGTAAGGCGTCGTATCCATCGTCGGTGTTGATGAATGCGATCCCGGCCAAAGTCGCAGGTGTGACCGAAGTGGTCATGGTGGTGCCGACCCCGCGTGGCGAAATCAACGAGCTGGTGCTGGCTGCCGCCTGCATCGCCGGTGTGGACCGTGTGTTCACCATCGGTGGCGCCCAGGCCGTCGCAGCGCTGGCTTATGGCACCGAAAGCGTGCCGAAGGTCGACAAAGTGGTCGGCCCCGGCAATATCTACGTCGCCACCGCCAAACGCCATGTGTTCGGCCAGGTCGGTATCGACATGATTGCCGGTCCTTCGGAAATCCTCGTGGTGTGTGACGGCCAGACCGACCCGGACTGGATCGCCATGGACCTGTTCTCCCAGGCGGAGCACGATGAAGACGCCCAGGCGATCCTGGTCAGCCCCGATGCCGAGTTCCTCGACAAGGTCGCCGCCAGCATCAATAAGCTGCTGCCGACCATGGAGCGTGCCGAGATCATCGAGAAGTCGATCAACGGCCGTGGTGCGCTGATTCTGGTGCGTGACATGGAGCAGGCCATTGAAGTGGCCAATCGCATCGCACCGGAGCACCTTGAGCTGTCCGTAGCGGACCCACAGGCCTGGTTGCCATCGATCCGTCACGCTGGGGCGATCTTCATGGGCCGTCACACCAGCGAAGCCCTGGGTGACTATTGCGCCGGCCCCAATCACGTGTTGCCAACCTCCGGTACTGCGCGTTTCTCGTCGCCGCTGGGGGTGTACGACTTCCAGAAGCGCTCGTCGATTATCTTCTGCTCGCCACAAGGCGCTTCCGAACTGGGCAAGACCGCCTCGGTGCTGGCCCGTGGTGAATCCCTCAGCGCGCACGCACGCAGCGCTGAATACCGCATCGTCAAGGGAGAGTAAGGCATGAGCAAATTCTGGAGCCCTTTCGTCAAGGACCTGGTGCCTTACGTACCCGGTGAGCAACCGAAGCTGACCAAGCTGGTCAAGCTCAACACCAACGAAAACCCCTACGGCCCATCGCCCAAGGCGCTGGCGGCAATGCAGGCCGAGTTGAACGACAACTTGCGCCTGTACCCGGACCCCAACAGCGACCTGCTCAAGCAGGCCGTGGCCAGGTATTACGGGATCGATGCCGGCAAGGTGTTCCTCGGCAACGGTTCCGACGAAGTCTTGGCGCACATCTTCCATGGTCTGTTCCAGCACGATCTGCCGCTGCTGTTCCCGGATATCAGCTACAGCTTCTACCCGGTGTACTGCGGCCTGTACGGCATCACGTTCGACGCGGTGCCACTGGACCAACAGTTCCAGATTCGGGCCACTGACTATGCCAGGCCCAACGGCGGGATCATCTTCCCCAACCCTAACGCGCCCACCGGCTGCGTACTGGCGCTGGACGCGGTGGAGCAGATCCTCAAGGCCAGCCCGGATTCGGTGGTGGTGGTCGATGAAGCCTATATCGACTTCGGCGGCGAAACTGCCATCAGCCTGGTAGACCGTTACCCGAACCTGCTGGTGACCCAGACCCTGTCCAAATCGCGCTCACTGGCCGGTTTGCGTGTGGGCCTGGCCGTGGGCCACCCAGACCTGATCGAAGCGCTGGAGCGGGTCAAGAACAGCTTCAACTCCTACCCGTTGGATCGGTTGGCGATTGTTGGCGCGGCGGCCGCGTTTGACGACCGTAAATATTTCGAGAAAACCTGTCAGTGGGTGATCGACAGCCGCAACCAGGTCGTCGCGCAATTGCAGGGCAAGGGGTTTGAGGTATTGCCGTCGGCAGCGAACTTCATCTTTGCGCGTCACCCGCGGCATGACGCTGCAGGGCTTGCCGCCAAGTTGCGTGAGCAAGGGGTGATCGTGCGGCACTTCAAGCAGGAGCGGATTGCTCAGTTCCTGCGCATCAGCATCGGGACGCCGGAGCAGAACCAGGCGCTGATCGATGGGCTCGGCGAGCTCTGACAGACGCTGAAAATCAAATGTGGGAGCTGGCTTGCCTGCGATGACGGTGTAACAGTCGACCTATCTGTCGTTTGATACACCGTCATCG
>NZ_JBXAJM010000020.1:0-113223 GCF_058797315.1 Pseudomonas sp. GW823-FHT02F05
AGAGCAAGAGCAAGAGCAAGAGCAAGAGCAAGAGCAAGAGCAAGAGCAAGAGCAAGAGCAAGAGCAAGAGCAAGAGCGGCTCGCTTCGCATCGTGGTTAGCGTCGGCAGTGGCTACAAAAGTTGTGTAGATACCTATGCCCATGAAAGGCCAATACATAACCACTGCATCGCACTTTGCGCTGTATGTTCATTTACCGGTGCTGCTCACGCAGGCGTTCTGCTCGTCGCCTTGCAGGTATGGCATCAATAGGGGCGCCATGCCTTTGAGCACCTGCACAGGCAGCGCCGAGGTGAAGGTGAAACCCTGCGCCGAACTGCCGGGCACGAAGGCGGTGAGCGTGCCGAAGTGGCGCTCGCCGATATAAAACACAAAGGTGGCGGTGCGGTTGATTGCTTTGGAGCTGAGAATGCGCCCGCCGGCACCGATGGCTTCGATACGGTTATCGCCGGTGCCGGTCTTGCCGCCCATGGCCAACGGTGTGCCGTCGGCGTGTTTGAAACTGCCGGCGACGCGTTTGGCGGTGCCGGCATCGACCACCTGGGAGAGCGCGCCGCGCAGGGCCGTCGCCACCTCGGAAGGCATCACTCGGCGGGCGCGGTCGGGGGCATTGATCAGGCGGGTGTCATAGGGCGTGCCGGCAGCAAAGTGCAGGCTGTCAATGCGCAGCACCGGAATGCGTACGCCGTCATTGAGGATGATGCCCATCAACTCGGCCAGCGCTGCCGGGCGGTCGCCGGAGCTGCCGATGGCGGTCGCCAACGATGGCACCAGATGATCAAACGGATAACCCACGGCTTTCCAGCGCTGATGAATTTCCAGAAACGCTTCGATCTCCAGCATGGTGCGGATACGCCCGTCGCGGGCGCTCTGATGGCGGCTTTTGAACAGCCAGCTGTAGACCTCCTGGCGCTCGAACTGACTGGCTTTGACGATCTCGCTGAACGTCGCGTCCGGATGGTTGAGCAGGTAGCCCATCAGCCACAGGTCCAGCGGGTGCACCTTGGCGATATAGCCTTGGTCAGGCAAGTCATAGGCGCCTGGGCCGTAGCTGTCGTACAGCGTGTCGAGGCGTTTGTTGGTGAGTGTCTGCTGGCCTTTGGTTCCCGCCAGGCGCGCACGCAGAAAGCTGTTGAAACTCTCGCGGCTGGCGTCGGGCAGCAGGTATCGGTGCACGGCAGCCAGGCGGATCGGTGTGGGGTGCAGACTGTCGAGGAAGGTTTCCAGGCGCGCCTGGGTGTCTTTTTTCTGGTACTTCTTCCAGAACTTGAGCAAAAAAGCCGTGCCTTCGCGGTCGGCGAATTGCGCCAGGTATTCCTGGCGGCGTGGCTCGCTGTCGTCCTTGAGCAACTGCGCGCTGTTGTTGGCGCTGCTGTAGGTGACGTAGCGCACCAGGTCGCGCATCAGGCGGATGAACGGCAGGTTGATCGATTCGCGCAGGGCATCGCGCAGGCTCGGGTTGCGACCGTTGTCCTGGTTGCGAAAGTTATGGAAGCGGTGCAGGCCGCCACCGGTGAAAAAGCTCTCGCCGGGGCTGGCCGAATAGGTGCGGTCCAAGGCCGCTTCGAGCATGTCTGCCAGGGATTTGCCGGGATTTTGCAGCAGGTAGTCCACGGCCCAACGACTGAGGCGGTCCTGCTCGGCGACCTCGACTTTTTTCAACGCTGCTGGCGCCAATGCGCCGTAGCGCTCATGTAGCTCGGCGATGATTTGCAGGTAGGTGGTCAGCACGCGCAACTTGGCGGTAGAACCCAATTCAAGCTTGCTGCCCTCGTTGATGTCGAACGGCTGGTCGGTGTTGTCGGTCTGCACCCGCACGCGCGCGCTGTCGGCGGTGCGCTCGAACAAGGTAAAGCTGTAGCGCACCTGCGGCGTGCTGGCGGGGGTGAGCAAGCGCTCGCCCAGTAGCCCGATCTCTTTGGCATAGGCCGGGTCGGCCAGTTGTTTGAGGTAGGCGGTAATCTGCTCCTGCAGTTGGCCTTGCAAGGTGCTGGTGGCGGACAGGTCCAGGCGGTCGAGGTCGTACAGCGGGCGATCGAGCAGCGCGGCCAGGCGGCTGCGGGCCACGCTGATGCCTTTGTTGGCCTCGATCTTCTGGGTGGTCGGTTGTTGCTGCCAGTCGCGGTAGGTGACCTGGCTGGCCAGCGCTGCCTTCAATAATCCCGGCTCGATCACGCCCTGTTGCGCCAGCAGTCGCAAGTGACTGTCGGTCAACTGCGCCAGCTCATCGCGGCCCTTGGTCAGGTAGTGGGACGGGCGGCGCTGGGCGATCATCAGCGACAGCACTTGGCGCAACGCCAGGCCACGGGCCGCCAGGCTGGGCGCGGTGTTCGTGGTGTCGGCCAGGGCCCGGTTGACCTGGTTGAAGTCGGCGCCATACCACACCCGCAGGCCTTCGGCCATGCCGTGCACTTCGCCGTGGCCGGGCACTGCCGAAAGCGGCACGCTGTTGAGGTAGTCGCGCACCACGTTCTGCCGAGCGAGGAGGGTGTCGGGGCCGTGCTGATAGGCGCGCACACTGGCCGAGAGCATCTGGCGCAGTTTTTCGCTGCCCGACAGGGTCAGGCCGTCCGGCGAATGGCGGTACTTTTCCAACTGCGTGGCCAGGGTGCTGCCGCCCGCCGTTTGCCCCGGCAGGTGCAGCTGGCGCGCAACCTGTGACCACGCGGCCTTGGCAAAGCGCGGCCAGTCCACCGCCGGGTTGGCCTGGGCTGGCTGCGGGTCGAGCAACTCGCGGTTTTCGATAAACAGCAGGCTGCGCACCATCAACGGTGGCACGTCGCTGAACTGCGCATACAACTGCGTCGGGTAATTGAATTGATACAGCGGCGCGGCGCGGCAATCGGTGATGCTCAGCCCGGCCTGGATTTTTTCTGCGTAGGGAATAAACAGACCGTGACGGCTGTAGTTCATCAGCGCCGCGGAGAAGCGTGCCTGGGACTCGATCACGTAATTACGCTTGAGCAGGCGCGGCAGGAAGTCGCCCAGGGCGCTGTAGCCCAGGCGCTGATCGAAGGGCCCGGCGCCGGGGTACAGGATCGCATCGCTGGCTCCGGGTTCGACGCGGTAGGTCAACTGCGCGGCCCATTGGCTGAGGGTGCGAGCCTGCCAGCGAGCGCTGTGCATCTCGCGCAACACGGCAAAACCCAGGGCGAGCAGCACCAGCAGCAGGATCAGCCAGAACAGCCGGCGCCATGGCCGGGGCGGTCTGAATTTTTTCGGCAATGGGGCGGGTGACGGGCTGTCGGCTTCAGCCTTGTGCGAGTCGGTTTGCCACAGTGCGCCCATAGTCGACTGATCCATTCCTACAGATTGATCGGACTTGTCTGAAGCGTAGACGCGAATTGCCTTGCCCATGAAGTTTGTCGACGGGGCAGCACACAGCGCGTCATGGCAGGCGTTAATTGTCTAGGCCAGCGGGTCGCTCGGCGGCGGTTAGCGTTTGATTTTAACTGCCCTCAGAGTATCAACATGACCGCTTCCACCCCTCCAGCCGACTCACAGCACCTCATCACGAGCGAGCAAATCGAAACGTTGTTTCGCGAGCCGCCGTCATTGCTGGCGGTAGCGCAAGAAAGCGCCCAGGCCTACCTTGACCAGCATTTTGCTGAACACAAATGGCAGGCCGGTCTGATTTATATCGCTGCGCCCGCCGACACTGACGGTAGCCTCGTTTACCAGGCCTTGTCCGAGTGGCTGCTGCAACGCCTGGCCCTCGCCGGCCCGGTGTTGCTGGTGGCGGACTATCACGTGGTCGCCCAACGGGTGCGCGAGGTGTTTGTGGAAGGTGGCCCGAGCCTGGTTGAACTGGAGCGGCTGATCAACCGCTGCGGCGCGCTGTTGTGGACGACCTACGTACGACGCCTGCAAGCCTGGTGGTGTGAAGAGTTGCCGGTGAACATGACGCGCTGGGGCTACCTGTCGGATGACCTGCTGACACTGCTGTATGACTCACCCAAGCCGCCGGGATACAGCGAAGAGCAATTCGCCACACTGTTCCCCAAAACCCTGCTGCATCCGATTCGTCCGGATAACGAGTGGAGCGCCCACGGCGATGCATTGCGGGTGCAGGCGGTTTACCTGGCGGGGCCGCCCGTCGAGATGCTGCCGGTGCTGGTCCTTATTCACGGACAACAGCGCTTGCTGTTCAGCCCGGCCAGTGGCCTGCACCCGCTGCGCGACGAGGACGAAATCGCTGCATGGTTGCCGGCTTTTGCTGAGGGCGCGCGCGTAGAGCAATGGTTTGCCGAGGACGTTGACAGCGATCCGTTCGACGCCCTGGCGGCGAGCTACCTGGCACGTCAACTGCGCGATATCGACCGGATTGACCGCAGCCTGGCACTTGCACCGGGGCAGCATCAGGCGTTGCTCGACTACATCACCGATCCGCGACGCTGGTTCGTCGCCAGCCTGGGCGCACGTCAGCAAGCGCTGCGCAGCGCCATGCCGCTGTGGCTGGCCCACGCCGACGAGCAAGACAGCATCGCCTACGCGCGCCTGCTCCAGGCACTGGTGCTGGCCCGTGAGCAAAATGGCGGTAAACAGTTTCTCGACGGTATCGACTCAATCCGTCAGTTTGCCGATGACGCGCTCAAAACGTGCCTGCACGCTCAACCTGCGGCGCGCAAAGTGCTGCCTGCCGATGTCCGGCTGACCTTTAAACGGGTGATTGCCGCCGCAGTGCCGGTGCCGGGAGGTTTCATAGCGGGCGAAGTCGACCTGATCACCGTAAGCCTGACCGAACTGGCGCTGGAAAACCTGGCCGGGTTCCCTCACACCGTCACCAGCATCACGTTGAACGACGCCCCGGCGCCCGGTTGGTTGACTTACGACCTGCTGAGCGGGTGTGTGCAAACGGCTGACGTCGGCCAGGCTTACCCGGCTTTGTTGAAAAGAAAGCTGTTGGATGATCCAACCGAAAACGCTCGGCGCTTGCAGTTGTTCAAGCGCCAATTACGCGTGCAGTTGCCGATGCTGGCGTTGGAACTGAAGATCAAGGACGAGCACGGCCTGACGCTGGATGGCTTCAGGCGCGTGCAGGCTGCGCTGCAATCGCGCCTGGCCGATCGTACGGTACAGGACCAGGCAATGGCGCTGTGGCCGCTGGCGTTCAAGGCTTCGGCGGCTGCTGACGCCGATGAGGTGACCGCGCACTTCATCATTGGCCCAAGGGCCGGGCAGGCGGGCGTGCATCTGCTGTACCGGCCATTGCTCGAACCGATGTTGCAGGAGTACGCGTCGATCCACGCGTTGTTCGAGGCCATCAAGGCGCCAGGCCCATTACAGGACAGCGTGTTGACCTGGATCGCTCCGGCACGCCAGGCGGTCTACGCCAACGGCGGCTTCAATGAACCGCATATCCGTCGCTTTTTGCCTGGCGATGAGTTCGGCGTGTATGACAAACCGCCGGCGGCGCAACTGCACAAGCAGTTGGGCACGCAAGGCCCCTGCACCCTGGTGTTCAACGGCACGGCAAAGGCTCTGGTTGCCCTGGCTGACCGGCAATCGGTATCGAACGCCGAACAACGCTGGGCCCATATGAAAGAGGTAGGTTGGCTGTTGTTTGCCAGTGTCCTGCCGTTGACCAGCGGGCCGTTGCAATTGGGCGGATGGCTGGTGCAATTGGTCGACAGCCTGCAGCAGGATATTCAGGACCTGGCCAGCGACGATGAACAGGCCAGGAACAAAGCCGTTACGGATGTACTGAGCAACCTGATGGCAATTCTTGCGCACCAGGCCACGCCCCACGCCCCCCATCAGGCGCTGCAACTGGAGCACCCCGTCTTTGCGCCGTTGGCGCACGCCGAGCCCGCCGCGTCGGCGCCTGTTCGTGTCCCCGTGCCTGCAATGTTCCACACCCCGATCCGTTGGAGTAATGCGCGTAAAGACCTGACCACCGCGCAGAATGCTCGGGCACGCCGCCTGAGCCTCAGGGTTTTCTCCGGAGAATGGAGCAACGCCGAGCAAAGCGGCCCGCGCCAGGGTTTGGTCTATGACACTTCCTTTTCACCACCGCAATGGCATGCCTTGGTACGCGGGCACGTGTATCGGGTGGTGGACGAGGCCAATGCGGTGCGGGTCGTCAGCGCCGATGGCCGCGAGAAAGGTCCCTGGTTGAAATCCTTGGGTGACGGGTATTGGGATTTTGATGCGCGATTGCACTTGCCAGGGGGCAATGCCGATTCCGCGCTCGAAGCCGAACTGCAGGCACTTGAAGTGTCCGAGCCGAGCCTTGAACAGCAATATCGTGATGCTGGGCGCGCACGTGACAGGGCCGGTGCAGCCATGATCGTGGCGCGTAAGCTGGCGCGCGAATCAAAGGGCAAGGTTACCGAGGCACAGTTGGCGCAACTTGAGGAACGCTACCGCAAGGAAATGCAGAATAAGGTGACGTCCTCGCAACAAGAGCTGCAATTGCTGATGCGTTTGCGTGCGATCAAGCCACGGCCTCGGTATGAAGAAGAACTTTGTGAAGTGCTGGAATCACTGATTCTGGGCCTGCAATTACTGGATGCCGACACGCGTGAGCAGATGCTGCAGATCAATGCGCGCATCCGCCCTCTGCTCGATGTCCTGCAAGATGAGAGTGAGGACGAAGCCGGCTCCGATCTTAATCGCCAGGCCCATGCTGACCTGGACCGCAACATGCGTGAGCAAGTGGCAGCCGAGGAGGCGGCGATTCGCTGGCGCACGCTGGAAAAAACCTATATTGACCAACTCAGGGCAGTGCCGCGGCTTGGGCGCAACAAGGCCCGCGAGCTGCAAAATGACTTGGCTGCAAGGCCTTCGGTCCTGGATTTGCAAGCGTTGCAAGTGACCACACTGTGGGGCATCACCATTGATATCGAAGGCCCACCGCTGGAGGCGGAGTTTTTTGACAGCTTGAACCAGGTGATCAATCGTGCCCGCTGGGCCAGCCGCTCCCTGGCCGACCTGGAGCATCTTTCCATCGCGCGGGAAGAACGTGTAGAAGTGCTCAAAAGCCTGGGGCGCATCTATGCGCTCACCGACGACCACATTCAGTTCTGGCGCGCCATGGCGCCGGACACCTTTGACTTGGCCAATCTGCAAAAACTCCAGACGTTGCTGTCTGGCCTGCACCGTCAGGTTGAGGAGCAACTGGCTGACCTGCTGGACACCGCCCCCGGCGTGGTGTCGGTCAAGGCAGAGGCAGCAGGCTCGCGGCAAAAAAAGATCATCCGCACGCGCAACCGCGATGTGTATGTGGCCCGGGTCAAAGGCCCGACCGGCACCGCAGAGCTGGTGGACGACAAGGGCAGTGTGATCGCCACCTTCACCGAGGCCGACGACGGCGTATGGGAAGCGGTGGAACCGCCGGCCAAACCCCGTACGGCCAACCCGCAACTGGGAGCGCTGGTGAACAAGGGCCTGCGGCTGTTGGCAGGCGTCGACAACGCGATTGCGAAGGTGCAAGGCATGTCGGACAGGTGTGAGCCCGAATCCCTGCAAGCCCTGTTGGCGGCGCAAGCCAACAGTCGGCGCATGGTGGCGGCGGATATCGACAGAAAATTACGCAGCCTGGACGTTTCACGGCTGGCCGCCACCCAGCAGGCCAACGCCAGGGTGCGGGCCAGCGACTTGCGGGCCGCGGCGACGCGCCTGGAGGCGGCGGGTGTCGAGGCGCGTGTCCGGGCCAGCAAACTCAAGCTGACGCGGGCCGAAGATGTCGATTTCCTGCACGCGCTCAATGAGGTGCGCATCCAGCGACAAGGTGCCCGCGTACGCCTCAAGGGTAAAACCGTGGATTTTCTGCAAGTCTATGTTGTGCAGGATGCGCAAACGGCGCAGCCGCTGTGTTACGCGCACTTTCACTATGGAACCCGCCTGGGCCCGGACGATCACTACACCGCCGCCCACATCAAAAGCCCCGAGCAGCAGCGCTTGGGGCGCCAGGCCCAGGCCGAAGCTGAAGCCCAGGCGTTCGCCCGCATGCGCAGCGGCCAGACCGGGCGCGTGCAGCAAACCCTGGACATCGACCGTGCGAGCATTTCCCGGCTGCTGGCCAGACGTTTGTTTTTCAGTGTGGACTGAACGGCACGCCGGCTCCCACATTTGAACGGCCTCGGGGTGCAGAACCGCGCCATCATGTGCTCGCCCCCAGGTGTCCCGATCCTGACCGGTTATGCAATACTCTGCGCCGTTTTGCGCCGGGAAGGCCGATGTAGACGCTTGGTGCTTGCACCGTCCAAGCGGTTTTTCTCGGGGCTTATCGCCAAATTTCCTTGTTTATTGAGTGAAAAGACCTGACGTTAGCTTTTTATACTGCACGCCCGCTGACCTGTGCGCGTGAGTCGCACCAGGCGGATTTGCCCATGAGGCGAGTTCGGTCCAGCCGGTGTATCAGCCCATCCGCGGATACGCCCAGGCTCGGTGGCTAAATCCAATAACAAAATGAGGTTGTATTCCTATGCCTGTCGGCAAACCACTGCCCCCTGGCGAGACCGCTCAAGGCGGCCCGCTCAAACGCGAACTCGGCGAACGGCATATCCGCCTGATGGCGCTCGGCGCGTGTATCGGTGTGGGGCTGTTCCTGGGATCGGCCAAGGCCATCGAAATGGCCGGCCCGGCGATCATGCTCTCCTACATCATTGGCGGCCTGGCGATCCTGGTAATCATGCGCGCCCTCGGAGAGATGGCCGTGCACAACCCGGTGGCCGGTTCGTTCAGCCGCTATGCGCAGGATTACCTCGGTCCATTGGCAGGCTTTCTCACCGGTTGGAACTACTGGTTCCTGTGGCTGGTGACCTGCGTCGCAGAAATTACCGCAGTGGCGGTGTACATGGGGGTCTGGTTCCCCGACACGCCACGCTGGATCTGGGCACTGGCGGCGCTGATCAGCATGGGCACCATCAACCTGATCGCGGTCAAGGCGTTCGGTGAGTTCGAGTTCTGGTTCGCGCTGATCAAGATCGTCACCATCATTGCAATGGTGATCGGTGGCGTCGGTATCATCGCCTTCGGTTTCGGCAATGACGGCGTGGCGTTGGGCATTTCCAACCTGTGGACCCATGGTGGCTTCATGCCCAATGGTGTGCAGGGCGTGTTGATGTCCCTGCAAATGGTGATGTTCGCCTACCTGGGCGTCGAGATGATCGGCCTTACCGCCGGTGAAGCGCGTAACCCGCAGAAGACCATTCCCAGCGCCATCGGCTCGGTGTTCTGGCGCATCCTGCTGTTCTACGTGGGCGCGCTGTTCGTGATCCTGTCGATCTACCCGTGGAATGAAATCGGCACCCAGGGCAGCCCGTTCGTGATGACCTTCGAGCGTCTGGGCATCAAGACTGCCGCGGGTATCATCAACTTCGTGGTGATCACCGCCGCGCTGTCGTCCTGCAACGGCGGCATCTTCAGCACCGGGCGTATGCTCTACAGCCTGGCGCAGAACGGCCAGGCGCCGGCGACGTTCGGCACCACCTCCAGTAACGGCGTGCCACGCAAGGCCTTGCTGTTGTCGATCTTTGCCTTGTTATTGGGCGTACTGCTCAACTACCTGGTGCCGGACCAGGTGTTCGTATGGGTGACCTCCATCGCCACCTTCGGCGCGATCTGGACCTGGCTGATGATCCTGCTGGCCCAGCTCAAATTCCGCAAAGGCCTGAGCCCGGCGGAGCAGGCGGGCCTCAAGTACCGCATGTGGCTGTACCCGGTCAGTTCCTACCTGGCGCTGGCGTTCCTGGTGCTGGTGGTGGGCCTGATGGCGTACTTCCCGGAGACCCGTGTGGCGCTGTATGTCGGGCCTGCGTTCCTGGTGCTGTTGACCGTGTTGTACTACGTATTCAAGTTGCAGCCCGCCGTCGCCAATAGCAGCGCGACCCGCTCCGTTTAAATGTGCGGGCTTGCCTGCGATAGCGGTGGTTCAGTTGCAGATTAATTGACTGGCCCGCAGCCTTCGCGAGCAAGCCCGCTCCCACAGGGGGATCTGTGCCGGGCGTTGATCCTGTGGGCAATACACGACCAATGTGGGAGCTGGCTTGCCTGCGAAAGCGGTGGTTCAGTTGCCATCCCGCTGTCCGGCGGGGTCGCTAACTATGTAGTCGTGACGACGGCGCGGCTGGCGTAGCGTTGGTCCAGGCGCTTGTTCAGGTCCAGCCATGCCGCCAATAAGCCCATCAACACAGCGCCCGCCAAGGCCGTGGATAACTTGATCGCCAGGCTGTCGCCGGCCATGGCATTGAGCATGTCGGCCAGTGGCGCCAGCACCACGCCCAGGCAAAACACTTCCAGGGAGTAACGCCCCATCCTCGCCAATTGCAGGGCCAGCCACTGCTGCGTCCAGCCGACGTCGGGGAGCAATTTGGCGGTGACGTAGGCCAATGCCAGGAAGTGCAGCAGGCGCACCGGCGACAGGTCGGTCTTGCTGATGGGGTACAGCCATTCGCCAATCACGCGTGGCATCCAGGCGTCATGCACCTCGGGCCAGCGCCAAGACAAGGTGATCACACAGGTCACCAACACGTAGAGCGCAGCGGCCACGAACAAGGGTTGGCGCAGCAACGGCCGCGCTTCGGCGCGGCTGGGTGAGCGCAACGCGGCTGCGCCGCCGAGGATGAACAAGCATTGCCAGGTGATGGGGTTGAAGTACCACACTCCGCCGTTGCTCGCGGGCAAATTCCAGCCCTGCCAGGGCGCCAGCAGGTACACCGCCACCGAGATCGCCACCATCACGTTGGGCACATACACCAGCAGTGGCAGGGTGAGCGGCAGGCTCAGAATCAGCACGATGTACAACGGCAACGGGTCGGTGAGGTTGGGCTTGAAGCGCAGCAGCAACTCATCCATCAAGGCCTGTTGGGTATCGCTGAGAAAATACCCCAGGCCCATTTCCTGCACCAGGTCGCGAGTCTCGATATGGCTGTTGGCGAAAATCACGATGCCCATCAACAGCGCCAACAGGAAAATATGCGCCACGTAGAGTGTCCACACCCGACGCAGGATTTTCAGGCAGGCGAAGAGATAGCCCTCGCGCTGCAGAATCTTGCCGTAGGCCAGCACGGCTGCGTAGCCGGCCAGGAACACGAAGATTTCCGCGGCGTCACTGAACCCGAAGTTCTGCACGGTGATGTTGGCGAGGGGGTTGTGAGGCACGTGATCCCAGAAAATGAAGATCAACGCCAGGCCCCGAAAAAAGTCGATGCGCGGGTCGCGTCCGTTCAGCATGGCAGCGGGCTCTTGAACAAGTTGTTTAATGACGATAGGTGAGCGCGGGCGTCGCCGCACGTCGGGCGGGCGGAGGTTGGCGGTATTTGTAAGCAATTGCAAAGGCTGGGTATTACTGAATGTCTCTAGAGATCAATGATCACCAGGGTGCCCTGGCTGCCGGCGAGCACACCGTGGGCAGTGCCGGCTTCCACCAGGTACATCTGGCCGGCGTCCACCCTGATGGCTTGATCACCGATGCGCAGGTGCAAGTACCCACTGATCACCAACAACCCTTCGTTGTAGTCGTGGGTTTCTTCCTCGTACGTCTGTTCATCCATGCGCAGTACTTTGATCCGCGCCGGGCCAACCTGGCCCAGGCGTGTGGATGTCCAACTGTCGGGCAGTTGCGCGGCGATTACGGCGAAGTCCAGTAACGGCATGTGAATCTCCTTGTTTTCAACGATGCCGTCGGTGGTCCGGTTCAGCAGGCGGTGGGTCTTGTCAGAAAATGTCCATCAACAAGACCCGGCACGGCTTGGCTTGATGCTCATTGATCTGGGGCACCAACCGGGTGAAGTGCTCGGTCTGGCAGTGCGCATCCAGCGCCGCTTGATCTGGCCATTGCTCGATAAAAATGAAGTGCCCAGGGTCTTTTTGATCGATGAACAAATCGTAGGCGATGCACAGCGGTTCCTGGCGGGTTTTTTCCACCAGTTCAGCGTACCAAGGGCGCACGGTTTCCAAATGTTCGGGCTTGATAAAGTCTTCGGCGATGAACTTTCAACATGCTAGGTGTCCTTTAGGCTGCAGCAATTTCATGCGGCTCAAAACTGTCCGCCCGCGCCATCTGCCACATCCGCGAATAAAACTCGCCGTTCACTTCCCCTGTGAGCAATTCCCCAGGCTTGAGGAATACATGCAACTGCGAAAACAGTTTGATCTCGGTCGCCGACATGCGTCGTACCAAGTGCTTGGCCGACAACTGCGACGGGTGATCGAGCCCGGCGGCGGCGAGCATTTCTGCCAAAGCGTGCAGCGTGTTGCGGTGGAAGTTGAACACGCGCTGGGCCTTGTCCGGCACCACCAGCGCGCGTTGGCGCAGCGGGTCTTGGGTGGCGACGCCAGTCGGGCATTTGTTGGTGTGGCATGACTGCGACTGAATGCAGCCAATGGCGAACATGAAACCACGCGCCGAGTTGGCCCAGTCGGCGCCGATGGCCAGGACGCTGGCGATGTCGAAGGCGCTGACGATCTTGCCGCTGGCGCCGAGCTTGATCTTGTCGCGCAGGTTCAGGCCCACCAGGGTGTTATGCACGAACAGCAGGCCTTCGCGCAGCGGCACGCCGATATGGTCGGTGAATTCCACCGGCGCGGCACCGGTACCGCCTTCCTTGCCGTCCACCACGATAAAGTCCGGAAGGATGCCGGTTTCGAGCATGGCCTTGGCGATGCCCATGAATTCCCACGGATGGCCCAGGCAGAACTTGAAGCCCACAGGTTTGCCGCCGGACAGTTCGCGCAACTGAGCGATGAACTGCATCAGCTCGATCGGCGTGGAAAACGCGCTGTGACGCGACGGCGAGATGCAGTCTTCACCCATCATGATGCCGCGGGTGTCGGCGATTTCCTGGGTGACCTTGTGCTTGGGCAAAATCCCGCCATGGCCGGGCTTGGCGCCTTGGCTCATCTTGATTTCGATCATGCGCACTTGCGGGTTCTGGGCCTGCACAGCGAAGCGTTCGGAGTCGAAACGGCCGTCGCTGGTGCGGCAGCCGAAGTAACCGCTGCCCAGTTCCCAGGTGAGGTCGCCGCCGTTTTCGCGATGGTAGGGGCTGATGCTGCCTTCGCCGGTGTCGTGGGCAAAGTTGCCGAGCTTGGCGCCGTGGTTGAGTGCCCGGATCGCGTTGGCGCTCAATGAGCCGAAACTCATCGCCGAGATATTGAACACCGACGCCGAGTACGGCTGTGTGCACTGTGGGCCGCCGACCATCACGCGAAAACTGCTGGGGTCGCTCAGTGGCGCAGGGCGCATGGAGTGGCCGATAAATTCGAAGCCTGACTGGTACACGTCAATCAGGGTGCCGAAGGGTTTGTCTGCCGTTTCGTTCTTGGCGCGCGAATACACCAGCGAGCGCTGGGCGCGGGAGAAGGGCAGGGCGTCGCTGTCAGACTCCAGCAGGTACTGGCGGATTTCCGGGCGGATGGTTTCTACCAGGTAACGGATATTGCCCAGGATCGGATAGTTGCGACGCACCGCATGGGGGCTTTGCAGCAGGTCGACAATGCCGATCAGGCTGAGTACGCCGGTTACCAGCGTGATCGGCCACAGCCATTCATGTTCGATAAAGGGGAGGCTGGCGAGGGTGAAAATGACGCACACAGCAAAGAAGGCGTAGCGGCTTAACAAGGACAGGCTCATACGGTTTCCTTGGGTTCGGACTCTTCAGGTCGATTAACCATTCTGCACCTGTCGACAAAGCACGGACAAGGATTGATCGTCCAGTCAGCTATTTGAGCCTCTGCGTATTTGTACCGACAAAAAAACTATCAGCTTGATCAGGAACGTATTGCTGCCCCGTCACCATTCATTGAGTGTCTGGTTGTGACCGGGCGCTGTGAAGTAAGGACACTTTATCAAGAGGGAGTTTATAACGACCAAAACGAGTGACTTACCTATGACGACATCGATAGCGGTAGCGAATGTTTTTTCCAATGTCTGGAATTCTGCCCCCTCCAGCCACGATTGGAATAAAAGCCAGTTAACCGGCCCGCTACGGGAGCAAGTCGCCCAAGAACACAAACGCATTGAAGGCATCGAAAAACCTGAGCAGGATGTGAGCCGAAAGCCGGAGATCGCCACAGGCCGCCCACCGGGTGATAACCGCACCGCCGAACAAATCATCAACGATAATCCGATCCTCAAAAAACTGGGTCATCAAAAAGATATCAATCGCTCATTGGCTTACAAACTTCTTGGGGATTGGACGAGCAACAACAAAGACCCGGACGCACGGGCTGATGCAGCCTTCAACGCTGCGCGGGTGCTCAACTATATCGATACGTCCTTATCGGCTGACGGAGAACACCGAGGCAAGGCCCACGGCAATGGCGACCTTGAAGGCATTACCCATAGCGGCGACGCTCGGCACGGTACACCTGCAGGCGTGTGGAAAGACTTTACGGAGCAGGGTTATTTAGCCTTGCGTGAGCATCACCGTCTGGATAGTACCAGCGACACCCATGTCAGGAAGGACGGCACCAACAAAGATAACGTGCAATGGGCTGCCGGCGAGGCTGGAAAGAGAACCCGGTTTATCCCTGGACTCAGCAACATTCTTCTAGGTATTGGCGATTCGGAACCGGGAGTGATCGGAGCTATCAAAGGGGCGAAGGCGGGTTTTGACAAAACTCGGGCTGATGGTTTCGATGAAGCGCTCGCCAGCGCTACGAGAGGAAATCTTGTCGGCGTCGTTAAAGGGTATATCAATGCCGTGAAGAACAACGAAGCCAAGCCGAATGAGGCCCAGTCAGCACTGGATAAGATCAGCAGTTAAGCCAGTTTGGTTTTTAATGGTTGGACGTCCCAGGAAACGGATTTCCAGAAGGCCCCATAGCTCCTCGCGCTCTACCTTTATTGCAAGAGGTTCTCGTTTGGATGCTCGGTGTTGTGTTACTGTATAACAAATCAACCGCACCCAGACGCCCCGGAGGCCTCATGAAAGCTGGTATCCACCCCGACTACCGCACCGTGCTGTTCCACGACACCGCCGCCGATGTGTTCTTCCTCATCGGTTCCACCGCCGACAGTGATCGCACCCAGAAACACAGCGACGGCAACACCTATCCCTACATCCCCCTGGACGTCTCCAGCGCCTCGCACCCGGTCTACACCGGCCAGCAGCGCAAGACCCAGGCCGAAGGCCGGATTGCCGGGTTCAACAAGCGTTTTGCATCGTTTGGGTCGAGCCCGAAAAAAGCTGACGCATGAGCATGATTCGGCGGCGTGCCTACGCCGCCGTCTGCCGAATCGGCAGTACTACCCGAAACTTCGTACCCTTGCCCACCTCACTGCTGACGCTGATATCGCCACGGTGTTTCTTGACGATCCCGTAAGACAACGACAAACCCAGCCCGGTACCTTCGCCCACAGGCTTGGTGGTGAAGAACGGGTCGAAAATCTTCTGCACGGTGTCGGGGGCAATCCCACAGCCGTTGTCTGCGACTTCCAGCCACACGTTCTCGCCGTCCACCCCGTTGCTGATGGTGATGGTGCCGCGCTCAGGGCCCATGGCTTGTGCGGCGTTGATCACCAGATTCATCACCACCTGGTTGAGTTGCGAAGCCAGGCACTCGATTTCTGGCAGCGGCGTGTAGTGCTTGACCACATCGGCCTTGTACTTGAGTTCGCTGGCGACGATGTTCAGCGTCGAATCGATGCCTTGCTGCAGGTTCGCGAATTGCCAGGTCTGGTCGTTATCCACCCGTGAAAAGTTCTTCAGGTCCTTGACGATCTGCACCACACGGCCGATGCCGTCCTTGGATTCGCGGATCAGGATCGGAATGTCGTCCTTGAGAAAATCCAGGTCCAGCTCGTTGCGCAATGCCGTGAGCGGTTCGCGATGTTCTGGCGCCCCGATGTGCGCTTCGCTGCGCTGGTAGGCATCGAGCATCTGTTGCAGCTGCTTGAAGTAACTGTCGAGGGTGCTGAGGTTGGAGGAAATAAAGCCCACGGGGTTGTTGATCTCATGGGCGACGCCGGCCGCGAGTTGCCCCAGCGAGGCGAGTTTTTCCGACTGCACCAGTTGGCTTTCCAGGTGCTTGCGCTCTTCAATTTCCAGTTGCAGCGCTTGGGTGCGCTCTTCCACCAACCGCTCCAGCTGCGAGGTTTGCAGGGAAGCGCGGCGCGCCATGTCCCATTTGTTGGCCAGAGTGTTGGCCATTTGCTGGACTTCAATGTTGTCGAACGGCTTTTTCAGGATCAGCAGGCGGTCGTGGGCGTGCAGGCGAAACAACAGGTCATCCCAGGAATAGTCCGAGTAGGCGGTGCATACCACCACTTGCAGGTCGGGGGCGACTTTCCACAGTTCTTCAATGGTCTTGGCGCCGTCCCAGCCCTGGGGCATGCGCATGTCAACGAAGGCCAAGGCATAGGGGCGCTGTTGCGCCATGGCGCTGGTCAGCAAGCCCAGGCCTTCCTCGCCGCCATACGCGCCGTGCAGTTCGAATGCCTGGGCTTGAGGTTTGGCGGTGTCGCCGAACAACGCCGACTCCATTTCATCCAGCGCTTCGGTTGAGGCTTCGTCGGGCATCAGGATCTTGCGAAAATCCTCATGGATGGACGGTGTGTCATCGATCAGCAGGATGCGCCGGTTGGGAGGTTGGTTCATGAGCTGCTTCCGGCAAGTGTCATGGGGATGGTCAAGGTGAAGACGGCGCCAAGGCCCGGCCCGTCGCTGTGGGCGCTGAGCTGGCCGTTCATTTCCACGGCGGCCAGGGCGCAGCTGTGCAGGCCGAAACCGTGGCCCTCCTTGCGGGTGGTAAAACCGTGGGTGAAGATGCGTGCCATGTTCTCGGGCGGTATGCCTTCGCCATCGTCCTTCACACTGATCTTCAGGGTCTCGTCGCCTACCGATTCCACCGCCAGGGTGATTTGCCGTGGCCGCTCAGACAGTTTGTCCATGGCGTATTTGGCGTTGCTGATCAGGTTGACCATGATCAGCAATAACCTGTGCTTGTCCGCCAAGATCTCCGGCACCGGGGCGTACGCCTTCACAACAGTGACATGGTGACGGCTCAGCGCGCCGGCGTTCATGCGCAGGGCGTCGTCCATCAAGGCGCTGATATTGACCGGCTCCAGCAAGGTAGACGCACCCGCATAGGATTGCTGGGTTGAGACGATGTCCTTGATGTGGTCCACGCTTTTGCTCAACTGCGCCAGCTCATCGCTCATGCCTTGCTGTTCGATGGCAATCGCTTCGACCAACTGGTTCAGATAGCCCGGCAGCAACTTGCCCTTTTCATCCTCGGTAAGGAAGGTGCCCAGGTCGCCTTGGTGAGCGTTGATCAGTTGCATGGCCTTGCCCAGGCCGAGTGCCTTGCTGCTGCGCAGCTTGCGGCTGACCAGGTCGGCAGAGATGTTCACACTGTTGAGCACGTTACCGACGTTGTGCAGCACGTTGGTGGCGATCTCCGCCATGCCGGCCTGGCGGGCGCTGTTCATCAGCTCGCTCTGGGCATCCTTGAGCTGTTGCGTGCGCCGCTCCACCCGTTGTTCCAGGGTTTCGTTGGCGGCCTGCAACGCGCGGTTGACGCGGTTGATCTCGGCGAAACTGCGCAACAGGCGCACCGCCAGGTAAAGCAGCAGCACCACCAGCAAGGTCGAGAAGATCAGCAGGTAGCGATGGTACTGATGATCGATGAGGTCCGTAGCCTGCTGGTCCTGATTGAGGTGAGTGGTCAGGTCATCGAGGTGTTCGGCCACCGGCACGGCGGCAATCCGCTCGAGCAGGCTGTTGACCAGTGGCTGTTCGCGCAGGATCAGCGAAATATGATTGCTGAGGATCTCCACCGGTGCCTGGAACTCGCTGGGCAGGCTCTGTTGGTTGATGGCCAGCTTGCCCAGGCCCACCAGGATATCGGCGGCACGTTCGTCGCTGGTGACTTGGGCGAACTCCAGGCTGCTGAGCAGCAGGTCGTAAGTGTCGGTGGCCACGCTTTGCAGTTGCAGGCGGCCTTCGTCGGTCATGCTGTTGAATTGGGCCTGGATGTCGTCTTCGGCCGTCGGTAAAAAAGCCAATGAGTTACGCAGCACTGCGTTGTGGGATTTGAACTGGTCGACGAGCCGGGCTTTTTCCTCGATGGCCGTCAGGTACGCCGCATGGCTGGCTTGCCAACCGGGCAGGTCGGCAGCGCTGTGGTAGGTGTCGCGGCTTTCCAGTTCAGCGCCGATACGGGTCATTTCGGTCAGCGGCGTGACCAGTGGGTCGTAGTTGTGGGTGATCGCGATGCGGGCCTTGAGCACTTCGCTGTCCCACTGAGCATTGAGCTGCTGGAGTTGGCGGATCAAGTCGCGCGACTGGGTATAAGTGGCTGTCTGGTCGCGTGAAGACTTGAGGTACAAAAACACCAGGGTGGAGGCCAGGAACAGGGTGATGAGGCCTAGCAGGATTTGGCTGGTGCGTCGGCGTGACAAGGGTCTCATAACGGCTTGCCCGCCCATTCGCCGGTCAGGGTCTTGAGAAACTGGATAATCAGGTCCTTGTCTTCCTGGGACGGGTTGCGCCCCAACTGGTACTTGAACATCACGTCAACCGCCTCTTCAAGGGTCTTGGCCGAGGCGTCGTGGAAGTACGGCGCCGTGACGGCCACATTGCGCAGGCTGGGCACCTTGAACACATGGCGGTCTTCTTCATCCTGGGTCAGCAGGTAGCGCCCCAGGTCCGATTCCAGCGGGTTGCCGCGGGCCTTGAAGTAATCGCCCATCACGCCGAATTTCTGGAACATATTGCCGCCAATGTTCACGCCCTGGTGACAGGCAATGCAGCCGTAATCCTTGAAGCGTTGGTAGCCGTATTTTTCCTGGCGGGTCAGGATATCGGTGTTGCCCAGCAAGTATTGGTCAAACCGCGAATTGGGTGTCAGCAGCGTACGCTCGTAGGTGGCCAGGGCGTTTTGCACATTGGAAGCGGTGACGCCATCGGGATAGGCCTGTTTGAACGCGTTCTGGTAGGCGGGCAGGGCGGACAGGTTGCGCACCACGCTATTCCAGTCGCTGCCCATTTCCACCGGGCTGATCACCACCTGCTCGACCTGGGCCTGCAGCGTGTCCACCCGACCGTTCCAGAACTGTTTGAAGTTCAGGCTGGCATTGAATACGGAAGGGGTATTGATCTGCACCGGTTTGCCGTCAAAGCCAATGGAGAATGGCTTGTTGTCGGCGCCGCCGCTGGTCAGTTGGTGACAGCTCGCGCAGGACAAGGTGTTGTTGACCGACAAGCGCGGCTCATTGAACAACTGGCGACCCAACTCAACCTTGGCCGGGTCCAGTACTGGAACCGCCGGCAAGGGCTTGAGCGCTTCGTCCAGCGGTGCGGCTGACAGCGATGCGGTGCTCAGGCATAACGCGAACATCAGGCCGGAACGGTGGTTTACGACATTGCTCAAGCGAGCACTCCTTGCAGGCCCAGGGCTATTTATTTTATTGATCCGGCATCAGTGTCGCGCTATCCGTTTGCAGCAGCTGCACAAAATCTTTCGAAGGCAGCGCCTTGCTGAACAGAAAGCCCTGGCCCTCCTCACACCGCTGGGCTTTGAGGAAGTTCAATTGGTCGACGGTTTCCACACCTTCGGCAATGATGTTCAGCTCCAGGCTCTTGCCCATGCCGATGATAGCGCTGATCAGTTGTTCGTCCTGGCTATTGATGCGCAGGCCGCGCACGAAGGATTGATCGATCTTCAGCACGTCGATGGGAAAGCGCCGCAGGTAGCTGAGGCTGGAGTAGCCGGTGCCGAAATCGTCCAGGGCCAGGCGGATGCCCATGGCCTTGATCTTTTGCAGGGTCTCCACGGTTTCGTCGACGTTCTGCATCAGCACGCTTTCGGTGATTTCCAGTTCCAGTTGGGTGGGCGGCAGGCCTGTTTCTTTCAGGATGGCGGCCAGGTTGTCGACGAAGTCCCGTTGGCGAAAGTCGATCGCCGAGATGTTCACCGACATGCGCAGGGGCGCCAGGCCCATCTCACGCCAGGCTTGGGCTTGTGTGCAGGCTTGGCGCAGGACCCACTGAGTCAGGCGCACGATCAGGCCGCTGTCTTCGGCGACCGGAATGAACTCCGCCGGGCTGACCCAACCCGACTGCGGTCGAAACCAGCGGGTCAGCGCTTCCGCACCGACGATGCGCCCGGACTCCAGCGCCAGCTTGGGTTGGTAATGCAGCACAAACTCATCGCGGTCCAGCGCCTGGCGGATCGCGCTTTCCAGGTTTTGCTGGTGCTGGGCGCGCAGGTTCATGTCTTCGGTGTAAAAGCTGAAATCCCCCGGGCCGCGTTCTTTGCTGGTGCGCATCGCGGTTTCAGCGTGCTTGAGCAAACCCACGGCATTGTCGCTGTCATCGGGGTAAATACTGATGCCCAGGCTGGCGCTCACACTCAGGTCATGCCCCGCGACATGGCGAGTCGCGCTGACAGCATTTAGTACTTTTTGCGCAATGTGCTGGGTTTGCTGGGGATGCTGGATATCGTTAAGCAGCACCACGAACTCGTCAGAGCCATAACGAAACACCGAGTCCGAGGCCCGTATCGCCGCCACCAGGCTCAGGCTCACCTGCGCAAGCACCTCGTCGCCGGCCGGATAGCCCAGGGCGTTGTTGATGCGCTTGAAGCGGTCGAGCCCCAGAAACATCACCGCCAGTTGCGTGTCGTGCCTGCGGGCCAAGGCGATCGCCTGGGTCAGGCGGTCGCCCAGCAACGTGCTGTTGGGCAACTCCGTCAGGGCGTCGTATTGCAATAAATGCGAGACCTTGAGCAGCTCCTGCACGCGTTCCTCGATGGTGCGCTCCAGGCTGATCACCTTGAGGGCCGCGTCTTGGGCCAGTTGCCATTTCCAGGTCAGGGCGCTGGCCATCTGGCGGATTTCCAGGTGGTCGAAGGGCTTTTTCAGGATCAGCAGTTGGTCGTTGTACTTCAGGCGCGCTTCGATGGCCTCGAAGGAATAGTCGGAATAGGCCGTGCAGAGCGCGATTTGCAGGTTGGGGTCCACCTCCCATAGCTGTTCGATGGTGTGCAGGCCGTCCCAGCCTGGGGGCATGCGCATGTCGATAAACACCATGGCGTAGGGCGAGTGGGCGTCCAGGGCCTTCTTGACCAGCGCCAAGGCTTCCTGGCCCTGGTAGGCCGAATCCAGGTCAAACGCCTGGCGCGCCGGCGCGGTGGTGCCGAAGAGGGTGGACTCCAGGGTGTCGAGGGAGGGCTCGCCGTGCTCGTCGGCACAGAGGATCTTGCGAAAATCCTGGTGGATCGAAGCCGTGTCATCCACGATCAGGATGCGCCGGTTGGCCCGGCCCGATTCCGTCCTCATGGCGCACTCGGCACGTGCAAAAGGCTTGATGGCATGACAATTCCTTCCCTGGTTCTACAACTGAACGGGGCGCGAGCATGCAGTGCAGCATAGTTGAGTTCCCTTGATATCGACGGCCAGTTGGCGTCAAATCAATCGCGCTTTGTATTGCGCGGATTCAATTTAGCCTAACTTCGTTTAATTTGAAGGCAGAGTCGCCATGGATGAACAACTCGCTACGAAGTCCGCTGTTTTGCTGGTCGACGATGAAGAGTCGATCCTTAACAGCCTGCGCCGCCTGTTGCGCGGCCAGCCCTATGAGGTGGTATTGGCCACCAGCGGCGCCCAGGCGCTGGAGATCATGGCGACCCGGCCTATCGATCTGGTGATGAGCGATGCGCGCATGCCCGGCATGGACGGCGCCACGCTGCTGGCCGAGGTCCACCGCCTGTATCCCGCCACCAGCCGCATCCTGCTCACCGGCTACGCCGACCTCACCACCATCATCAAGGCGATCAACGACGGGCAGATCCACCGCTACATCAGCAAACCCTGGAACGACGAAGAGTTGCAACTGGTGTTGCAGCAAACCCTCGAGCACCAACGCCTTGAACGCCTGGCCCGAGACCAGACCGAACAGCTCAAGCTGCTCAACGCCACCCTGGAAAAACGCGTGGCGGCGCGTACCGCCGAGTTGCAACAAACCGCCGACATGCTCGACCTGGCCTACGATGAGCTCAAGCGCAGCTACGTGACCGGGACCGAAGTGTTTTCGCTGTTGGCCAACCTGCGCTTGCCCAAGGACAAACAGACCAACCGTGCGTTGATCGAGTTGATCCGGGTGTATTGCGCCGCCCAGTCCATGGACGAATCCAGCACCCGTGACCTGACCATGGCCGCCGCGTTGTACAACATCGGCAAGTTGAGCTGGACGGACAGCATGATGGTTGCACCGTCGGACAAACTGCACAGCACCGACCGCGGCTTGTACCGTGAGTATCCGGGGCAGAGCGAGTCGCTGCTGATGACCCTTGAGCCGATGAAGGACGCGGCGCGGATCATTCGTCATCACCAGGAACGTTGGGACGGCACGGGGTTTCCCGACCACCTCAAGGGCGATGCGATCCCGCCCGGTTCACGGCTGCTGAAGCTGGCGGTGGACTTTATCGAATTGCAGAAAGGCCTGATCCTGGAGCGGCACCTCAACAGCGACGAGGCGCTGCTGTATATCCGCAAGTACGCCGGGCGCCTGTATGACCCGGCGTTGGTGGAAGATTTCGTGCAAGCCTGCGCGACCTTCCTCAGCGATGTGACCCTGGGTGATCCGACGGTAAAAGTCCTCTCCACCCGTGAGCTGGAAGCCGGCATGGTGCTGGCGCGCAACCTCAATGCCGACAACGGCATGTTATTGCTCAATGCCGGCAAGGTGCTGAACCTGCCGCTGGTGGACAAGCTGATCGCGTTCGAGGCGATGGAGGGCGCCAAGTACAGTGTGTTTATCAGGGCGCCGGACGAGGTGCCGCCCCTCCTGTAGTTATACGCCCCAGGCTACGTGCTTGCTGGCGTGGTAATCAAAGATACCCCTGATGATGTAGACATCTTTGCCACCTTCTTTGCCGTTTTGTTCAATTGCCACGCGCCAAAGACCACGGCCTGTGCCGGGCTGCACCTGGGGGAGATCGACGTAGGTGAAGTTGCCTATTCGCTTGCGGCTGAGGCGACCGGCTTGGATATCCTGGGTGATCTCCTCAAGTTTGGCGGTGGCGGGGGTGGGCAGGAGTTTTTTCTGGGTTTGCGCCAGTTCATCCAGCTTCACGATGTTGATGTGCGGATCGCGAGTGGGCACGACTTCCGGCCCGACAGGCAGCGCCGGCGCTGGCCTTTCAACTCTATGGGTTTGAACGCGGGGGACTTCAAACTCCAGAGGCGTTGCAAACTTGGGCAGGGCTTTTTCGAATGCTGTGACATCTCTACTGTCTACCATCGCTACGCCAGTATCTGCCCCATGCTGGCCTCGGGATAGGGCGATATAGGGAATACCGGATTTTTTGAAATCCTCTGAAAAGGAGGTGACTTGAAGCTTGGCGAGTTTGGCCTTGAAGGTCTCCGTCATGAAGGCATCCAGGGTGCTTTTTGTCTCAGGCAGCAATAAGAATCGACGTATCGCTTCCTGGCGTGTAATTCCGAGATCTGAGGCGAGTTGATTAATATGTACGAGGTGTTCGGGCTTGTATGCAAACATTTTCAGTGCAGCATCCCGCCAAGTATAAAGTTCATATTTTGCTGCGAATTTATCCATCGCATGCTGGTGTTTGTGGGTGATGGCGTACCCGACAAATTGTGCGCCAGTATCGGGGTCGGCAACGGCAATCGATGTTCTGATTTGTTTGTCGAGGTTCTCGTTTTTGCCAATGAGCCTTTTGACTTTTTTAAACAGTTCTTCCTTGTCCCGCGCAGACAGGGGTTGCGCAAAATGTTGTGTCGACAGGTGTATATGTTCAACCGTGGCCAGTTCGAGCCGCAGGTTTAACAGGGAACTACGTAACCTCTCTTGATTGGCTCGGCTCAAGCTTTTCGAGTTCGACATCCAGCGGCGAAATTCAGCTTCATCCAGGGTGCCAAGCTGTTGTCGGGCGCGAGTGATCAAATCGAGCTTCAGGGAAGCGTCGGTTTGTTCTATGACGCGCACGAAATCCCGCATTTCCCCTTCTGTTGCAAAAAGCCGCATCGCCGCGATCAGGTCCGCATCCACTTGCTGTTCAGGGGTGAGAGGACGCAGGGCACCCAGAACGGAACCTCCGCCCACAGCGTTTCGTTCGAAACGGGGCTTCCAGCTCTTTGCGTCTCCCGGTACGACCATAAAGTCCACGTGGTGACCTGCCGGGTCTTTTACATAGCGTGCGCCGTCTTCTACATAGGACTGATACAGGTGATAGCGGCCTGTTGGGTCGCGCATCGCGATGAACTGGTTATTGTGTTTATCAAAAAAACACGGTGCGCGGCCCGACTGGCGCGACAGTCTGTATCGGTGGGTGTTGGCAAACTCCACTACGTCAAAGAACGGCTCTATTTGCTCAGGCAACCGATACGGCATCACATTGACCCAGGCGGGTTCCAACGGGCGGAGGGAGGCACCCGTCAGTACAATGGCGGTGCTCCTGTCCGTACCGACTTTACTGGCCAGCCCCGGAATGCGCCGCCCCAGCTGCTTGGCCACGCCTAATCCGCGGTTGATAGCTCGGCGCAAAAACGACAGGGCGGTTTTGCCGGGTATCAACCCGAGCAGAAAATCGGCGGTTTCCACCCCGAACATAAAGGCGTTTACTGCCGATTCGCGGAAAATTTGCGCATTGCTCCGTGAACGGTAGTCGGCGTGCGCGAGTTGAAAACCCAGTTGCGCCGAATACAGGTATGCGTGGAAATTGCCGGTTATCGGCGTCAAGGTATAGCGGTACACACTGCGCGTATCGTTGAAGATCCGTGTGATCTCTTTCGTATCCTTAGTGGCCATCTGGGAAGTGAAATAGGCCTGCCATTCCGGTTTTGCTTTCAGCGTGTCCAGCTCCACCAGCCCCTTGGTCAGCTCCCGGAAGGCAACGCCATCTGGTGCATCCGGGGTATACAGCACACTGACCCCGTCAGGCTTGGTGCCTTTTCGATGAATGACCAGGACACGATGCATGACCTGCCCGCCTTGGCCCCTCTCTTGCGCGGCGCCCAATACCAGCAGGTTGACCTCTATCTCGAATTCGCTGACTCGGGGGCGGGTGGTTGAATCAGGGTGTTCAGTGACAGCTTTTATCCAGTCAAACCCACTGCCTGGCGTCTGGAACGTAAACAGTTTGGCTGCGTCAGGGTTGAGACGGTTCTCAAGCGCGTCCTTATTCATTTTTGCCGCGTTGGCGCGCTGCCAGACTGTAGCGAAGCTGCTTGTCCCGCTGCTCAGCGAGAAGGTTGACCGCAGATACGTATCGTATTTTTGGCCAATGTCAGCTTCTGTTGCGAGTGCGCGCAAATCATCGTTGCCAAGTTTTCCGTGAGGGTTGCCGGCTGTGTCAATAATGTTGGCGGTGGCACTGATCGTTCTATGTATGCCATGCACCGACCATGGGTCGACATTACGTTGGGTATAACTTCCCAGTGTGCGCAGATCCACCACGGTTTGGGTACGCCAGGTGCCCCACATCAGTTTTTTGCCTGGCAGGCACTGCGGGATATTGATCTTGCGGTCTTCGCTGATGTAGACAATGGTGGCTTCCTCGTTACGATACCCCGTCATCTCGGCCGACCGGGAGGACGTTGTGACGCGCAGGTGAACCAGGCTTCTATAAGGGTCAATATCAACGTTGGCATACACAGGTTTCTGTTTTTTCAGCACCTTGTCGGTCTCCTGTTGGGAGAACGCTTCCAGTGTCAAGATTCTCTCAAGATGAGGTGTGAGTTCCTCATTGCTGTCGATCAGTTCTTGTTCCAGTTGCCTGTACCGAGCCTGGTCTTGCTCGCCGGAGGTTTTCAACCATGCGGGTTCGGCCGTCAACAGGCGTAGATTGCGCACCATAAAAGCATTAGCGACATCCCACTGTGGCGTCAGGTCTGCGGCCAGGTCGAGCTCGCCTGTGGAGGGCAACGTCTCCCTGCGCAAGGCTTCGCGAACGGAGAAATGTTGCCTGACTCGCAATGCGCGGACACTGTCAGCAATCACGTCAGCGTCTATCTGGGACGGGGTCGTCGTCAGTACGGGCAAGCCGCTCAGCGCGGCACGAGCGGCTGTCGGCAGGCTTGCGATCAACAGCTTGCCTGGCGCTGCGCCGTCTTGTATGCGGGCTGCGACGGTGTCATTCAAACGCGCCAGGTTTTCAAACTCCTCAAACTCCTCGCTTGGGCTATAGAGCATCACTTTGCCCGTCAGAGGCGTCGTGCCCGTGGGGGTCAGAATGAATGCGCCGGCGAATTCACTGCCATTCTCCAGGGCCAGTCGGTACACCGTGGGCCTGTTGTCGACGGTAAACACCTGTTCACGTGCCGCAGCACTTGGGTACTTGAGCACGTTCTGCGCCAGCGTCCGTGCATGCGCCGACAACGTGCCGTCCACCGAGCGCAATGCCAGTTGATGGGCTAGCACTTGTCGGCGCAATGCGACCAATTGCTCCTCCGTGTTGGGTTGGGAGGGCTCGCCAGCCCCCCAGAATGTATTCAGGCTCAACGTGATGGCTATTTCCAGCCTGGCGGCCAGGGTTGTCGTCGAGGCATTGGCAGAGAGGATTTTATCGGTGTCCAGGGTGTTGCATTCGCGGTAGAAGGCGCCGCTCTCCTGGGTCAGATAAGACTCTGCGCCAGGCGCGCGTAAGGTGGCCAGCAGCGAGCCCAGTGGTTCGCAGGACAGCAGGTGCTTTTGTCCTTCCTGGTCTTCGCGATAGCGGCTATAAAAAATCTGGTTGGGATTGATGGGCAGATGTGCATCGGGAAACATCTCGGCCAATTGCTGCTGGTACACGCGGCCGACACTCGGCTGTCGCCTTACCAGCTCAGAGGTCTGTGCATTGAGTTTGTCGAGTTCACGGGTGAGGTAAGCCAGTTGTTCTTCGGCAGAAAGTGAAGCCGGCGGCACGACCGCAAGCGTCATCGGTTGCACGGTAGGGGTTGACGTGCTGTCGGCCGGCAGCGGTTGTGGTTCGTCAGTGGATGATTCTTTGAGGGTGGGCAATGAATTGTGCATGAGTAAACTCTTATAAAAGAGCGCGGCGCACCGAGGTGCAGCGAGCCCTGCTGAATATGAGTTTGCGAGTTTAGGGTGGCCGAAACTGGACCCTGCGGTGTATGTATGTCGGAAAAAATCGCCCTGCACTCGCGAGTTGCGTGTGCAGAATGCGCGTGGGATCCTTGGCCGCTTTTCAATCCGAGAGAGGGCCTTCCATGTCCAAGACTATCCGCATTGCAGCCGCGCTGTTGGTCCGTGGCGACGGTCAAACCCTGCTTGTGCGCAAGCGCGATACCCTGGCTTTCATGCAACCGGGCGGCAAAATCGACGCCGGCGAGCAACCTGCCGAGGCGCTCGTCCGTGAGTTGCACGAGGAGCTGAACCTGCGCGTTGATCCGAGCCAAGCCGTCTATCTTGGCCAGTTCTCGGCACCCGCGGCCAACGAACCGGGTTTTACCGTAGAGGCGGAGTTGTTCAAGGTGCAGGTCGACGTCGCCGTCACCCCTGCAGCAGAGATTGAAGAGGTGTGCTGGATCGATCCCATGGGCGAAGGTGACTTGCATCTGGCGCCATTGACGCGCGATTTGATCCTGCCGTTCTATCGTGATTCGCTGGCTACCGCATGATGATTCGCCCGCTGGACGCCGACGATGCGCAAGCCTATCGGGCATTGATGCTCGAGGCCTATGGCGCGTACCCGCAAGCGTTCACGTCCAGTGTCGCGGAGCGCGCCTCGATGCCATTGAGCTGGTGGGAAAAGCGTCTCGACAGCCCGCTGGATTGCCTGTTGGGCGGCTTTGATGGGGCGCGACTGGCCGGCATCGTTGGCCTGGCCTACGAGCCTCGCGAAAAGGCGCGGCACAAGGTGACCTTGTTCGGCATGTACGTGACCGAGGCTTATCAACAGCAAGGGCTGGGGCGGCAGCTGGTGCAAGCCGCACTGGAAGAAGCCCGCCGCCACCCGCGCCTCAAACTGATCCAGCTGACCGTCACCGCCGGCAATGACGCGGCCTTTGCGCTCTACCAGCGCTGCGGTTTCATTCAGTACGGCCTGGAGCCACTGGCCGTGCGGGTAGGCGTCGAATACTTCGACAAGATCCACATGTGGCGCGAGCTACATTGATCGTTCCAACGCTCTGCGTGGGCACGCATCCCGTGACGCTCCGCGTCACCACGTGGACGCAGAGCGTCCTTGGCGGCATTCCCACGCAGAGCGTGGGAACGATCGGCACTCGCCCGCACACTCAGAGCCCGCTCAACGCACCGCGCTTACGCCATCCAAGGTGGAAAACGAGGTGTCCTTGGCCGTCAGCAAGAAGTCGCGCATATAAGGTGCATCCAGCATGTCGGCACGAATGCCCGCATACAAGGTGGCGAACAAACCCTTCTCACCCAACCGCTTGGCCTTCACATACCCGCGTGAGCTGTATTCATGCAGCGCCCAGTGGGGCATACCGCACACCCCACGGCCGCTGGCCACCAGTTGCATCATCATCACGGTCAGCTCCGAAGTCCGCACCTGGGTCGGTTCAACGTCGGCCGGTTCCAGGAAGCGGGTGAAGATGTCCAGGCGGTCACGTTCCACCGGGTAGGTGATCAGGGTTTCTGTCAGCAGGTCTTCCGGCACGATGTAGGACTTGTTCGCCAACGCGTGCTGGTTGGCCACCGCCAGCATGGCTTCGTAGGTGAACAGCGGCACGTAGGTGATACCCGGCAGTTCCAGCGGGTCGGAGGTCACCACCAGGTCCAGGTCGCCACGGGCCAGGGCCGGCAGCGGCGCGAAGGCAAAGCCCGAGGCCAGGTCCAGCTCGACTTCCGGCCAGGCATCGCGGAACTGGTCGATGGTCGGCATCAGCCACTGGAAACAACTGTGGCATTCGATCGCCATGTGCAAGCGCCCAGCGGTACCCCCGGCCAGCCGCGCAATATCGCGCTCGGCACCGCGCAACAACGGCAGGGTGGCGTCGGCCAATTGCAGCAGGCGCAGGCCGGCGCTGGTGAAGCGCACCGGTTTGGTCTTGCGCACGAACAGTGGCATGCCCAGGCGCTCTTCCAGTTCCTTGAACTGATGGGAGAGGGCGGACTGGGTCAGGTGCAGGCGTTCGGCGGCTTCCACCAGGCTGTCGGCTTCGCGCAAGGCGTGCAGGGTTTTCAAGTGACGGATTTCGAGCACAGGCGCTCCATGAAGAAAATTTGCGACGAATACGGAATGCTTGATTTTGTCTCATGTTGTGGGGCGTGTCGACCATGACCACTGGGCGCTCTTCATCAAACTGTCATCGAACTGTGGCAGCGCGCTTGAACAAACTTCATCAGACTCGCGCTCTACTGGGGTTCTGCGTTTTGGTGTTTTTCATGCGTGCGTTGTTTTTAGTGGCCGCTCTACTGTTCGGCCTGCCGTCTTTTGCGGCGTCTCGATGTGATGTCAATGTCCCGACCCAAACGGTCGACCTGGCTCAGGTGAGCATCGCCTATCAAAGTATCGGCCGTGCGTCCGACCCTGCGTTGCTGCTGGTAATGGGCCTGGGCGGGCAGTTGATTCACTGGCCGGACGAAGTGGTGGTGGCCCTGTGCGAACAAGGCTTTCGGGTGATTCGCTACGACAACCGCGACGTCGGCCTGTCCACCTGGCGGCAGGCGCCGGCGAGCGCCAACCTGACCTTCGAAGTGCTGCGCTACAAGCTCGGCTTGCCGGTGGCTGCGCCTTATACGTTGACCGACATGGCCGACGACGCCCTGGGCTTGATGGACGCGCTGCAGGTGCAGCAATTTCACGTACTCGGCGCGAGCATGGGCGGCATGATCGCTCAACACCTGGCGGCCATGGCGCCACAGCGCGTGGAAAGCCTGACCCTGATCATGACCAGCTCCGGCGCCGAGGGCTTGCCCGCGCCGAACGCGGCGCTGGTGCAATTGCTCTCGCGGCGCAGCGCGCCCAATCGTGAGGTGGCGCTGGAGCAACAGGCGGATTTGCTCGCGGCGTTGGGCAGCCCGGATATCAAGGACGATCGCCAGGCGTTGCTGCACCAGGCGGCGCTGTCCTATGACCGCGCCTTCAACCCCGAAGGCGTGAAGCGCCAGATCATGGCAATCCTGGCCGAGCCAAGCCGTGTGCCCTTGCTCAACCAACTGCGCGTGCCTGCGTTGGTCGTCCACGGCACCGCCGACCCTTTGCTGCCGGTGATGCACGGCGTGCACCTGGCCGCGCATATCCAGGGCAGCCAGTTGAAATTGATTCCCGGCCTGGCCCACCGTTTTCAGGAAGCGTTCAAGGCGCCCTTGCTGGCGGCGGTGTTGCCCTACCTGCAAGCCCATCGCCAGGATGCCGCGCACTGGGCGCAGATCGATTTGAGCGAGCCTTCGAAGGTGCTGTGAAGGTGGTGTATCGTGCAACCTTTATGTATACGCATGACTGCACGCGAGGTTGCCCACCATGAGTACTCCCCTGAAAATCGATTTCGTCAGCGACGTATCCTGCCCCTGGTGCATCATCGGCCTGCGCGGCCTGACCGAAGCCCTCGACCAGCTCGGCAGCGAAGTGCAGGCCGAGATTCATTTCCAGCCGTTCGAACTGAACCCGAACATGCCCGCCATCGGTCAGAACATCGTCGAGCACATCACTGAAAAATACGGCTCCACGGCTGAAGAGTCCCAGGCTAATCGTGCGCGTATCCGCGACATGGGCGCCGCATTGGGCTTTGCGTTCCGCACCGACGGCCAGAGCCGTATCTACAACACCTTCGACGCGCACCGCCTGTTGCATTGGGCCGGGCTGGAAGGTTTGCAATACAACCTCAAGGAAGCGCTGTTCAAGGCGTATTTCAGCGATGGCCAGGACCCTTCCGACCACGCGACGCTGGCGATCATCGCCGAGAGCGTAGGGCTGGACATTGCGCGCGCCGCCGAGATTCTTGCCAGCGATGAATACGCCGCCGAAGTCCGCGAGCAGGAACAGCTGTGGGTTTCTCGTGGGGTGAGTTCGGTGCCGACCATTGTCTTCAATGACCAATATGCGGTGAGCGGTGGGCAACCGGCGGAAGCCTTCGTCGGCGCGATTCGCCAGATCATCAACGAATCGAAATCCTGAGGCCGGGCACGCAGCAAAATGTGGGAGCTGGCTGTCAGTTGCAAATGAGTTGGCTGAAACACTGCCATCGCAGCATAGGTATCTACACAGCTTTGGTGTGACGCTGGACCTGTGGCGAGGGAGCTTGCTCCCGTGACGGACTGACAGCCGGCGCTGATCTAACTGACACACCACGATCCAAATGTGGGAGCTGGCTTGCCTGCGAAGACGGCCTACCAGCCAACGCCTATCTACCTGGCACCCCGCGATCAAACTGTGGGAGCGGGCTTGCTCGCGAAGGCGGCCTGGCAGGCGACACAGTTGGACCGTGTACATATCCATTGCTGCGGTAACGGCCACTTAGGGTTCCGCTCTGACAGCGGCTCACTTTTGAAAAGCGCAAAAGTAAGCAAAACGCTCTTGCCCCACCACTCGGCACCTCGCTTAGGCTCGGTGTGCCCGAACACAGGCTTGAATCCGTGGGCCGCCGCCACGCGCCATCCATGGCGCGGGGCGGCTAACCCGGCGTCCTGCCGGGTTACCCACGAATTCAAGCCTGCGTTCGGCCAGCGTGGTTTAACGGGGCGCTTAAGATCAAAAGCAGAGCAAGAGCAAGAGCGACTCGCTTCGCATCGTAGTTAGCGTCTGCTGTTACAACTCACAAAGTTGTGTGAAGACCTATGGCCATCGCAGGCAAGCCAGCTCCCACATTTGATCTGTGTCGGCATTAAGAGAAGCGCTGGCCCATCCCTTGCATTACCCCCCTAAAGCCCAACCGGCCTGCGGTTGGGCACTGCCATTAGGGGTGAAACTTACCTTGAATATTCTTGACCTTGACCACAGCCTCACCGGCCAGGCACCGATTGCCCGGCGGTTGGCCAGCGGTCGGGCCACGCGCCTGGACCTGCTGGACCTGGGCCCGAAATTGCGTTTGTGGTCCACCGAAAAAACCTGGAAGCGTTTCGTCGAGCGCCTGGCCCAACGGCCACGGCCCCGTGACGCGCGTCCGGAAATCCTGTTTGTCGGTTCCGGGGATTATCACCACCTTACGCCGGCGTTTTTGGCCGACCTCAAAGAGCCCGTCAGCCTGATTCACTTTGACAACCACCCAGACTGGGTGCGCTTTGCGCCCAAGCGGCACTGTGGTTCGTGGGTCAACCGGGCGCTGAAGATGCCAGCGATCCAACGCATCGTCACCCTCGGCCCGTGCAGCGATGACCTGCATAACCCGCAACTGCGCGGCGGCAACCTTGGCGCCCTCAAGCGCGGGCGTTTGCAGCTGTTTCCCTGGCAGCATCCGCCGTCCAAGGTCTGGGGCCGGGTGGGGGACGGCGCCGGCCACCAGCAACAGGAAAACCACCTGCACTGGCGCAACCTGGCGGACCTGGATTGGGGCGCCTTCCTCGACCAGATGATTGCCAGCCTGCCCACCGAGGCGATCTGGATCACCATCGACAAAGATGTGCTCGCCAGTGAAGACGCCGCCACCAACTGGGACCAGGGCGGCATGCGCCTGACCCATTTGCTCCAGGCCCTGCGGGCGTTGGCGGCGGGTAAACGCATCATTGGCATCGACGTCTGCGGTGAGTTCGCTACGCCGGCATTCAGCAACGCGTTCAAGCGCTGGGAAGCCAAGTCCGACCAGCCGCCACCGGAGCGCTGGAGCCCGCAAGACTTGCAGCGTAATGCGGCAACCAATGAAGCCTTGATCGACCTGTTTGAGGAACTGTTCCCGTGACCCTGACCGTGGTGTTGTTACTGGCGTTTTCCATCGTCCTCGATGTGATTGGCCAGCTGTGTTTCAAATTGGGCGTGGACCGTTTGCCGCAACTCGATGGCGGTTTTCGCCTGCGTGCGTTCTGGGGCCAGGTGTTCAATGCGCCGCTGTTGTGGGCCGGCGTCGGCGCCTACGTAATTGAGTTTTTTGTGTGGCTCGAAGCGCTGTCCCGTGCGCCCTTGAGTCTGCTGTTTCCGCTGGCGGCGTTGGCCTATTGCCTGGTGGTACTGGCAGGCAGGGTGGTGCTCAAGGAGACCGTCAGTCGGCGTCGTTGGCTGGGCACGCTGGTGATTACTTTAGGTGTGATGTTGGTAGCGATCGCGGGGAATCAGGCATGACAACGCAAACAATCAATACCGGCTGGCTGCACGGGCGTGTTGGCACCCTGGTGCTATGGGCACTGCTGATCGCCACCGAAAGCGCCGGGCAGTTGTTCACCAAGGTGGCCGGCGATCAGTTGGGGCCGATGGACTTCAGTTGGCAATGGCTGGCGGACGTGGCGCGCAACCCGGGGATTCTGGCGGCGATTGCCAGCTATCTGGGTGCGTTTTTTGTGTGGATGCTGATCCTGCGGCGTAGCAGTTTGTCCCTGGCGTTTCCGCTGAGTTCGCTGGTGTTCGTGGCGGTGCTGCTGGGCTCTTGGCTGGGGTTGGGGGAGCACATCAGCGTGTTGCATTGGGTGGGCGTGGTGGTAATTATCGTTGGTATCGCACTGTTGGCTGAGGGCGAAGAACACTGAAGATAGATATGAAACACAGGCCCATTGTGGGAGCGGGCGTGCTCGCGAATGCGGTGGATCAGTGAAGTATCGGGTGACTGACACACTGCTTTCGCGAGCAAGCCCGCTCCCACATTTTGCTCCCAGGTGATTCAGTCAAAGGTGTAACTGATCGCCGTCTGCACCTGGCCCTGATTCACATGGCCAGCCTCCTTGACGATGCTGCTCTTGGCCGCCGACCCCACCAAGTGTACCCAGCTGGCGCTGGTCAGCAGCGACCAATGGGGCGCCAGGGGGAAGGCGAAGCTTTGGCTCAGCGTCACGTTCTGGAAGCCCCCGCTCGCTTTATAGGGCCGCAAGCCTGAAGCGACGGCTTCGTTGTTGTCCACGCCGAAGAAGGTATTGGTCTGCCGCGCATCGGCAAAATGCGCAACCAGGCTATTGCTGCCGATAATCCCGCCACCCACGGGGTAACCCAGTTCTCCGCCGATTTTACCCAGGGCGCCGCTCTGGGAATGCCCGCCGCCCACGGCCTGGCCCAATTGCGCGTAGACCCGCCAGAAATCGGCCGGGGCGTATTGGACGAAACCGCCCACCTCGGCCATGTCCGACACGTTGCGCAGGCCCTGCAACTCGCCGTTGGAAGTACGCCCCGGCAGGTAGTTGATATAGGGGCCAGCGGTAAGGCCGTGGGTATCCAGGGCGCTCCAGGTGAGGCCGTCATCGGTACTCAGGCTGACGTCACCCCAATCCAGGTCCAGGTAAGGCACAGGCCGGGTTTCGTAGCGGCTGCCGCTGGGGTCGTGGGGCTGATAGCTGAGGCCCGCGCCCACGTCGCCCGTGATGCCTTCTGCCCACGCGGCGCTGCAAAGGCCCCACCCTCCAAGTAAACCGGTGAATACAGCAGCAGCGAGCTTGGACATGGGGACGTTTCCTGAAGGTGGGCAGGCGCGCATGAACGCGCAAACCGACGCGCCTGCGCAAGCACTCATGTTGTTTGTAGCAAGCTACAAAAATTGTAGCTCCCGCGACACCTATCACCGCGCATTTCGCCCTAACCCCCAGCCCTGCGGGGTTTTCGCCAGTTGGCACAGTCCCTGCTGTATCCCTTGGCAAGCGCATACAGCGCGCTCCTCCAAGGCCCTTTACCTAAAGGAAAGGCAGATGATCAACTGGCATATCGTGTGTGACTTCGACGGGACCATTACGCCCACGGATGTCATCGACAACGTCCTCCAACGCTTCGCCGGCCCCGAGTGGGAAACCATTGAGCAGGAATGGCTGGATGGGCATATCGGTTCACGCGAATGCCTGAGCCGCCAACTGGCGCTGATCAAGGCCACCCCGGCTGAACTGCTGGCGTACTTTGACAGTGTCGAGATCGACCCGGACTTCCCGGATTTCGTCGATCACGTCATGGGCCTGGGTGCTTCCATCGAAGTGGTCAGCGACGGCATCGAGCAGGGCATTGCCCGCATCCTTTCGCGCAACTACGTGACCCTGCTGCCGATCCTCGCCAACCGCCTGCGCCAGGTTGACCAGGACAGCTGGCGCATCGACTTCCCGTATGCCAGCGATGCCTGTCGCGCTGCTGCCGGCAACTGCAAGTGCAAATCCACGCCGCGCAACAAGCGCGTGCTGGTGATCGGCGACGGCAAGTCCGACATGTGCGTGGCCTCCACCGCCGACTTCGTGTTCGCCAAGGGCAGCCTCGCCGACTACTGCGTCGCCCACCAGATTCCTCATGCGCGCTTCGACACCTTTGCGCAAGTGCCGGCGTTGCTGGCCAAGCTGCCACAAGGCCTCGCCGCCAACGCCACCACCTTCAACACCTCTTCTGACAATCAGGAACTCTTCCATCATGTCTGATATCCGTATCGCTACCGCCGAAGACCAGGTTCTCCTGGATAAAGAAGCCAAGTACTGCTCCTACGGCGACACCGTTCACTACATCGAGCCGCCGCGTATTTTCAGCCGCTGCGAAGGCTCTTATGTGTGGGACACCGAAGACCAGGCCTACCTCGACCTGCAGATGTGGTACTCGGCCGTCAACTTCGGCTATGCCAACCCGCGCCTGAACAACGCGCTGAAAAAGCAGATCGACACCTTGCCGCAAATCGCCAGCCAGTACCTGCACAAAGGCAAGATCGAGCTGTCGGAAATGATCGCGGTCGATGCCAAGAACAAGTTCGGCCTCGATGGCCGTGTGCACTTCAACGTCGGCGGTTCGCAGTCCATCGAAGATTCCCTGAAGGTGGTGCGCAACGCCAGCAACGGCAAAAGCTTGATGTTCGCCTTCGAAGGCGGCTACCACGGGCGCACCCTCGGCGCCTCGTCGATCACCTCCAGCTTCCGCTATCGTCGTCGCTACGGCCACTTTGGCGAACGCGCCAATTTCATCCCATTCCCTTACCACTTCCGTGGCCCGAAGGGCATGACCAAGGAAGAGTACGGCAGCCATTGCGTGCAGCAGTTCGCCCGCTTGTTCGAGACCGAATACAACGGCGTGTGGGACCCTAAGACCAACCAGTGCGAATACGCAGCTTTCTATGTCGAGCCGATCCAGGGCACCGGCGGCTACGTGATCCCGCCGATGAATTTCTACCGCGAGCTCAAGCACGTCCTGGACCAGCACGGCATCCTGATGGTGTCCGATGAAATCCAGATGGGCTTCTATCGCACCGGCAAACTCTGGTCGATCGAGCACTTCGATGTACAGCCGGACGTGATCGTGTTCGGCAAGGCGTTGACCAATGGTCTCAACCCATTGGGCGGTATCTGGGCCCGTGAAGAGTTGATCAACCCGAAGGTGTTCCCGCCAGGTTCGACTCACTCCACCTTCGCCTCCAACCCGTTGGGTACCGCGGTGGGCCTGGAAATGTTCAAGATGACCAGCGAAGTCGACTACGGCGCCATGGTCATGGCCAAGGGCAAATACTTCCTGGAAGGCCTGCAAGACTTGCAAAAACGCTTCCCCATCATCGGCGATGTGGACGGCCTGGGCCTGGCGCTGCGCTGCGAAATCTGCGGCCCGGATGGCTTCACCCCGGACAAGGCGACCCTGGACTACATGGTCGAAGAAGGCATGAAAGGCGACATGCTGGTAGACGGCCAGAAACTCGGGCTGATCCTCGACGTAGGCGGTTACTACAAGAACGTGATCACCCTGGCGCCGTCCCTGGAAATCAGCTACCCGGAAATCGATCTGGGCCTGAAGTTGCTCGAGCAACTGCTGGTGCGAGCGACCACGCGGTGAATGCTCAAGGGATCGACCTCGGTGAAGGCACTGCCGGTTTCGTTCTCGGTGAAGGTCCGGTCGGGATCCTGTTGATCCACGGCCTGACCGGCACGCCGACCGAGTTGCGCCAGGTCGCGAAGGGCCTGGCCAAGGTGGGTAACTGCACGGTGTATGTGCCCACACTGGCGGGGCACTGCGGCGACAACAGCGACTTGCAGGCCACTGGCTGGCAGGACTGGTACGAAGGCGTGCGCAAGACCTTCGTACAGGTCAAGCAACGCCACGGGCAGGTGTTTGTCGGTGGCTTGTCCATGGGCGCGGTGATGTCGATGTATGTGGCGTCCGAACATCCTGGGCAAGTCGCCGGGTTGCTGATGTATTCCACCACCTTGAAGTACGACGGTTGGAGCATCAACAAGCTGGCGTTCCTCACGCCGTTGCTGATGAAGATTCCATTCGGCGTACACATTTGCAGCTTCGAAGAGAAGCCGCCCTACGGCATCAAGAACGAGCGCCTGCGGGCCATCGTCGAGCGGCAGATGAAGGAAGGCGAGAGCAGCGAGGCGGGGTTGCTGACCATGGAAGGCATCACCGTGCGCGAGCTGCACCGCATGAACGCCGTGGTCAAGAAGCGCATGCCCCAGATCAAGGTGCCGGCGCTGGTGCTGCACTCCATCGAGGACGACATCACCAGCCGCTGGAACGCCGATTACGTGGAGCGCCACCTCGGCGGGCCGGTGACCAAGATCCTGTTGGACAACTGCTACCACATGATCACCGTCGATTTGCAGTACCGGCGGGTGATCGAGTTGAGTGCCAGGTTTGTCGAGCAGCACGCAGTGCAACTCAATCGTGTGGCGTGATTAGTTTACTTGTAGGAGCGAGCTTGCTGTGGCGAGCAAGCTTGCTTGCGCTGGGGTGCGAAGCACCCCCAAAAGCCTGCGACTGCTGCGCAGTCGAGCGGGAGCAAGCTCCCTCGCCACAGCAAGCTCGCTCCTACAGTAGAACGGCGTTGATAAGGAAAAACTGTGATAACCACCCAAGCCTTCCCGACCATCCGGGCTATCCAGCGCGATGCCTGGAACGACTGTTTTCCCGGTGCCCTGGAGGATTGGGACTATTACCTGGCCGTGGAAAACGCCGCGATCGATGACTTTCAGTGGCGTTACCTCGCGGTCTTCGAGGATCAAACGCTGGTGGCCGTGGCTGCCGCGTTCGTCACCCATTATCGCCTCGACACCACGGTGTCGGGGGCCGGCAAGCGCTTGACCGAGCGCCTGGAGCAGCTGTGGCCTGGCGTTTTGCAATTGGCGTTGTACGCCATCGGTTCGCCGGTGGCTGAACGCTGTGATGCCGGTGTCGCGAGCCATGTGCCCGAATCCCGGCGCCCGTTGCTGTTGCAGCAGTTACTGGAGGCTGCGCGCAGCGATGCCGACGCGCTCGGTATCGGCTTGCTGGCGGTCAAGGATGCGCCCACCAACGACCCGCATTGGACCCAGAGCTGCCTTGCCGCAGGTTTTCAAAGCATGCCCAGCTTGCCCACGGGGGTGTTGCCGCTGCCTTATGGCTCGGTGGATGCCTACCTGGGTTCGCTGGGCAAATCCACGCGCAAGGACCTGCGCCGCAAACTGCGCGCACCAGGGCCGCGGGTCGAGTGGCGGCGTAATATCGATGACGTGCTGCCTGAGGTCATGCGCCTGTATGAAGCCACGCTCGCGCGCGCAGACTTGCAGTTCGAACGCCTGCCCGCCGGTTACTTCACGGGCGTGCTCGAACACCTGCACGAGCGGGCGGTCTGTGTTCTGTACTGGGTGGACGAGCGCTTGGTGGCGTTCAACCTTATCCTGCTGGATGAGCATCGGCTGGTGGACAAGTTCTTTGGCCATGACCTTGAGTTCAGCCGCGAGTACAACCTGTACTTCCGCAGTTGGTTGACCAATGTCGACTATTGTATTGAACACCGTATTCCGGTGTACGAGTGTGGCCAGGCCGGGTATGCCAGTAAACTGCGCCTGGGGTGCGAGTTCGAGGGCAACAGCCTGTTCTTCCGCCACCGTAACCGGCTGGTCAACGGCCTGCTCAAGCTTGTAAAACTGTTTATTCGACCGGATCGTTCCGACCCTGCCATGGCTGCTGCGATAAGCGAAACCTGATGATTACCAAGACCCGCCAGAAAGCCCGCCCCTTTGCCATCTCGCGTTGGAGCGTCCAGCGCAAGCTGGTGCTGGCGTTCTGGCTGGTCAGCGTGATTCCCACCATGATCGCGGCTGAGCTGGCAGCCACCACGCTGTCGCAGATTTTCGACAGCAACGTGCGTATCTGGCTGCAAGAGTCGACCAAGATCGTCAAGGACGAAATCGGCGACATCCTTCACGACAACGCGCGCATGGCCAAGCTGTTCCTGCGCTATACCAGCCCGCCGTCGTCCAAAAATGCCGAGAAGCATGACCGGCTCACCGCCGACATTGCCGATGCCACCGATATCGACGTGGTCGCGCTGATCCGCACCAGCGACCGTAAAGTGATGTTCAGCACGGCCGCCGATGACATCGTCAGGCAGATCAACCTCACCAGCAACGCGGTGCTGCAAACCGTGCAAGTCGCCGGCGTGAGCACGGGCCTGGTGGTGTCCACCTTCGAAACCAGCCGTGACGGCGTTGATTACCTGTTGCTGGTCGCCACTTACCTGGACAGCAGTTTTCTCACCAGCGTGGCCGATGTGCATTCCCTCGACCTGCGTTTGTACCTGGCCAACCCTGCCGGTTTTTCCGAAATATTTTCCACCCAGCGCTTCGCCAATCACCCCTCGCGCATCCCCAAGAATGTCGAGGCCTACCTGCGCAGCACCAAGCAGCCCAGCGAGCAGTTCACTAACCAGTACAGCGGTTTGTATTGGCCGATTTTCAATGATGCCGGCGAGTTGCAAGGCGTGATCTTCAGCGGCCTGCTACGCCATACCAGCCTGGTGGGGTTGGTGAACCAGAGCAACTTGTTCGTGCTGATCTTCCTGGTCAGCTCGGCGCTGTCACTGGCGGCCGGGTTGTTGGTGTCGCGGCGCCTGACCAAGCCCCTGCGCGATTTGTCCCAAGGCGTGGATGCGGTGATCTCGGGCAGTTATGCGCACCGTGTGGTGGTCAGTGGCGGTGACGAACTGGCGCAATTGAGCAGCACCTTCAACCACATGACCGAACGCCTGGGCGAGTTGCATCACCTGGAAGCCCAACTGCGTCGGCGTGACCGCTTGCATGCCCTGGGTGAAGTCGCCATGGGCCTGGCTCACGAAATCCGCAACCCACTGGGCATCATCAAGACCGCCACCCAACTGTTGCATCGGCGCGCTGACCTGGCGGAAACCGACAAGCGTCACCTGGAATATGTCATCAGCGAAGTCAGCCGCATCAACGAGCTGATTACCGAGTTCCTCGATTTCGCCAAGCCCAACCCGCCGATACGCGTGCAGCAACCGGCACGCGCCCTGGTGGAAGAAATCCTCGGTTTCTGCGGCCCGGAGCTGAGTAGCCATCGCATTGACGCGCAGATCGACGACCAGGCGCCTGGCGCGACGATCTACGCCGATGCCAAGCAGCTCAAACAGGCCTGTCTCAACCTGATTCTCAACGCCGTCGACGCGATGCCCGACGGCGGGCGCCTGACCCTGGGCATTCGCAGCGTGGGCGACAACACTGTGATCAGCATCGCCGATACCGGCGAAGGCATCCCGGCGGACATGGTGGAGCGCATCTTCACGCCATTCGTCACCACCAAGGCCTCGGGCACAGGCCTGGGCCTGGCCAAAGTCTATTCGATCATGGAAAGTCACGACGGCAGCATCGAATGCGCCAGTGAGAAAGATGCCGGCGCGACCTTCAGCCTGTACATTCCGGCTGACGGTGAAGACGACGGTGAAGATGAGGACGGGCATGACGCATAACGTATTGGTGGTCGACGACGAGCCCAAGCTCTGTGATCTGCTGACCCAGGCCTTGAGCCAGAACGGCATCCAGGTGTTCAGCGCGGGCAATGGCCTGCATGCGCTCAAGGTGCTGGGGGAGGAGGACATCGACCTGGTCATCAGCGACTGGCGCATGCCGGGCATGGACGGGCCGGCGTTGCTGGCCGAGATCAAGGTGCGTTATCCGACTTTGCCGGTAATCGTGATGACGGCCTACAGCACGGTGAAAAACGCCGTGCAGTCGATGCGTAACGGTGCCTATGACTACATTGCCAAGCCGTTCGACATCGACGAGCTGGACATCACCGTGGCCAAGGCCCTGCAATTTCGCGACATCATGCGCGACAACGCGCGCATGCGCGCCGAGCTGGACGAGCATGCTCAGTTCGACAGCCTGGTGGGCGACAGTCCGGCGTTTCGCCAAGTGCTCCAGGCGGTGGATTCGGTGCGTGACAGCAACGCTACTATCCTGCTGACCGGCGAAAGCGGCACTGGCAAGGAAATGGTCGCCCGCGCCATCCACAAGCATGGCAGCCGTGCCGACCAACCCTTCGTGGCGGTCAATTGCGCAGCCATTCCTGAAGGCTTGTTGGAAAGCGAAATGTTCGGCCATCGCAAAGGCGCGTTCACCGGCGCCGTGGCTGACCGGGTAGGGCGCTTCATGCAGGCCGACAAGGGCACGCTGTTTCTGGATGAAGTCGGTGATATGCCCTTGGCGTTGCAGGCCAAGATTCTGCGCGCCTTGCAGGAGAGGGTTATCGAGCCGGTAGGCGACCCCCGCGAGCGCAAGGTGGATGTACGAGTAATTGCCGCCACCAACAAGAACCTGCTGGATGCGGTGGCGGCCAAGGAGTTTCGCGAAGACCTGTATTACCGCCTCAATGTCTTTCCGATTCCGTTGCCGTCGTTGCGCGAACGCGTGGAAGACATCGCGCCCCTGGCGCGCCACTTCGCTCACACTTTGAGCGCCACCACTGGCAAACGTATCACCGGTTTCAGCCCCGAGGCGTTGCAGGCCATGGCGGCGTATCACTGGCCGGGCAATATCCGCGAGCTGCAAAACTGCGTGGAGCGCGCAACCATCGTGGCGGCTTCATCGGTGATCGAGGATATTGATTTGCCGGGGTATCTGTTTGCTTCCACACCGAGCGAGGGTGATGTGACCGCGATCCTCAGCGACGGCCCAGGCGTGCCGCGGGATCTGGATGCGGCGCTGGCCGAAGTGGAGAAAGCCTATATTCTTGCGGCGCTGCAGGAGAGCAATGGGGTGCAGGCCGCGGCGGCGCAGCGGATCGGGATTTCCGAAAGGAGCTTCTGGTATCGCCTGAAGAAGCTGGGGATTCAGGTCGACAAGATCGTGCGCTGATCTGAGTGTGGTAACTCATGATCGCTCCCACGCTCCACGTGGGAGTGCCTCTGGTGACGCTCTGCGTCACGCGTGTGGACGCGGAGCGTCCTTGGCTGCATTCCCACGCGGGAGCGTGGGAACGATCTGCCGTGTTGCGTCAGGTGTGCAGGCGTACCCACACGCTGACCAACACCGTCGCGGCCATCAACCAGGCCACGGCGGCGACTGCCAGCGATGCCTCCAACCGCAGCCGATCGACCATCACATACAGCGTCGCCAAATACACAAAGTACGGAATGATCGACCACATCCCGAACAGGATCGTGGTCTTCAAGTCCGCAACCGTTCGGCCTTTGCCGACGATGTAATGGGCGATCAGCGCAAAAGTGGGAAACAGCGGCACCAAGCCTGCGATGTAATAGTTTCTGGTCTTGGCCAGCGCCGCCAGGATCAGCACCACTGCGGCGCCAAGTGCAGCCTTCAGGAACAGATCCATCAGTGACTCAACCCGTATTTCTTGACCTTGTCGAACAGGGTGGTCTTGGCCATCCCCAGTTCCTGGCTGGCCTGGGTCAGGTTCCCGCCGCTGCGTTGCAGGGCATCGTTGAGCAGGTTGCGCTCAAAGGCTTCCACCGCCTCGGTAAAGGCAACCCCTTGGTTGCCGCTGCCGGCGCCGCTTTTCTTGAAGGCGGGCAGGCCGAGGGCGAAACGTTCGGCGACGTTGCGCAGCTCACGCACGTTGCCTGGCCAGTCGTGGCTCATCAGGCTGGATAGGGTCTGGTTGTCCAGCTCCGGCACCGCCCGGTCGAAGCGTAGCGACGATTGCTGCAGGAAGTGTTCGAACAGTTGCAGGATGTCTTCGCGCCGTTCGCGCAAAGGCGGCAGTTCCAGGGTGACGACGTTGAGGCGGTAGTACAGGTCGCTGCGGAACTGGCTGGCGCGGCTCAACTCGTCGAGGTCGGACTTGGTGGCAGCGATTACCCGGCAATCCACCGCCACGCTCTGGTTCGAACCCAGGCGTTCCAACGTACGTTCTTGCAGCACCCGCAGCAATTTGATCTGCAGGTTGATCGGCATGCTCTCTACTTCATCGAGGAACAGCGTGCCTTGATGGGCATGCTCGATCTTGCCGATGCGACGTTTGCCGGCGCCGGTGAAGGCGTTGGCCTCGTGGCCGAAAATCTCGCTTTCAAACAGGTTTTCCGGCAGGCCACCGCAGTTGAGGGCGACGAACTGGTAGGTATGGCGCCGGCTGAAATCATGCAGGCAGCGCGCGACCAGTTCCTTGCCGGTGCCGGTCTCGCCTTCGATCAGCACGTTGGCCGAGGTATCGGCGACATTGGCAATCAGTTCGCGCAGGTTTTGCATGGCCGGCGAGCGGCCGATGATGCGGCCTTCCAGTGAGTCGCGTTCGGCCAGTTGCCGGCGTAGCGACCAGACTTCCCGCGCCAGCCCGCGTTGTTCCAGGGCGCGGCGTGCCACGTCCACCAGGCGTTCGGGCGAGAAGGGTTTCTCCATGAAGTCGTAGGCGCCGTTACGCATGGCGCCCACCGCCATGGAGATATCGCCATGCCCGGTGATCAACACCACCGGCAGGCTTTTATCCAGGGCCTTGAGGCGGGTCAGCAGTTCCAGGCCATCGATGCCCGGCAGGCGGATATCGCTGATGACGATGCCGGCAAAGTTTTCGCCGATGCGCTTGAGTGCTTCTTCGGCGCTGCCCACGCCGACGCTAGTGATGTCTTCGAGCGCCAATGCTTGCTGGCAACCGAGCAGTACATGGGGGTCGTCTTCGACGATCAGGACGGTAAGGTCTTGGGCTTGTGTATTCATGTCGACTCAGCTCGTTGAGCGCCCACCAATGGCAGGTTCAGGACAAAGGCGGTACCACCATTGGCCGGATGTTCCACGGCAAGGCTACCGCCGGTGGCGGCCGCGAGGCTCGCGGAAAGGGTCAGGCCCAGGCCCAGGCCTTGTTCGCCGGGCTTGGTGGTAAAAAAGGGTTCGAACAAATGCTTGCGCGCCTCGGGGTCGATGCCGTGGCCATTATCACGCACCAACAGGCGGTATTTGCCATCGCCGCTCTGGCCTTCCAGCCATAGTTGCGGCACTGCTTGGGCCTGCATCGCATCGAGCGCGTTACCGATCAGGTTGACCAGGATCTGCTCCAGGCGGGTCTGGTCGATCTGCAATTGGGCGTTGGCAAAGTCACGGTGCACGGTCAACGGCAGGCTGTCCAGGCGCGCGCCGAGCACCTGGAACGCGGCGTCCACGGCCTTGCCGAGGCTGGCTTCGCCCTGGTCGTCACCGCGCCGGGCAAAGGAACGCAGGCTGGCGGTGATGCGGCCCATGCGGTCGATCAGTTCGTTGATGGTCTTGAGGTTGGTGCTGGCAGTGTCCAGGGCGCCGCGCTCAAGGAAGCGTACGGTGTTGCCCGACAGCGTGCGCAGCGCTGCCAGCGGCTGATTCAGTTCATGGGCGATGCTGGTGGACATCTGGCCGATGGCCGCGAGTTTGCCGGCCTGCACCAGTTCGTCCTGGGCGTGGCGCAGGGTTTCTTCGGCCTGGCGTCGTTCGCGAATCTGGCCCTTGAGCCGTTCGTTGCTGGCGCGCAGGTCGGCGGTGCGTTCGGCAATCCGACGCTCAAGCTGGCTGTTGGCTTCCTGCAAGGCTTCCCGTGCGGCGAGGCGGGTGGCGATGACCTTGCGCCGTTCGTTCCAGGCGATTAGCAGGAAGGCGACCAGGCCAAAGGCGACGGCCACCAGGATGCCCTGGTTGATCGCGGCGCGGCGCAGGTCGTTGAGCGGGGTGAGCAGGGTGAAGTTCCACGGCGTGTCGTTGAGCGGGCGGGTCTGCGCCAGGTAGCTGACGGCGTGCTGGTCGTTGACCACTTCGGTGTTGGCCGGGAAGGTCAGTTTCTCGGTGCCTTCGTTCAGGCGCTCACGGGCCAGGGGTTGCAGTTCATTGAGCGTCGCCCAGTAATATTGCAGGCTGTGGGCCAGGCGGTCCTTGGTGTCATCGCTCAGCGGGCGTACAGCCTTGAGGCGACGCGCCGGGTCGCTGGAAAGAATAATGATGCCGTTCTCATCGCTCACGAAAGCTTCGAGGCGCGCACGTTGCCAGCGCTCTTCAAGGGCTTCGAGGCGCACCTTGACCACGGCGACGCCGATGATCTTGCCGTGCTCTTCCAGGCCGTGGGCCAGGTAATAGCCGGGTTCGCCGTTGGTGCTGCCGATGCCGTAGAAACGACCGGGCTGGCCGCGTACGGCGTTCTGGAAATAGGCGCGAAAGGACAGGTCCTCACCTTGGTAACTGTCGGCATCGCGCCAGTTACTGGTGGCCAGCACGCGGCCGGTAGTGTCCATCACATAGATGGCGCGGCTGCGACTGCGGCGGTTCAGGCCTTCGAGGTAGTCGTTGACCGTCTTGCGGGTTTCCTGGTTCGGGTCGGCGAGCAGTTGGGAAACACTGGACTCCAGTTCCAGCAGGCTGGGCAGGTAGGTGTACTTGCTCAGTTCGCTTTCGACGGTGCGGGCGTGCAGCTCCAACTGGCGTTCGCCGTTGTCGCTGAGGGTGCGGATGCCGTAGTAGTCACTGACCCAGAAGCCGATATAACCCAGGCCGACCATCAGGGCGATGATCAACGGCGGCAGGAACAGTTGGCGTATCAGACGAGGCTTCACGGCAAGTGATGGCGGCGCGGCGCGATATTGATTGGGGTCGCATTTCATCACAGATGCCTTGGGTCAGCTACTTCTCGCCAGTGTAAGAGCGGGCTTGTGTGGGAGCCGGGCTTGCCCGCGATGCAGGCGCCTCGGTGTAACAGTTGCACCGAGGCGATGCCATCGCAGGCAAGCCAGCTCCCACACAAGCCCGGCTCCTACAGGACGAACGGTGTTGCTTTTAGTGCTGCAGGATTTTCTCGAGGAAGTGTTGCGCGCGTTCGGAGCGTGCGCTGATGTCGCCGAAGAACTCTTCTTTCGGGCAGTCTTCGATGATCTTGCCGGCGTCCATGAAGATCACGCGGTCGGCCACTTTGCGCGCAAAGCCCATTTCGTGGGTCACACACATCATGGTCATGCCTTCGTGGGCCAGTTGCACCATCACGTCGAGCACTTCGTTGACCATTTCCGGGTCCAGCGCCGAGGTCGGTTCGTCGAACAGCATGACGATCGGGTCCATGGCCAGGGCGCGGGCAATCGCCACACGTTGTTGCTGGCCGCCGGAGAGCTGGCCTGGGTGCTTGTGGGCGTGTGCCGACAAGCCCACGCGTTCGAGCAGTTGCAGGCCCTTCTTGGTGGCTTCTTCCTTGCTGCGGCCCAATACCTTGATCTGCGCAATGGTCAGGTTTTCGGTGATGGTCAGGTGCGGGAACAGCTCGAAGTGCTGGAACACCATGCCTACGCGCGAACGCAGTTTTGGCAGGTTGGTCTTCGGGTCGGCGATGGAGGTGCCGTCGACCACGATGTCGCCCTTCTGGAACGGTTCCAGTGCGTTGACGCACTTGATCAGGGTGGATTTGCCCGAGCCGGATGGCCCGCACACCACGATCACTTCGCCTTTTTTAACCTCGGTGCTGCAATCGGTCAGCACCTGGAAGTCGCCATACCACTTGTTGATGTTCTTGATAGAGATCATACGGCAAACCTTTTTTGCAGACGCTTGACCAGCAGCGAGGCGGAAAAGCTGATGATGAAGTAGACGACACCGGCGAAGATCAGGAACTCATTGGAGCGGCCGATGATGTCGCCGTTGGAGCGGGCGGAGTTGAGGAAGTCCACCAGGCCCACGGTGTAGACCAGGGAGGTGTCCTGGAACAGGATGATCGACTGTTGCAGCAGCAACGGCGTCATCTTGCGGAACGCCTGGGGCAGGATGATCAGGCGCATGGTCTGGCCGTAGGTCATGCCCATGGCTTGTGCCGCCGCCATCTGGCCCTTGGGAATCGACTGCACACCGGCTCGTACGATTTCGCAGAAGTACGCGGCCTCGAACATCATGAACGCCACGACGCAGGAGGTGAACGCGCCGATAGGGGTGTCTTCGCCGGTGATCCAGCGCAGCACGAACGGCACCGCCAGGTAGAACCAGGTGATCACCAGCAGCAAGGGGATCGAGCGGAAGTAGTTCACGTAGGCGCCGGCCACGCGGGACAGCAGTTTGTTGGACGACAAGCGCATCAGGGCCAGGAGGGTCCCGATGATGATGCCGCCGACCACGCCCATGACCATCAGCTTCAAGGTCATGACCATGCCGTTCCACAGGCCTGGAATGGCGGGGATGATGCCGCTGAAATCGAAGTCCATTATTTGCCCCCCACGGAGATCAGGCCGGGCACTGCGACTTTCTTCTCGACCACGCGCATCAGCAGCATCAGGCTCATGTTCAAGGTGAAGTAGATCAGCGTGGCCAGGGTGAAGGCTTCAAACAGGTTGGCCGAGAACTCGGCGGTCTGTTTGGTTTGCGCCAGCAGTTCCATCAAGCCGATCAAGGACGCCACGGAGGAGTTCTTGAACACGTTGAGGAATTCCGAGGTAAGCGGCGGAATGATGATGCGGTAAGCCTGGGGCAGCAGCACGTTCCAGTAGATCTGCGGCAGCTTGAAGCCCATGGCGCGCGCCGCGTATTCCTGGCCGCGTGGCAGCGCCTGGATACCGGTACGCACTTGCTCGCACACACGGGCGGCGGTGAACAGGCCCAGGCACACCACGACGCTCAGGTAGGCCGAGGTGGTCGGGTTCAGGTCTTGTTTGTACCAGTCCTGCAGGTTCTGCGGCAGCATGTCCGGTACCAGGAAGTACCAGATGAACAGCTGAACCAGCAGCGGCACGTTACGAAACAGTTCCACGTAGCAGGTCGCGATGCCCGATACGAGGCGGTTTGGCACAGTGCGCATGACCCCCAGAATGGAGCCTAGCAGCAAGGCGATAATCCATGCCACGACAGCGATGGCGATGGTCCAGCCCAGCCCGGAGAGGTACCAGTCGAGGTAAGTCTCGCTGCCCACGCCGGTGGACTTGAAGAACACGCCCCAGTCCCAGTTGTAATTCATTAGGGTCTCCCCTCGAGATCGATCGATGTACAAGCACCCGCTTGGGGAAGATCCGTTCCCGCCTGACGTTGAACGCCAGGCACACACGATCGGCTCGAAAACCGCCAGGTCGAGTGTTCCAAGTTAAAAACCAGCAGGTAATTACAGACGCCTGAGGGAGGGTTGGCTCCCTCAGGACATAAGCTTAGTCAGGTATCAGATTTTTACTTCTGGCGCTGGTTTGTCGCTAGGGTTAGCGATCAGCTCCTTGACCTTGTCGCTCATCGGGAAGTTAAGGTTCAGGCCTTTCGGTGGGATCGGGCTTTCGAACCATTTGGCGTAGATCTTGTTGATCTCGCCGGACTTGTACAGGGCGACAATGGCGTCATCCACGGCTTTCTTGAAGTCCGGGTCGCCTTTGCGAACCATGCAAGCGTAGGCTTCAAAGGACTGCGGAGTACCGGTAATGACCCAGTCGTCCGGCTTCTTGGCCTTGGCTTCTTCACCGGCCAGCAGGGCGTCGTCCATCATGAATGCAACGGCGCGGCCGCTTTCGAGCATCTGGAAGGATTCGCCGTGGTCTTTGGCGGAGATAACGTTCATGCCCATCTGCTTGTCGGCGTTCATCGCCTTGATGATGCGCTCGGACGTGGTACCGGCGGTGGTCACGACGTTTTTGCCTTTCAGGTCGGCAAAGTCAGCGTAGGACGGCTTGCCTTCCTTGTCTTTCTTGACCAGCAGGCGGGTGCCGATTTCGAAGATGTTGACGGTGAAATCAACTTGCTGGGCGCGTTCGGTGTTGTTGGTGGTGGAGCCGCACTCCAGATCCGCGGTGCCGTTCTGGATCAACGGGATACGGGTTTGCGAGGTCACCAGGTTGTACTTGGCTTTGAGGTCGGGTTTGTTCAGGTCTTTTTTCAGTTGCTCGACAACGGCCAACTGGATGTCGTGGGAGTAGCCCACGGGTTTGCCCGAGCCATCCGCGATGTAGGAAAACGGAATGGAGCTGTCGCGGTGAGCGAGAGTGATGGTGCCGGAGTCGTTGATTTTCTTCAGTGTGCCGGTGAGTTCGGCGGCAAAAACTGGAGTGCTGATCAGAGCAGCAGCGATAGCTGCGCCCAGGATATGGGGAACGATGCGCATCAATACTTCCTCGACATTTGTTTTTTTTATGAAGCCAGCTGAACGGCTCTCTTGTACAGCGACTGCCCGTGACGGCTCCTAAGGCGCCTCAGGCAATCGTTGAAGAGTGTAGAGCATGAGTCGTGCCATACCGAAAACAAAAGGATAACTTCATGATTTATATGGAAATTAACTTTTTGTGTCGGCAGTATTTTCGGTCGGTAGTCCGGCAAACCGAATAGGGCAGAGGGGCGCGTTCGGAAAACCGAATAGTCCGTAGGTGCGAGCTTGCTCGCGAAAAACGCAAAAACGCCGCGTTTATGCTGAATAAACGCGGCGCTCTCGGGTTTTTCGCGAGCAAGCTCGCTCCTACACTGGGGCGGTCAGGCGGCTTCGATCTTGCTGCGGTTCTGCTCGACCTTGGACAAGTAGCGCTGCAGGTTTTCCTGCTCTTGCGGCGTGGTGAACAGGCCAAGCTTGGTACGGCGCCACAGCACGTCCTGCGGTTGTGTTACCCACTCTTCGGCGCACAGGTAGTCGACTTCGCGGGTATAGAGGCCGCCACCCAAGTGGTCACCCAGATCGGCGAGCGATTGCACGCCTTCCAGCAAGCGCCAGGTGCGGCTGCCGTAGGTGGTGGACCAGCGACGGGCGATCTCGCTCGGTACCCAGTCGAACTTGGCGCGGATGGCATCGGCCAGGGCTTCTGGGGTAGTCATGTGTTCGCCACCGGGCAGGCTGGCTGTGGCAGTCCAGCTTGGGCGCATCTGGGTGAAGTACGGCGCCAGTTGGGCCATGGCCGACTCAGCCAGTTTGCGATAGGTGGTCAGCTTGCCACCGAACACCGACAGGATCGGCGCTTCGCCGGTGCCGCCGGACAGCGACAGGGTGTAGTCACGCGTAATGGCCGACGGGTTGTCCGACTCGTCATTGCACAGTGGGCGCACGCCGGAGTAGGTGTGGACGATATCGTCGCGGCTCAGCTGTTTCTTGAAGTGCGCGTTGACCACTTTAAGCATGTAGTCGGTTTCACCTTCGGTGATCGCCACTGCAGCCGGGTCGCCGGTGTATTCGCGGTCGGTGGTGCCGATAATGGTCAGGTGGTTCAGGTACGGAATGGTGAAGACGATGCGTTGGTCTTCGTTTTGCAGAATATGCGCGTGAGCACCCTCGTACAGTCTCGGCACGATCAGGTGGCTGCCCTGGATCAGACGAATGCCGTACGGTGAATCCAGCTTCAGGTCGTCCCGGATGAATTTGGCCACCCATGGGCCGGCGGCATTCACCAGGGCGCGGGCGCGGATCGAGAACAGGCTGCCGTCGGCACGTTCCATGTTCATTTCCCACATGCCGTTGCTGCGCTTGGCGCTGACGCAACGGGTCTGGGTGTGGATGTGCGCGCCTTTCTCGCGGGCAGCCATGGCGTTGAGTACCACCAGGCGGGCGTCGTCGACCCAGCAGTCGGAGTATTCAAAGCCTTTGGTGATTTCGCTTTTCAGCGGGCTGTCGGCACCGAACTTGAGGCTTTTGGAACCCGCGAGCTTTTCGCGCTTGCCCAAGTGGTCATAAAGGAACAGACCAGCACGAATCATCCAGGCCGGGCGCAGGTGCGGGCGGTGCGGCAGTACGAAGCGCATTTGCTTGACGATGTGCGGTGCCTTGGCCAGCAGTACTTCGCGTTCGGCCAATGCTTCACGCACCAGACGGAATTCGTAATGCTCCAGGTAACGCAGTCCACCGTGGATCAGCTTGCTGCTGGCCGATGAGGTGTGGCTGGCCAAGTCATCCTTTTCGCAAAGGAATACCGACAAACCGCGACCGGCTGCGTCTGCTGCAATCCCGACGCCATTGATCCCGCCACCAATTACGGCAACGTCATAGACTTCGGCAAGCGGTGGAGCAGGCAAGGTGGAAGGGTTCATCGGCTGGCCTCGCGATCTTTTCGTCTTGGAATTCGAACATTAATGTTCATTTGCGAAAATGGTAGCTGATAATTGCGGGCACAGCCACCCGACTTCGATTGAAAAAACTCATCGAAGGGTGGGGAAAGGAAGAATTATGAACAAAGGTGAATGTATGGGTGTGAGTGAGGCCGTCATCGCGGGCAAGCCCGGCTCCCACATTTGATCGCATTTCAAACTGTGGGAGTCGGACTTGCCCGCGATGACGCCTGAACAGGCGCTACACGACTTCCAGCCGCACCTTGTGCTCATTCAGCACTTGCACCAACGCCGGCACCGGCTGCTGGTCAGTCACCAGGCAGTCCACTAGGCTGATCGGCCCCAGGCGAATCATGGCATTGCGCCCGAATTTGCTGGAGTCCGCCGCCAGGATCACCTGCCGCGCATTGGCGATGATTGCCTGGGAAACCCGCACCTCCTGGTAATCGAAGTCCAGCAGGCTGCCGTCCTCGTCGATCCCGCTGATGCCCACCAGGGCAAAGTCGACCTTGAACTGGTTGATGAAGTCGACACTGGCCTGGCCCACCACGCCGCCGTCACGGCGTACATTGCCGCCGGTGAGCAACACATCGAAGTCGTCCTTGGCGCTGAGCATGGTGGCAACGTTGAGGTTGTTGGTGATGATTTTCAGGTGGCTGTGATTGAGCAGCGCACGGGCGATGGATTCGGTGGTGGTGCCGATGTTGATGAACAGCGAGGCATGATCGGGAATCTGCGCGGCGATGGCTTCGCCGATGCGTTGCTTCTCGTCGCGCATCTGGTCGGCACGCATGGCGTACGCGGTGTTCTCGACACTGGAGTCATAGGCTGCGCCGCCGTGGTAGCGGCGCAACAGGTTGGCGTCCGCCAGCTGGTTGATATCGCGGCGGATGGTTTGCGGGGTGACAACGAATAGCTGCGCCATTTCCTCGATACTGACGTACCCGCGTTCGCGGACCAGTTCGAGGATTTGTTGTTGGCGGGGAGGCAGATTCATGGGGCGTCCTTTGGGCTGCCATACAAAAGTGGCCCATGATGACGCAGGAATCCGCTCCCTGCCAGTTACAACCTGCCGTAAGCCAGCGCTTGGCTTATTCGGCGCCTTCGTGCGGCTCCCAGTCACGGGTGCGGCTCACAGCTTTTTGCCAGCCGGCGTAGAGTTTCTCTTTGGCCGCCTCGTCCAGCTGTGGCTCGAACTCGCGCTCGATTACCGCCTTGCCGCGCAACTCGTCCAGGCTGCCCCAGAAGCCACACGCCAGGCCCGCCAGGTAGGCTGCGCCGAGGGCGGTGGTCTCGCGCATTTGCGGGCGTTCTACCTGGGTGCCGAGGATGTCGGCCTGGAATTGCATCAGGAAGTTGTTGGCAACCGCGCCGCCGTCCACGCGCAGGGCCTTGAGGCGTTCGCCCGAGTCCTGTTGCATGGCGTCGAGGACGTCGCGGGTCTGGTAGGCAATCGACTCCAGGGCTGCGCGAATAATGTGGTCTACGCGTACGCCACGGGTCAGGCCGAACAGTGCGCCACGGGCATACGGGTCCCAGTAGGGCGCGCCGAGACCGGTGAAAGCGGGTACCAGGTACACGCCGTTGCTGTCCTTGACCTTGCCGGCAAAGTATTCGGTGTCGTGGGCATCGTTGATGATCTTCAGCTCGTCACGTAGCCATTGCACGGTGGAGCCACCGTTGAAGACCGCGCCTTCCAGGGCATAGGCCACCTCACCGCGCGGGCCGCAGGCAATGGTGGTGAGCATGCCGTGCTTGGATTTCACCGCCTTGTCGCCGGTGTTCATCAGCAGGAAGCAGCCGGTGCCGTAGGTGTTCTTGGCCTGGCCCGCTTCCACGCACATCTGGCCAAACAGGGCCGCTTGCTGGTCGCCGGCAATGCCACCGATAGCGATGCCGCTCTTGGTACGGCCATAGATTTCCGACGACGACTTCACTTCAGGGAGCATTTCCCGTGGGATGTCGAGAATCTCCAGCATCTTCGCATCCCACTCCAGGGTGTGGATGTTGAAGAGCATGGTGCGCGACGCGTTGGTGTAGTCGGTGACGTGGGTCTTGCCGCCGGTAAATTTCCAGATCAGCCAGCTGTCGACGGTGCCGAACAGCAGTTCGCCATTGCGCGCACGTTCGCGACTGCCTTCGACGTTGTCGAGGATCCACTTGAGCTTGGTGCCGGAGAAGTATGGGTCGGTCACAAGGCCCGTGGTGTCGCTGATGTATTGCTCATGGCCGTCGCGCTTGAGCTGCTGGCAGATCTCGGTACTGCGGCGGCACTGCCAGACAATAGCGTTATAGATCGGGCGGCCGGTGATCTTGTCCCAGACCACCGTGGTTTCACGCTGGTTGGTGATACCGATGGCGGCCACCTGGTCATGGTGCAGGCCGGCCTGCGCCAGCGCTTCGACCATCACCGCGCTCTGGGTGGCGAAGATTTCCATCGGGTCATGTTCAACCCAGCCAGCCTGCGGGTAGTGCTGGACGAATTCACGCTGGGCGGTACACACCACGTTGGCGTCACGATCGAAGATGATCGCCCGGGAACTGGTGGTGCCCTGATCAAGGGCAATGATGTAGTTCTTATTCTGAAGGTCGGTCATGTCAATTGCCTTGGACGAAATAAGGAAGTCAGAAATCAGCCTGGGCCGCGAAGGGCAGGGGACCAGGCTGGCGCTTTCAGGAAATACGAGTCTTGCCGTTGACAGCCGTGTCAGGTGTTTCTTCAGCGATAGCCGGTGCGGCGCTCGGCAGGTGGCGAGCAATCAGCCCGCGATAGGCCGCAGCGCCCAGGCATGCGCCGACAATCGGAGCGAAAATCGGCACCAGGAAATAAGGAATATCGCGACCGCCAGTAAAGGCCATTTCACCCCAACCGGCGAAAAAGGTCATCAGCTTGGGACCGAAATCCCGTGCCGGGTTCATCGCAAAGCCAGTCAGCGGGCCCATGGCGCTGCCGATTACGGCGATCAGCAAACCGATCAGCAGAGGTGCCAGGGGGCCGCGTGGCAGGCCGTTGTTATCATCGGTCAGAGCCATGATCACGCCCATCAGGATGGCGGTGATGACCATCTCCACCAGGAATGCCTGGGCCGTGCTCAGCAGCGCATGGGGATAGGTGGAGAACACCGACGCCAATTCCAGGCTGGCTTGTGAGCCGCGGACCATGTGGTGGGTTTGTTCGTAATCGAAAAACAGATTGCTGTAGAGCGTGTACACCAGGGCGGCGGAGCAAAAGGCGCCGGCGACCTGGGCAAGAATATAGAAGGGCAGTTTGCGCTTTTCAAAATCGGCAAAGATGCACAGGGCGATACTGACCGCCGGGTTGAGGTGAGCCCCGGAAATACCGGCACTCAGGTAGATCGCCATGCTCACGCCGACCCCCCAGATGATACTGATTTCCCATAAGCCAAAGCTCGCACCCGCGACCTTGAGCGCGGCGACGCATCCTGTACCGAAGAAGATCAGCAGCGCGGTGCCCAGGAATTCGGCCATGCATTGGCTCGAAAGTGAAGGCTGTTGAAGAGCAGTTGTCATGGAAAACCTCAATTGTTGTTCTTGTCTTGCGCACGGCCTCAACGGGCAGTTGCGCGATATTCACCACGAGAAGGATCCCCATCCTGGATCGTGGCTCACTGCGGAGTACCAGAGAATTATTCCTACGGTATTCGGAAACGAAAAAATATAGACAAGAATGACCGCTGTCAAAGGTCGAAAGTGAACCATTGGTCATTTCCGAACTATTGGTGTGGTGAATGATCATGGCCAAGGCACGTTGCTTTTGCGGTGATAGGTCTGTGCTAGAGCGTTTTAGGTAGGCTTGGCCTAGAATTGGCCATCAGTTTGCCCGCCCGGAGCCGTTATGACCCCTGCATTGGACCTGTTGAAAAAAGTTCGCGCCGAACATCGTGTGCATAGTTATGAACATGATCCCAAGGCAGCCTCGTATGGGCTGGAGGCCGCGGAAAAATTGAGCCTGGACCCGGCCCAAGTGTTCAAGACGCTGCTGGCGAGCAGTGAGAAGGGTGAATTGTTGGTGGCGGTTGTGCCGGTCGTCGGAAGTCTGGACTTGAAAGCCCTGGCTCATGCTGCGGGTGTGAAGAAAGTCGAAATGGCTGACCCGGCAGCGGCGCAGCGTTCCACGGGTTATCTGTTGGGCGGCATCAGCCCGCTGGGTCAGAAGAAGCGGCTGCGCACGTTTATCGATGAAACGGCGCAACCCTTTGCAACGATTTTTGTCAGCGCGGGCAGAAGAGGATTGGAAGTTGAATTGCCAGCGGCGGTGTTGGCTGAACACACCCAGGCCAAATTCGCACCGATCGGGCGGGCCTGATATTCATTCTTTGAAGTCTATGAGGATCAAATGTGGGAGCTGGCTTGCCTGCGATAGCATCAACGCGGTGTAACAGATAACCCGAGTTGTCTGCATCGCAGGCAAGCCAGCTCCTACATTCCGACCCGGTTTTATCAGTGAGCGACGCTGTGGCGGCGCACGCCTGACTCAACAGCAGGAATTTGCGCCGCTGTGCTGCCGGATGCCTGGAACACCACCAAATGCTCAGCCGCCACACGAATCCCCACCTCCGCGCCCACTTGGTGATCGGCATGGCTGGGGAAAATCGACTCCAGCTGAGCGCCGGTCGGCAGCTGTAACCGGTACAGCGTTGAGGCGCCGAGGAAGGTCTTGCCGACGATCCGGGCTTTCAACGCGCTGTCCGGCGCATACACGATATCGTCCGGGCGCAGCAGCACGTCCACCGCAGCGCCGGTCGGCAAGGTGTAGGCACGGTTGCCGCGCAGGTCGCCCAGTTCAGTGCTGACCGATTCGGGCGAGTTCAGCCGACCACGGATGAAATACCCTTGGCCGATGAAACTGGCGACGTAAGGCGTCTGCGGTTCGTGATAGAGGTTGTAGGGCGTGTCCCACTGCTCAAGGCGGCCTTCCTTGAAGACCCCGACGTGATCGCTGACGGCGAAGGCCTCTTCCTGATCATGGGTTACCAGGATCGCGCTGGTGCCGCGAGCCTTGAGGATGTCGCGCACTTCATGGCTGAGCTTGCGGCGCAGTTCGCCATCGAGGTTGGAAAAGGGTTCATCCAGCAACAGCAGTTGCGGCTCCGGCGCCAGGGCCCGGGCGAGAGCGACGCGTTGTTGCTGACCACCGGAAAGCTCATGGGGGAAGCGCTTGCCCAGGTTCTTCAAGTTGACCAGTTCCAGCAACTCGGCAACTACGCGCTCTTTTTGCGGGTGCTTGCGAATGCCAAAGGCGATGTTGTCAGCCACGCTCAGGTGCGGGAACAACGCGTAGTCCTGGAACACCATGCCGATACGACGTTTTTCCGGGGCGAGGGTGAAACCGGCACGGGAGATGACTTCGCCCGCCAGGCTGATTTCGCCTTCATGCACCGGCTCAAAGCCAGCAATCGCGCGCAGGGTGGTGGTTTTGCCACACCCTGAAGAGCCGAGCAGGCAACCGATATCGCCGGCGTTGAGGTGCAGGTTGAGGTTCTGCACGACGCGCTGGTCTTGATAGCCGCATGCCAGATTGCGCAGGTTCAGCAGTAATGACTGGCTCATGCGTGGTGGTACGACGGTGGTACGAGGAATTCGAGCAAGGCTTTTTGCGCATGCAGGCGGTTCTCGGCCTGATCCCACGCGACTGAGCGCGAATCGTCGAGCAGGTCCTGGCTGATTTCTTCGCCCCGGTGGGCGGGCAGGCAGTGCATGAACAGCACGTCTGGCGCGGCCAGGTCGAGCAACGCACGGGTCACCTGGAACGGCGCGAACTGGGCCAGGCGCTTGGCGGTTTCGTCTTCCTGGCCCATGGAGGTCCAGACGTCGGTGCTGACCAGGTGCGCGCCGACCACTGCGTCTTTCGGATCGCGCAGCAGTTGCACACGGCCATCGGCCTTGGCCATGAACTCGGCGCTGGGCTCGTAGCCTTCAGGGCTGGCGATGCGCAGGTGGAAGTCGAACTGGATCGCCGCTTCTATATAGCTGTTGCACATGTTGTTGCCATCGCCGATCCAGGCCACGGTCTTGCCTTGGATCGAGCCACGGTGTTCGAGGAAGGTTTGCATGTCGGCCAGCAACTGGCAGGGGTGCAGGTCATCGGACAGGCCGTTGATCACGGGCACACGGGAGTTGGCGGCAAATTCGGTCAAGGTGCTGTGGGCGAAGGTACGGATCATCACGGCATCGAGCATGCGCGACATCACGATGGCGCAATCGCTGATCGGCTCACCACGGCCCAATTGGGTGTCGCGCGGTGACAGGAAGATGGCCTGGCCACCCAGCTGGATCATGCCGGCTTCGAACGACAGGCGTGTGCGGGTCGAGGACTTTTCGAAAATCATCCCGAGTACCCGGTTTTTCAACGGCTCAAACAGTACACCGCGGTTACGCAGGTCTTTAAGCTCAATGCCTCGACGGATCACGCTGACCAGCTCTTCGGGCGTGCAATCCATCAGGGAGAGAAAGTGCCTTGCGCTCATCATTAACTACCTTTTGCAACAGACCGCAGATACTCAAAGCCTTGTTTATTGCGACAACGGGCGAGACCTGCGGCGAAAGCCGCACGGGGCGACGAAATAGGGGAAGACGCGATATTGACATTAAATGTCGCGTTTTACCAATAGGGCTACGGCTTTAGGGGTGTTCAAGCAGGGCGCTGGCGCGCGTTTGAAGACGAATTCCTGACAGCAGCGAACCATTTGTACACTGGCGTCCAGGCCTTTTGCAATGCGCGGGGGCGGGCTTGGGCCAGGTCGCGTCGGTTTCAGCGCCTGCTGACAAGGTTTCTGAAACATTTGCTCATGCTTAGCCATGCCCTGGCCTATGCCCGTCGATTCACAACGCGAAGGTTGCTGGCGCGCCAAGTGGTCGCGGCCCATAGTTGAGTCAAAGCCCCTATAAAAGAGACTGGCCATGACCAAGACTCTCCACCACCGTGCCTGCCACCTGTGCGAAGCCATCTGCGGCCTCACCCTGGAAACCACCCAAGCCGAAGACGGTAGCCTGGCGATCACCTCGATCAAGGGCGACCCTCTGGACAGTTTCAGTCGCGGCCACATCTGCCCCAAGGCGGTGGCCCTGCAGGACATCCAGAATGACCCGGACCGCCTGCACCAACCCATGCGGCGGGTGGGCAGCGAATGGCAGCCGATTGGCTGGGATGAAGCCTTTGCCCTGGTGGCCGAGCGGCTTGCGGGTATCCAGACGCGGCATGGGCAGAACGCGGTGGCGGTGTATCAGGGCAACCCAAGCGTGCATAACTATGGGTTGATGACCCACAGCAACTACTTTCTAGGGCTGTTGAAGACGCGCAATCGTTTTTCCGCGACCTCGGTAGACCAACTGCCTCATCACCTCACCAGTCACCTGATGTACGGCCACGGCCTGTTGTTGCCCATACCCGATATCGACCAGACCGACTTCATGTTGATTCTCGGCGGCAACCCGCTGGCTTCCAATGGCAGCATCATGACTGTGCCCGATGTGGAGAAACGCCTCAAGGCCATCCAGGCGCGGGGCGGAAAAGTGGTGGTGGTCGACCCTCGGCGCAGCGAGACGGCAGCCATCGCGGACCAGCACGTGTTCGTACGCCCCGGCGGCGATGCGGCATTGTTGTTTGGGGTGCTCAACACTTTGTTCTCCGAAGGGCTGACACGCGACAGCCATTTGCCGGTGCAAGGCCTGGATGATGTACGCAAGGCGATTGCCGGCTTCGATGCCGAGGCCATGAGCCGCCAGTGTGCGGTGCCTGCCGAGCAGATTCGCCAGTTGGCCAGGGACTTCGCCGGCGCTGACAAGGCCGTTTGTTATGGCCGCATGGGGGTCTCGACCCAAGCGTTTGGCACGCTGTGCCATTGGCTGGTGCAACTGATCAACCTGGTGACCGGCAACCTGGACCGTGTCGGCGGCGCGCTCTGCACCAGCCCCGCGGTGGACCTGGTGGCCTCCACCAGCGGCGGCCATTTCAACCGCTGGCAGAGCCGCGTGTCCGGGCGGCCGGAGTACGGCGGAGAACTGCCGGTGTCAGCCCTGGCCGAAGAAATGCTGACCGAGGGTGAAGGGCAGATCCGCGCCCTGGTGACGGTGGCCGGCAACCCGGTACTGTCCACGCCTAACGGCCGCCAATTGGAACAAGCCCTGGACGGGTTGGAGTTCATGGTCAGCATCGACCTGTATATCAACGAGACCACGCGTTATGCCGACCTGATCTTGCCCTCCACCTCGGCGCTGGAAAACGATCACTACGACACTACCTTCAATTTGTTCGCGGTACGCAATGTCACACGCTTCAATCGCGCCATCCTGCCCAAGCCTGAGGGTGCATTGCATGACTGGGAGATCTTTGTCGGCTTGGCCAAGGCGTTTGCGGCGCACACTGGCGCGGTGCTCAAGCCCACCCTGCCACCGGCACAGATGATCGACTTTGGCCTGCGTGCGGGTGCCTATGGTGACGCATCCAGTCATAAACTGTCGGTGGCCATGCTGGCGGATCATCCCCATGGCGTCGACCTGGGGCCGCTAAAGCCCAACCTCGCGGCACGTTTGAAAACCGCGGATGCCAAGGTGCAAGCGGCACCGGCCGTGATCCTGGCAGACCTGGCGCGTTTCGCCGCGCAGCCGGTGCCGGTGGCCGACGAACTGCTATTGATTGGCAGGCGGCATGTGCGCAGCAATAATTCCTGGATGCATAACTATCACCGGCTGGTGAAGGGTAAGCCACGCCATCAACTGCTGATGCACCCCGATGATCTGGCTAGCCGTCAGTTGAGCGATGGCCAGCGGGTGCGGGTGAGTTCGCGTATCGGTATGGTCGAGGTGGAAGTAGCGGCCAGCACGGACATGATGCCGGGTGTGGTCAGCCTGCCTCACGGCTGGGGCCACGGTCGTCCGGGCGTGCAGATGAGCATCGCGAGCAGCCAGCCGGGGGCGAGTGCCAATGACTTGACCGACGAGCGGCAATTGGACGAGTTGTCGGGTAATGCGGCGCTCAACGGCGTACCGGTGAAGGTGGCGGCGGCCTGAGCATCCTGCTGGATTTTTGCGTTACAATGCGCCACCGTGCCGACCCGTGAGTCGCAAAGTTCCTGCAGAGGTGTTCCATGGATATCATCGAAACGATCAAAGAGCAGATTGCCAACAACACCATTCTGCTTTACATGAAGGGCGCACCTAACGCGCCTCAGTGCGGTTTCTCCGCAAAAGCGTCCCAGGCTGTGATGGCATGTGGCGAGAAGTTCGCTTACGTGGATATCCTGCAAAACCCTGAAATCCGCGCCAACCTGCCAAAGTACGCCAACTGGCCGACTTTCCCGCAGTTGTGGGTAGCCGGTGAGCTGGTTGGCGGTAGCGACATCATCACTGAAATGGCAGCTGATGGCTCGCTGCAAGCGCTGATCAAAGACGCAGCGCAAAAAGCAGCAGTCAAGACTGACGCCTAATTGGCGAGCAATAAAAAGCCCCGCTTCTCTGGTGAGAGCGGGGCTTTTTTGTGCCTGAACGCTACGGGTTATTCACCCATCTGCGATTGCAGGTAATTCTCCAGGCTGACCTTGTCGATCAGGCCCAACTGGGTTTCAAGCCAGTCGATATGCTCTTCCTGATCTTCCAGGATATCTTCCAACAGTTCACGGCTGCCGAAATCGCCCTTGGTTTCGCAGTGAGCGATACCAGCCTTCAGGTCGCTGTGGCTCTTGCGCTCAAAGCCCAGGTCGCTGCTGATCATTTCCTGGGTGTGCTCGCCGATGTTCAGCTTGCCCAGGTCCTGCACGTTCGGCAGGCCTTCCAGGAACAGGATGCGCTTGATCAGCGCGTCGGCGTCCTTCATGGCCTTGATCGATTCTTTGTATTCACGCTTGCCGAGCTTTTCCAGGCCCCAGTCATCGTACATGCGCGCATGCAGGAAGTACTGATTGATCGCGACTAGTTCATTGGCAAGGATTTTGTTGAGTTGCTGGATGACTGAGATGTCGCCTTTCATGACTGGGGTCCTGCCCTGTAATAGCTGTGTATAGGGCGGAGTCTGAGCGGTGAAAATCCTAGTGTCAAACCTAAGTTATTGAATAATAAATGAAAATTAATCGGAATAAGAATGTTTGTGTTCCGCGTCTTGGCGCTAACTAATTGAATTACAGGCATAAAAAAACCGGACACAAGGTCCGGCTCTTTAAAACATGCCTATCAGGCGTGTGTAAATTCTGTCGAGTAGGGGAGTGCGGTCTGGGCTGTTTGCAGCTGCGTCAGGGTTTCCCGTACCACTTGCTTGGCCAGGCAAGCACATTTGCCGCACTGGCTGGCAACGCCGGTGGTTTCACGCACTTCTTTGTAGCTGCAGCAACCTTCATAGATTGCTTCGCGGATTTGTCCGTCGGTGACGCCAGTGCAGAGGCAGACATACATAAGTGAGAACCGTCGCGGGTTTATGGCTTAAGTGCGATGGATCTTAATGTTAACGAGAATGATTGTCAAAATAGTTTCAGCAGCAATCCGGGGGGAATTGCCCGTGCGCTGACGAACGGTTTTTTCGGTGTATGATGGTCGGTCTTCACGAAGCGTGATTGCGTCATATTTCTGTCTGTTTCCACAGGCAGACTCGACCGGTCCTTTTACTTCAATCGTCACCCCTATATCAGGAGATATCCAATGAGCGTACTCGTCGGTAAACAAGCCCCGGATTTCGACGTACCAGCCGTCCTCGGCAATGGCGAAATCGTAGACAGCTTCAAGCTGTCTGAAGCCATCAAAGGCAAATACGGCCTGGTGTTCTTCTACCCGCTGGACTTCACCTTCGTCTGCCCTTCAGAGCTGATCGCCCTGGACCACCGCATGGACGATTTCAAAGCGCGCAATGTTGAAGTGGTCGCGGTTTCCATCGACTCCCATTTCACCCACAACGCCTGGCGCAACACCGCCATCAACGACGGCGGCATCGGCAAAGTCAAATACACCATGGCTGCCGACATGAAGCACGACATCGCCAAGGCCTACGACGTTGAGTCCGAAGGCGGCGTGGCGTTCCGTGGCGCGTTCCTGATCGACGACAAGGGCGTTGTGCGCTCGCAGATCATCAACGACCTGCCGCTGGGCCGTAACATGGAAGAGCTGATCCGCCTGGTCGACGCGCTGCAATTCCACGAAGAGCACGGCGAAGTCTGCCCTGCCAACTGGAAAAAAGGCGACAAAGGCATGAACGCTTCGCCAGAAGGCGTTGCGGCTTACCTGACCGAGAACGCTGGCAAGCTGTAAGCCAACGTCACGGTACAAAAAAACCGGCCTGAAAAGGCCGGTTTTTTTATGCGTGGGATTTGCCTTCAGTCGTTGAAGTCTTCCCAGCCGCCCATCTGTTTCCACCGATTGACGATGCCGCAGAACAGCTCGGCGGTCTTTTCGGTGTCGTAGCGGGCCGAGTGGGCTTCACGCCCGTCAAAGTCGATACCGGCCGCCTGGCAGGCTTTGGCCAGAACGGTCTGACCGTAGGCCAGGCCGGCAAGCGTTGCGGTGTCGAAACTGGAGAACGGATGAAACGGGTTGCGCTTCATGTCCAGCCGCGCCACGGCGGCGTTCAGGAAGCCCAGGTCGAAACTGCTGTTGTGGCCGACCAGGATCGCACGTTTGCAGCCATTGGCCTTCAACGCCTTGCGCACGCCACGGAAGATATCGGTCAGCGCCGCTTCTTCACTTACCGCCATACGCAGTGGGTGGTCGAGCTTGATCCCGGTGAATTCCAGGGCAGCGGCTTCGATATTGGCGCCTTCAAACGGCTCGACGCGGAAGAAATGGGTGTGTTCCGGGTACACAAAGCCCTGTTCGTCCATGCCGATGGTGGTTGCGGCGATTTCCAGCAAGGCGTCGGTGGCGCAGTTGAAACCACCGGTTTCTACGTCGATGACGACCGGCAGATAGCCGCGAAAACGCTCGGCCATCGGATGGCGCGAGCCGCCACCGCCGTGCTCTTGTTCGTCGTCGTAATGGTCTTCACTCACTTGCTTTCCTCCAGCAGGCGCCAGCGCAGTGTTTCACCGGCGCGCAGCGGGATAACGGTCAGCTCGCCAAACGGCAGGCTGGCAGGGGCGGTCCAGTCTTCACGGACCAGGGTAATGCGGTCGGTATTCGCCGGCAGGCCGTAGAAACGCGGGCCGTTGAGGCTGGCGAAACCTTCGAGTTTGTCCAGCGCGTTACGCTGTTCGAAAGCTTCGGCGTACAACTCGATGGCGGCAAACGCGGTGTAGCAGCCGGCGCAGCCGCATGCGGCTTCCTTGGCGTGCTGGGCGTGTGGCGCAGAGTCGGTGCCGAGGAAGAACTTCGGGCTGCCGCTGGTGGCGGCATCCAGCAGTGCGACCTGGTGGGTATTGCGCTTGAGAATAGGCAGGCAATAGAAATGCGGCCGAATCCCGCCCACCAGCATGTGGTTGCGGTTGTAGAGCAGGTGATGAGCGGTGATGGTCGCGCCAACGTTGGCCGACGCTTCGCTGACGAACTGCACCGCATCGGCGGTGGTGATGTGTTCAAACACCACTTTGAGCGTAGGGAACAACTCGACCACACGACGCATGTGTTCATCGATGAAGATTTTTTCGCGATCGAACACATCCACGTCGCCACGGGTGACTTCCCCGTGGATCAGCAATGGCATGCCGACCTCCGCCATGGCTTCGATCGCCGGCAGGATCTTGTCGATACTGGTTACACCGGAATCGGAGTTGGTGGTCGCACCTGCCGGGTACAGCTTGGCGGCGTGCACATAACCGCTGGCCTTGGCTTCACGAATTTCTTCAGGCTGGGTGCGGTCGGTCAGGTAGAGCACCATCAACGGTTCGAAGCGGCTGCCGGCCGGTCGTGCAGCGAGGATGCGCTGGCGATAGGCGTCGGCTTCTGCGGCATTGCGCACCGGAGGTACCAGGTTAGGCATGATGATGGCACGGCCAAACGTGCGGGCCACATCGGCCACGGTTTGGGGTAACGCAGCACCATCGCGAAGATGAATATGCCAGTCGTCGGGACGCAGCAGGGTCAGGCGGTCGGACATTGGGGATTCCAGGCGGGTCAATCTGGTGGGAATGCTACCGGAAAAGACTCTTGCAGGCACTCGCTATCAAGTTTTGCCGGATGCTACCGATATCTCCGGGTATGCCTTAACGATGTATGACGCTTTGAAGTGTTGTAGAAACCAGTGGAGCCTCCCGTGCGCCAGTATTATCTAGCCCTGCTCAGTGTGTTCGCCAGCCTGCCTGCGGCGGCCCTCACGTTCCAGACACGTCTGGAGAATATTGAGTGGAAGGTAGAGGGCGATCAGTTCGAGTGCCGCCTGACCCAGCCGATCACCGATTTTGGTTCCGGTGAGTTCGTGCGCCGGGCCGGCGAGCAGGCAACGTTTCGTCTGAAAACCTATGGCGGCACCCTTGGCGCCGGCTCGGCAACCTTATTGGCCGCGGCCGCGCCGTGGCAGCCGGGCCGAGGTGATATCAACCTTGGGGCCGTGCGTGTCGGCAGCGGCGACGTCCTGTTCAATAGCTCCCAGGCCCAGGCCGGCCGCCTGTTCACGGGTTTGCTTGAAGGGCGCAGCCCGACCGTGCGGCATTACGGGCGTCAAGGCGGCTACTCGGAAATTCGCCTGCTGCCTGTGAAGTTCAACAAGGCTTACAACGATTATCAGGTGTGCACCACCAAGCTGCTGCCCATGAATTACGACCAGGTCAAACAGACTGAAGTGGGCTTCCCCGGTGGTGGTATTGAGCTGGACGCGGCGGCCAAGAAGAAGTTGTCGGTGATCCTGGCATTCATGAAAGCCGATCCCACGGTCAATCATGTCGAGTTGAACGGTCATTCCGATAACAGTGGCAATCGCCTGACCAACCGTGACGTCTCACGGCGCCGCGCCCTGGCGGTGATGGACTACTTCAAGGCCAACGGCATTCAGGAATCGCAAATCACGATGCGCTTCCATGGCGAAAGCTACCCCTTGGCGCCCAACACTAATGCCACCAACCGTGCGCGTAACCGCCGTGTAAATATTCAGCTTGAGCGGGTGGCTGCCCCAGAGAAACCGGCGCCTCAGGCCACTGCGCCGAGCAACTCGGCGGCTACCTCATAAGAGGCGACCATCGGTCGCCCACTCGACATAATCTGTCGCTTTATCTTCATTTGCTGTCGCGCCCCTGTAATTTCACGGTTTTGATCGGTAGAATCGTCGCCTTTCCGTACAACCCCGTGGAGTGATGGCATGGCCGACGTAAACAAGGTCGTTCTCGCGTATTCCGGCGGCCTGGACACTTCGGTGATCCTCAAGTGGCTGCAGGATACTTATAACTGTGAAGTGGTGACCTTCACCGCTGACCTGGGTCAGGGTGAAGAGGTCGAACCTGCACGTGCCAAGGCGCAAGCCATGGGCGTGAAAGAGATCTACATTGACGACCTGCGCGAAGAGTTCGTCCGCGATTTCGTTTTCCCGATGTTTCGCGCCAACACTGTCTACGAAGGTGAGTACCTGCTGGGTACCTCCATCGCACGTCCGCTGATCGCCAAGCGCCTGATCGAGATCGCCAACGAAACGGGCGCCGACGCCATTTCTCACGGCGCCACCGGCAAGGGCAACGACCAGGTACGTTTCGAACTGGGTGCCTACGCACTCAAGCCAGGCGTTAAAGTCATTGCGCCGTGGCGTGAATGGGACCTGCTGTCCCGTGAAAAGCTGATGGATTACGCTGAAAAGCACGCTATTCCGATCGAGCGCCATGGCAAGAAGAAGTCGCCGTACTCAATGGACGCCAACCTGCTGCACATTTCCTATGAAGGCGGCGTGCTGGAAGACACCTGGACCGAGCACGAAGAAGATATGTGGAAATGGACGGTCTCCCCGGAGAACGCTCCAGACAAGGCGCAGTACCTGGAACTGACTTACCGCAACGGCGACATCGTTGCGCTGGACGGCGTTGAAATGACCCCGGCCACCGTACTGGCGACCCTGAACCGTATCGGCGGTCAGCATGGTATCGGCCGTCTCGACATCGTCGAGAACCGTTATGTGGGCATGAAGTCTCGCGGTTGCTACGAAACCCCGGGCGGCACCATCATGCTGCGTGCCCACCGCGCCATCGAGTCCATCACCCTGGACCGTGAAGTCGCGCACCTCAAAGACGAGCTGATGCCCAAGTATGCCAGCCTGATCTACACCGGTTACTGGTGGAGCCCTGAGCGTCTGATGCTGCAACAGATGATCGACGCTTCCCAGGCCCACGTGAACGGTGTCGTGCGCCTGAAGCTGTACAAGGGCAACGTGATCGTCACCGGCCGCAAGTCCGATGAGTCGCTGTTCGACTCCAACATCGCCACCTTCGAAGAAGACGGCGGCGCCTACAATCAGGCGGACGCGGCAGGCTTCATCAAGTTGAACGCACTGCGCATGCGCATTGCTGCCAACAAGGGCCGCTCGTTGTTCTGAACCGTGCGCCCGTCGTGAAAAATGGCCCCTTTTGCAAGGGGTCATTTTTTTTGCCTGGATTTTAGATGCGGCGCTGTTTATTAGCGTTTAGCGTGTGTTTAAGGATTTTTCCGTAACTTGCGCAATTATTATCCAGTTTATCTTTATGTTTTTAAGGTTGAATGATTTTTTACATCTGAGGAGGAACTATGTCTGACAGAAAATTCACTCATGTAGCTGCAATGGATATGTGAGTTGTTGAATTTTCTGTAGGAATTATGGAAGTGTCGAAATATGTTAAATGGAACTAATGCGGATAGTTTTTTCGGGGCGGTTTGCTGGCGCCATTGCGACAAACAAGGGGTATTTCCTGAAAGACTTGTGCGGCACGTTTACTTTCACGGGCTGATGGTCATGATCTTTCAATCAAAATATGTACGCGTCGAGAAAGGTCTGAAAGCAACCATAAAGCTCTATGCATCTAAGTTGGCGAATTTTTGTAGGCTAATTCCTATCTTCTTGTGGGTTGGGTCTCTGCCTGCTCTTGCTCGGGGGGGAATGCTATGCCAACTAGTAATCGACTAGGCTATTGTGTTTGCTCTAAATAATTCGAACAGCGAAATTGGACTTTCTCATGAATAAAGTGCTGATCGTGGATGATCATCCCGTCATTCGTCTTGCTGTGCGCATGCTAATGGAGCGTCATGGTTATGAGGTCGTTGCCGAGACTGATAACGGTGTCGATGCGTTGCAACTTGCACGGGAACATATGCCGGATATTGTGATACTGGATATCGGAATCCCCAAGCTCGACGGTCTGGAAGTTATTTGTCGGCTGGCTTCGACCAAGCAAGCCGTCTCGTTCAAGGTGCTGGTGCTGACGTCCCAGGCGCCTGGCCATTTTTCCATGCGCTGCATGCAGGCGGGTGCCGCCGGCTATGTGTGCAAGCAGCAGGATCTGACAGAGTTGCTCAGTGCCATCAAGGCGGTGCTTTCCGGCTATAGCTATTTCCCGAACCAGGCGCTCAACTCAGTGCGGTCAACCATGGGCAATGCCAGTGAAGCCGACATGGTCGAACGCTTATCGGGACGGGAGATGATGGTGCTGCAGCAACTGGCCCGTGGCAAAACCAACAAGGAAATTGCCGATGGCATGTTCCTCAGCAACAAAACCGTCAGTACCTACAAGACGCGCTTGCTGCTCAAGCTCAATGCCAGGTCCCTCGTGGACCTGATCGAACTGGCCCAGCGCAACGGCTTGGTCTAGGAGGATATTGCCCCCCTTGAATACCCGTGTAACCGGCAGAAAAAAGCCTCCGTCAGGGAGGCTTCCGGCCGTCAACGGCTCGATCAGAGATCGAAGTCGTAATCGGCCAGCTGTTTTTGCAAGCGTCGCTCTTCCAGAAGATTGTCGATAGTGCGGCGTTTGCTTAAATTGGTCTTGGCCACCTCTGCCACAGGTGCCTCTACCACATCGTCATCCGACTCAACGAGGTCGTCTTCCACTTCCAGTTGTTCGTTGCCAGCGCTCATAAGGTCAACTCCAGGCTAAGACTGCCGTTGGGGCTCCTTATAGCGATAATCCGCGAACGGGTAAAAAAGATTTTTTCAATCGTCTGATCACAAAAACCAATGATCGCTCAATCGTCGGAGGTCTTGTCCTTGTATTCGCACAAGTCTTCGATACGGCAGCTGCCGCAGCGCGGCTTGCGGGCCTGGCAAACGTAGCGTCCGTGCAGGATCAGCCAATGGTGGGAGTCGAGCAGATAGGGCTTGGGCACGAACTTCATCAATTGCTTTTCCACCTCAACCACATTCTTGCCCCGTGCAATGCCGGTTCGGTTGCTGACGCGGAAAATGTGCGTGTCCACCGCCATGGTCAACTGCCGAAACGCCGTATTGAGCACCACATTTGCCGTTTTGCGGCCCACGCCAGGCAAGGCTTCGAGGGCTTCGCGGGTTTGTGGTACCTCGCCTCCATGCAGCTCCAACAGCAGGCGGCACGTTTCGATCACATTCTTGGCCTTGCTGTTATACAGGCCGATGGTCTTGATGTATTCGGACAGGCCTTCCACACCCAGAGCGTAAATCGCGGCGGGTGTATTGGCCACAGGGTACAACTTCGCCGTGGCCTTGTTAACGCCAACGTCCGTGGATTGAGCCGAAAGGATCACCGCAATCAGTAATTCGAACGGTGAGGAGTAGGCCAGTTCGGTTTTCGGTTCCGGATTGTCTTCGTGAAACCTGCGGAAGATTTCCAGGCGTTTTGCGGCATTCATAGGGACAGACGTTTCCTTGCAGGCGGTCGGCGTGATGTTAGTAATACACAGCGCAGTGGGTCAGCCGTTGGCCTCGGCATCTTGCAGCGTTTGCTCGGCGTCATTCAATGCAGCTTTCAAGGTTGCCAATTGATGCTCTTCAGCATGGTGATCCTGAGCCTTCTTCAACGCTGCACGGCGCATGGCCAGCTGGATTTTTGCGCGCTTGAACTCGGCGCTTTTTGTGGCCGTCTTCGGTGGCTGCGGTGAGGTGTTGGCCTCCAGTGCGGCAAGCGCCTGCTCGGATGCCTCGAGCTGTCGCTGCAGCATAATCAATTGCGACTGTTGCTCAAAGGTCGGCGGATGCCCAAACGCTTTCAAGGATTTGTGCAACTGAGCGCGACTCATGGCGACGCTGCTTTTGGCCTGCTTGATCGCAGCGTCCTGAGCGGCCTGAGTGTTATCGACCGGTGCAACCTCCATCGGCGCTGCGCGCTTGGCTCGTGCCAGGCGTTCGGCGAGCTTGCAGGCTTCTTCACGTTGCAGGCGGGCGTTACGTTGTTCGAAGCGTCGCCGCGCCCGGTTGCGTTTGAGGTCGCGTGCACGCCGTTCATCATCGTTGCTGGCCAAGTCACCGACGATAGGCACAACGTCAGCAAGCGGGCGCATCTCGATACAGTCGACAGGGCAGGGCGCAACACACAGGTCGCAACCTGTGCACTCGTCGACAATCACGGTGTGCATCAACTTGGCGGCACCCACAATGGCGTCCACCGGGCAGGCCTGGATGCATTTGGTACAGCCGATGCATTCGCCCTCGCGGATATAGGCGACTTGCGCAGGCGCATCTCCACGGCTGGTGTCCAGCTCCAGTACCGGCAGGCGCAGCAGTTGCGCGAGCCCCTCAATGGTTTCCTGCCCACCGGGCGGGCACTTGTTGATGGCTTCGCCTTTAGCGATGCTTTCTGCGTAAGGCTTGCAACCCGGGTGCCCGCACTTGCCGCATTGAGTCTGCGGCAGCAGCGCGTCGATACGTTGAATGAGGTTCATGCTGTGATCATAGCGTTGACGCCCGGCCCAGGGAGGAGGGCAAGCTGAGAAGCCCCGCCGTTAGCAACAGCGGGGCATTTTGCAGAGGTTACTTGATGCGTTGACCCGGCTTGGCACCGCTGTCCGGGCTCAGCAGGTAGATTTCTTCGCCGCCAGGGCCCGCAGCCATCACCATGCCTTCGGAAATGCCGAACTTCATTTTCCGTGGCTTGAGGTTGGCGATCATCATGGTCAGGCGGCCATCGAGCTTGGACGGGTCCGGGTAAGCGCTCTTGATGCCGGAAAACACGTTGCGCTGCTCGTCGCCGATATCCAGCGTCAGGCGCAGCAGCTTGTCGGCACCTTCCACGGCTTCGGCCTTGATGATCAGCGCCACGCGCAGATCCACGGCGGCAAAGGCGTCGAAATCGATTTCCGGGGAAATCGGGTCCTTGGCCAGCTCGCCATTGCCCGCCGGCGTGGATTGGCCGGTATCAGTCTGGCTGGCGACCAGGTCTTCTTTCGAAGCGTCGGTCATTGCCTGGACTTTCACCGGGTCAATTCGGGTCATCAAGGGCTTGAACGCGTTCAACTGATGATTGCCGAGCAAGGTGGTGTGATCGTTCCAGCTCAACGGCGGTACGTTGAGGAACGCCTCGGCATCGGCGGCCAGCAATGGCAGCACCGGCTTGAGGAAGATCACCAACTGACGGAACAGGTTGACTCCGGTGGCGCAGATCGCCTGGACTTCAGCTTCCTTGCCTTCCTGCTTGTTCAGTGACCACGGCGCCTTGTCGGCGATCCAGGCGTTGGCGCGGTCGGCCAGGCCCATGATCTCGCGCATGGCGCGGGCAAAGTCGCGGGCTTCATAAGCGTCGGCGATGCTCGGCGCGGCGGCCAGGAAGGCGTCGGTCAGTTCCGGTGCGGCGTTCTCGGCTACCAGTACACCGGCGTTGCCCTTGTGGATAAACCCGGCGCAACGGCTGGCGATGTTGACGACTTTACCCACCAGGTCCGAGTTGACCTTCTGTACGAAGTCTTCCAGATTCAGGTCCAGGTCGTCGACGCCACGGCCCAGCTTGGACGCGTAGTAATAGCGCAGGTATTCCGGCGACAGGTGGTCCAGGTAGGTGCGCGCCTTGATAAAGGTGCCACGGGACTTGGACATTTTCTGGCCGTTGACCGTCAGGTAGCCGTGCACGGCAATACCGGTCGGCTTGCGATAGCCCGAGCCTTCAAGCATCGCTGGCCAGAACAGCGCGTGGAAGTTGACGATGTCCTTGCCGATGAAGTGGTACAGCTCGGCGGTGGAGTCCTTGCCCCAGAACGCGTCGAAGTCCAGCTCCGGGGTGCGGTCGCACAGGTTCTTGAAGCTGGCCATGTAGCCGATCGGCGCGTCCAGCCATACATAGAAGTACTTGCCCGGCTCGCCCGGGATCTCGAAGCCGAAGTACGGCGCGTCGCGGGAGATGTCCCACTGCTGCAGGCCACTGTCGAGCCATTCGGAGAGTTTGTTGGCCACGGCGTCCTGCAAGGTGCCGCTGCGCGTCCAGGTTTGCAGCATTTGCTGGAAATCCGGGAGCTTGAAGAAGAAGTGCTGCGAGTCCTTGAGCACCGGAGTGGCGCCGGAGATCGCTGACTTGGGATCCTTCAAGTCGGTCGGTGCGTAGGTCGCGCCGCATTTTTCGCAGTTGTCGCCGTACTGGTCTTCGGTGCCGCATTTCGGGCAGGTGCCCTTGATGAAACGGTCGGCCAGGAACATCTTCTTTTCCGGGTCGAAATACTGGGTCACCGAACGTTGGTCGATGTGCCCGGCTTCTTTCAGCCGCAGGTAGATCTGGCTCGACAGCTCGCGGTTTTCGTCCGAGTGGGTCGAATGGAAGTTATCGAAGTCCACCAGAAACTCGGCAAAGTCGGCGCTGTGTTCAGCCTGCACGTTGGCGATCAGTTGTTCCGGGGTGATGCCTTCCTTTTCGGCGCGCAACATGATGGCCGAACCGTGGGCGTCGTCCGCGCAGACATAAATGCATTGATTGCCGCGATGCTTCTGGAAGCGCACCCACATATCGGTCTGGATGTACTCAAGCATATGGCCAAGATGGATCGAACCATTGGCATAGGGCAGGGCGCTGGTAACGAGGATCTTGCGTGGCTCGGACATGGGGCTCGGCTACTTGATGAAACGGAGGTCGGCCACTATAAAGCGCCGGGAAATTTATTTCACCCCGTGACGCTGTTTCAGTGTCTTGCGCACCTTCGAAAGCATGCCGTTCGGCGGCTGGAACGGTTAGGATAGCCGCCTGTTTCAGTCAGTCTTTTTTCGGGAGTAGCCCATGAGCGCCGTCAATCGCGCAGCGGTGGAAGCCGTTCTTCGCCAGTACACCGACCCTTATTTGAACCAGGACCCGGTCAGTGCCGGTTGTGTGCGTGCCATCGAGGTCCAGGGCGACCAGGTGTCGGTGCAGTTGCAACTGGGTTATGCCGCGGGTTTGTTCAAAAGCGGTTGGGCGCAGATGTTGCAAATGGCCATCGAGGGCCTGGACGGCGTGGGTTCGGCCAAGGTCGATATCCAATGTGTGATCGCGCCGCACAAGGCCCAAGCGCAGATCCCGGGCCTGGCCAACGTCAAGAACGTGGTGGCGGTGGCGTCCGGCAAGGGCGGTGTGGGTAAATCGACCACGGCGGCCAACCTGGCCCTGGCCCTGGCGCGGGAAGGTGCGCGCGTGGGCATTCTCGATGCCGACATCTACGGGCCGAGCCAGGGCGTGATGTTCGGCATCGCCGAAGGCACGCGGCCGAAGGTGAAGGATCAAAAATGGTTTGTGCCCATCGAGTCGCTGGGTGTGGAAGTGATGTCCATGGCGTTTCTCACCGATGACAACACGCCGATGGTCTGGCGCGGGCCGATGGTCTCCGGTGCGTTGCTGCAACTGGTCACACAAACGGCTTGGGGCGACCTCGACTACCTGGTGATCGACATGCCGCCAGGCACCGGCGACATTCAGTTGACCCTTGCGCAGAAAGTTCCGGTGGCCGGTGCAGTGATTGTCACCACGCCTCAGGACCTGGCGCTGCTCGACGCCAGGAAAGGTGTGGAGATGTTCCGCAAGGTCAACATCCCGGTGCTGGGTGTTGTGGAAAACATGGCGGTGCACATCTGTTCCAACTGCGGGCATGCCGAGCATCTGTTCGGTGAAGGTGGGGGCGAGAAGCTCGCTACCCAGTATGGCGTTGAACTGTTGGCATCGTTGCCATTGGCGATGGAGATTCGCGAGCAGGCCGATGGTGGCAAACCTACCGTAGCGGCAGAGGCTGATGGGCAGATCGCGATGATCTATCAGGAATTGGCCCGTCACGTCGGTGCGCGGATTGTTTTGCAGGAAGCGACGACGCCGGCGATGCCGACCATTACCGTGAGCGACGATTGATTAGGCTTTAACGGTTACGCGAAAAGCCTGACGATCCGTGGTGCTCTCAGGTTTTTCGCGAGCGAGCTCGCTCCTACAGGTGGGGCGCCAATAGGGCTTGCTGCTACTTTGCGTAATGCGCGTGTAAGCATTCGCTTACTTTTCCGTAAGTGTTTGGTTTTTTTAGCGGTTACGTACGTCTTGAATCGACGAAGCTATTATCTAAGCTTTTGAAAAATAAAGATTATTTTAATTCTGGCGAGCGGAAAAGTTTGTCAGCCCGCCGTGGGGATCGCGTTGAACTTCTCTGGGAACGCTCTAACATCAGCCCCGTGTCCACGGATTGGCACAGCCATCAAGGAACGATGGTTTGAAGGAACGTCGCAGGATGCGATTCATCAGGATGATGAAAAGGAATACAGGGACTAGGGAAAAAATGTGGGCGGGTCATACCGCCCCTTTTTTTTGCCTGTAGAAAAGTGAATGCAGGCACCCGAACGCAAAAAAGGCCCTCAAGGGGCCTTTTTTTGTTGGGCAGCGGCGCTTTAGCGCTCTAGTTGCTCAATTTTGTTGGGCTTGCCATCCCATTCAGCGGCATCCGGCATCGGATCTTTGCGCTCGGTGATGTTTGGCCACACTTCGGCCAGCTCGACGTTCAATTGAATGAATTGCTCCATGCCCGCAGGCACTTCGTCCTCGGAGAAAATCGCGACGGCCGGGCATTCTGGTTCACACAGGGCGCAGTCGATGCACTCATCCGGGTGGATAACCAGGAAATTCGGGCCTTCGTAGAAGCAGTCCACCGGACAGACTTCTACGCAGTCGGTGTACTTGCACTTGATGCAGTTGTCGGTGACGACGAAGGTCATTTCTAATTTTCTCCTCAGGCGGCGGCAGCGAAACCCCTTGTGGTGGGGTTCGCGAGGTTTGAGAGCGATAGTCTGCGGACCAGGCTAAAAGCCCGCAGCATCCCAAACCGCGCGAGATTCTATCAGCTTGCAAGCGTCTGCGTTATATCCGAGTCTTCAGTGCATATAACATTTCGAGCGCTTTACGCGGCGTCAAGTCATCCAGGTCAAGTTTTGCCAACTCATCCAGCACTGGATGGGGCAAACTGGCGAACATATCGCTCTGGTGCGGCGCGGCAGGTTTCTTGCTGGCCTTGGCAGGGCTGGCGACCACGGTTTCATGGGGCAGCGCCGTTGTTTCCAGGCGGCTGAGGTGTTCGCGGGCACGGGTGATCACCTCGTTCGGCACACCGGCCAACTGCGCCACGGCCAGACCATAACTCTGGCTCGCCGGCCCTGGCAGCACATGGTGCAGGAACACGATGCGCTCGTTGTGCTCGGTGGCATTGAGATGCACGTTGGCCACCAGCGGCTCGCTTTCCGGCAACACCGTCAGCTCGAAGTAGTGCGTGGCGAACAGCGTGTACGCACGCAGATGCGCCAAGCGTTCGGCCGCGGCCCAGGCCAGGGACAGGCCGTCGAAGGTGCTGGTGCCGCGGCCCACTTCGTCCATCAGCACCAGGCTGCGTTCGGTGGCGTTGTGCAGAATGTTGGCGGTTTCGCTCATTTCCACCATAAAGGTCGAACGGCCGCCGGCCAGGTCATCGCTGGAGCCGATCCGCGTGAAAATGCGGTCTACCAGGGACAATTCGCAACTGGCTGCCGGTACGAAGCTGCCGATATGCGCCAACAACACGATAAGCGCGGTCTGGCGCATGTAAGTGGATTTACCACCCATGTTCGGACCGGTGATCACCAACATGCGGGTATCGTCGTCCAGCGACAGGTCATTGGCGACGAACGGCGTGGTCAGCACCTGCTCTACCACCGGGTGACGACCTTGCACGATACGCATGCACGGTTCGCTGACAAACCGTGGGCAATTGAGGTCCAGGTTCAGCGCACGTTCGGCGAGGTTGCTCAATACATCCAGCTCCGCCAGGGCGGCGGCGGTGTCTTGCAACGGCGCCAGGCGGCTGATCAAGTCCTCGAGCAAGGCTTCGTAGAGCATTTTTTCCCGCGCCAGGGCGCGGCTTTTGGCTGACAGCGCCTTGTCTTCGAACTCTTTGAGCTCAGGGGTGATAAAACGCTCGGCGCCTTTGAGGGTCTGGCGACGTTGATAGTCGATAGGCGCCGACTCGGCCTGCTTGCTCGGCAGCTCGATAAAGTAACCATGCACGCGGTTGTAGCCGACCTTCAGGTTGGCCAGGCCCGTACGGGCTTTTTCGCGGGCTTCCAGGTCGATCAGGAACTGCCCGGCGTTTTCGCTCAGGGATTGCAGCTCATCCAGCTCGCTGTCGTAGCCGGTTTTCAACACGCCGCCGTCACGAATGATCGCCGGCGGGTTGTCGATAATGGCCTTTTCCAGCAGCGCCGCGAGGTCCGGGTAAGTGCCAGCGGTGACGGCAAGCTGTTGCAGGTGCGGCGTGTCCAGTTCGGTCATCGCGACTTGCAGCTGCGGCAGGGCGCTCAAGGCATCGCGCAGGCGCGCCAAGTCGCGGGGCCGCGCATTGCGCAGGCCGATCCGCGCCAGGATGCGCTCGATATCGCCAATCTCTTTCAGTTGCGGCTGCAGTTTTTCAAAGCGATAGCCGTCGAGCATGCAGGTAATGGAAGATTGGCGCGCTTGCAGCACCGTCAAATCCCGCAGCGGACGATTCAACCAACGGGTCAGCAAACGGCTGCCCATCGCGGTCTGGCAACGGTCCACCACCGATTGCAGGGTGTTATCACGCCCACCGGCCAGGTTGGTGTCCAGTTCCAGGTTGCGACGGCTGGCGCCATCGAGCACCACGGTATCGTCGAGACGCTCATGGCGCAGGCTGCGCAAGTGAGGCAGAGCAGTGCGCTGGGTTTCCTTGGCGTAGCTGAGCAAGCAGCCTGCGGCACCGATGGCCAGGGTCAGGGTTTCGCAACCGAAGCCTTTAAGGTCCTGCACCGAGAACTGCTGGCACAGACTTTTCAGCGCAGAGTCGCGCTCGAAATCCCACGGTGCACGACGCTTGGTCCCACGACGTTTCTCTGCCGGCAAGTCCTTGGGCCAATCATCCGGAATCAACAACTCCACCGGATTGATACGCTCAAGTTCCGCCAACAGGTTCTCCCAGCCCTTGATCTCCAGCACGCTGAAGTTGCCGCTGGTGATATCCAGCACCGACAGGCCGAACAAACGCTCATCGCCCAACACCGCCGCAATCAGGTTGTCGCGACGCTCATCCAGCAACGCCTCATCACTCACCGTGCCCGGCGTAATAATGCGTACTACCTGACGCTCCACCGGCCCTTTACTGGTGGCCGGGTCGCCGATCTGCTCACAGATCACCACCGACTCACCCAGCTTCACCAGCTTGACCAGGTAGCCTTCCAACGAGTGGTAAGGAATCCCACACATCGGAATCGACTGCCCCGCCGACTGCCCACGCGCGGTCAGGGTGATGTCCAGCAGCTTGGCGGCCTTCTTCGCGTCTTCATAGAAGATTTCGTAGAAGTCGCCCATGCGATAGAACATCAACTGATCAGGGTGCTGGTTTTTCAGGCGCCAGTACTGCTGCATCATCGGGGTGTGGGAGGACAGATCGGAGGAGTTTTTACTCATTGGGTAATAGGCAAATTCGTTGAAAGTGATGGGGCAAAGGGGGCGCTTGGCCCAGCATTTTTTGCGATGGCGGCAAGGTTAACACGCGAGGTCGGACCTTCGCAGGTCGCAAGCGGCCAGGTAAACCACGAAAGCGGTGCCGCCTCAAGAAACACCAACATAACCGTGGCGAGGGAGCTTGCTCCCGCTGGAGCGCGAAGCGTCCCTGGAAAATGGCTGCTACGCAGCCAAGCGGGAGCAAGCGCCCTCGCCACAGGTTAGCGGTTCAATCAGGCATTGCAGCAGCGTTAGACAATCCGGTCAGAGCCCTGAAAATCAGGGGCTGACTCACGCGCATTCATATCTCAATACGAGATAGAAACGCAGGTCGTGAATACGATCAGACTATTTGGATCTACGCCCACTGGCCGGAAACAACCCTCTGATCACCCCAAGAAACGCAGCAAACAAATTGATTGAAGTCGCCGTAGTGATGGCAATCACTACATTGTCCGAGAACGGCGCTTTACCCGAGTAATACGTCGACCATCCATTCCAAACCAAAAGAACCGCCCAGAAGATCACACCGCAGGCGGCAAACCAGAATGCACGTCCCGCATACTTCTTGCGCAGTTGCCGTTCGGCCTTCTGGTCTTTTAGGTTCTGGTTTCTTTCATCGTCGGTGCCTATGGCTTGCTCGCCACCGGCTTGGGTGTCCTGGTCAGGCCCTGCCGCGGGGGGCAGGGTGAGTTCCAGGTTGTCGAGTTCTTCACTCACGGATGCGGCTCTTTGGGTGAATGAGTGTTGCCATGTCTTCCCAGTCGATGGCGGAACCGTCGGCACCCTTGAGGGCCCAGGCTGTGCCGTCCTCGTGGGACAGGTTGGACAGTTGGGTGCCGGACCATTTGCCGTATTTGTTAATGATCCGGTCAATCAAACGATGGGTGTAGGTATCGCTCTCAGGAACCCTCGGTGTCACGAAGACAATGTCTTCGGCGTCGGGCTTCAGGTTGCTGAGCAGCGCGGTCACCGGGCGATTACCGTAGGATTTCAACTCATGGTAAAGCGACGGGATGACCGGGCCATATTGCCAGCGGGCGAAGTGGTCATCCATCAGGGGCTGGTCCCGTTCGCGCAAATGCCAGGACTGTGTATAGAACAGCAGTTTCTGCAGCTTCATCGGGGTCAGGCCCGAAACCTTGCCTTCCTTCGCGCGTTCAATGAAGGCGTTAGCAACAGCTAGCGCTGAATAAGCCATGAGCACCTCCGTCGTTGCTGGCTACGTTGTCAAAGAGTTTTATACATAGGCCTTGAGTTGTCGACATGCAAGGTGTTGATCGGCAGCAATACCAAGCTGGCAGAATAGTAGAATGCCGATAGCTGGTTGTATATACAGTATTTTGATTCGAATTAATTGAAAGTCGGATGTTTAATGCATAAATATGCAAATTAGCATTTGCCAACCTCAGAAACTCCCGTCACTATCCGCGTTATGCAAAAACGCAACGTTTCTATCGTCTTAAGAGAACTGCTGGATCGCGACCGGATCTCCCCCACGGAGCTCCATCGGCGCACCGGCGTGCCTCAATCCACACTGTCCCGGATCCTCAGCGGCAAGATCGTTGATCCGTCGGATAAACACATCTCGCGCATCGCCGAGTATTTTCGCGTCAGTACTGATTACCTGCGCGGGCGCGCAGCAGTGGGCGTTGTGCGCGACGATGGGCGCGACCCGATGCATTCGGAACTCAAGGACATAAGCCTGTGGGACGACGACACCCCCGTTAATGATGACGAGGTGTCGATCCCCTTTCTGCGCGAGGTTGAATTGGCTGCTGGATCAGGAAGATTCGTCATCGAGGAAAGCGAGAAGGCCAGCCTGCGGTTCGGCAAGCGCAGCCTGCGGCATAATGGTGTGCAGTTCGACCAGGCCAAATGCGTGACGGTACGTGGCAACAGTATGTTGCCGGTATTGCGCGACGGCGCCACGGTAGGGGTGAATGCCGGCAAGAGCGGCATTGGCGATATCGTGGATGGCGACCTGTATGCCATCAATCACAACGGCCAGTTGCGGGTTAAACAGCTCTACCGCCTGCCTTCCGGTATTCGCCTGCGCAGCTTCAACCGTGATGAACACCCCGATGAGGACTACAGCTTCCAGGATATCCAGGACGAGCAGATCAGCATCCTCGGTCATGTTTTCTGGTGGGGCATGTACGCCCGCTAACCTCCACGCGTAAGAAGAAACCCGCTCATGTGCGGGTTTTTTTTCGTCCATAGAAAACCGGCAAAGCCCAAGCCCGCCAGGCTTCCAATGCATCCGTGCATTCCTATAGCAAAAATAAATGCATTTGTGCATTGACTGTATATGCATACATGCATATTCTTCATCTCAAGCCAGCCAACAAGGCCTGGTGGAGGCGGCAAGGATGCTGCCAAGGAAGACAAGGAAGGCACGCAACATCGGCAAGGACGCCATCGAAGCGATGACAGGGATGCCAGGCAACACCGGCAAGGATGCCGACGCTCTTTAGTTTCAACGCTTCAACAACAGGCAGCGATGAACCGGCCTTAACGGTTCAGAGGGTTGGCAACTGACCCGGGTGTGCAGCGTAAAGCACCAAAAGCAGTTATCCGGCAGACAGGGATCGTGGTCGGAAAAACATCGAGGAAAGGACCGTACCGCGCCAGTAGCGCCGAAAGTCCGAGGACATCATTACTGAAAAGCCCGGGCGACCGGGCTTTTTGGAATGCCTACCTACTCAAGCATTTGTAAATGAAATACGGACTATTTATTGCTCAGCCAGGAGGCGTGACATGACAAGTGAACAGCAAGCGTTAGCGGAGATGCCTATCTGGCTGGTCATCGTACTGGCAGTGATCGGCGGTGTATCCGGCGAGATGTGGCGGGCCGACAAGGAGGGCGCCCGCGGTTGGTCGTTGATCCGCCGCCTGGCCCTGCGTTCCGGGGCGTGCATGGTTTGCGGGGTTTCGGCTTTGATGCTGTGCTACGCCGCCGGCATGTCGATCTGGACCGCCGGCGCCATTGGTTGCCTGACCGCCATGGCCGGTGCCGACGTGGCTATCGGCCTTTACGAGCGGTGGGCGGCCAAGCGCATCGGGATCAACCAAGGCTCCCGCCAGGACCCGCAGTAATTGTTGCAAGGACGCTACTAAAATGACGCTTATCGAAAAGCCATCGCAACTGCCCCAGGCCATTGGCGCGGCGCTGCATGCAGCCCTCCCGGGCCTCAAGGTGGGGAGCCACCAGGATTTCCAGGGCGACGCTGAAAAAAACGGCGTAATGGTTACGGTCGAAGGTAATGGCCCTGGCATTCGCTCTCGCGAGGGGCGCAAAGCCCACGTCTTGGCCATTTCACTCAGGGCCATGGTTGCTCCCGGTGCATTGGCGTTCGATGCCTGCGACCTGGCCAGCCAACTGATGGACCTGGTGCTGGATAACCGATGGGACCTGCCCCCGGCACAGTGCGATTTGCCAGCGAATATCGTCGCTGCGCCCGCTTTGCGCACTTCCGTAGAAACGGACTACGACACCTGGACGGTTTCCTTCACGCAAACCCTCTATCTGGGGCCGACGCTACTCGACGATCCCACAGGCCAACCGCTATTTGCCTGCACCTGGGACGTCTCCAACATCGACGACCCGGCCCAATACAAGCCACTGGCGGAGTAGCCCATGTTCGACGCGCTGTTACGCATGCAATTGGGACCGATCGTCGAACGCCTGGCCGAGATGGAGTCCCAGCTCGAGGACCTCTACCGCCGCGCCGAGAGCTTCTGCCGGATCGGCATCTGCCAGCAGGTCGACGCGGCCAGCAACACCTGCAAGGTCAGCCATGGTGACTTGCTCACCCCGGCGATCCGTTTTTTCAACCCCAGCGCCGGTGCGCAAACCGAAACCCGTATCCCCACGGTGGGTGAACAATGCCTGCTGCTCAACTACGGCGGGGGCGAGGGCGGTGTGCAATCCGTGGCTCTGTTCGGCCTTAACAGTGATCGCTTTCCGCCGGTTTCCAGCGTTGCGACGCTGACCCGGCGTCGACACCAGGACGGCACCCAAAGCGACTACGACGATGCCAGCCATACCTTCAACTGGGTCAACGGCCCAACCACCGTCAGCGGCTCCCGTGAACAGGTCGACATTAAAGTCGGCGCTGCCAGCCTGACCATGAATGCCCAGAGCATCACCCTGCAAATCGGCGGTACCAGCCTGTTGCTGGATGCCGGCGGCGCGCACTTCAGCGGCCCGGTGGTGGACCATCAAGGACGCGTCATCAGCCCCCGATAAGGACACCCCATGCTTGGAATCGATAGGAACACCGGGGCGGCCGTCGACGACTGGCTGCAATTTGTGCAGCGCGCCACCCGAGCGCTGACCACCCCTGTGGGCACTCGGCAAAAACGCCCGTTGTACGGCTCGCTGATCCCACAGTTGCTCGGCCAGAACCTCGGCGACGACCTGTTGATCCTCGCCCAGAGCCACGCCGCGCAGGCCTTCTACAACACCCACAACGGCATCGGCGACTTCGACCCTCAGGTCATCGTCGCCACTCGCCAGGGCGCCGGCCTGCTGTTGCGGTTTGCCGGCACCTGGAAAAACCGCCAACAATCCTTCGAGGTCGTGACATGAGCATGTTGATCCCCGGCCAGAACCAACTGGCGGAACCGGCCATCATTAAGGTGGATGAGTTCGAACCGTTGCTGGCCGAATTCAAAGCGTTTGTCATCGACTATGTCGCCACCCGCGCTCCGCAAAGCGCAGCCAAACTCCAGGTCAGCCTCGACAACGAGAGCGAACTGCTGACCCTGGCCCTGGAAGCTTTTTGCGTGCGTCTGCAAACCCACGAACGCAAATACAACGCCCGCATCAAGCAGATGCTGGCGTGGTGGGCAACCGACAGTAACCTGGATGCACGCCTGGCCGATATGGGCCTTGAACGCCAAATGCTCGACCCTGGCGACCCGGCGGCGTTCCCGCCGGTGCCGCCAACCCTGGAAAGCGACGACGACGCTCGCCTGCGTTACTACTTGGCCCCCCACGCGCCGGCAGCGGGATCACGCATGCAGTATCGCCGCGAAGTGTTCACCCTCGGCGAGCGCCCGGCGGTGAAAGTACAGAGCGCGACGCCGGGTGTGGTGACGGTCACCTACACCTTCGACCCGGACGGCTATGCGGCGCAGATCAAGGACGGCAACGCCCGACGCATCGCACCGGGCGAAGTCATGGTCACCGTGCTTTCCAGGGAGGGTGACGGTACGCCATCTGCCGACTTGCTTGACGGTGTACGTCGACATTTCGCACGGCCGGATGTACGGCCCGAAACCGACCTTGTCAGCGTTCAGGGCGCACAGATTCAACCCTACAAAATTCGCGTGGTGGCCAAGATCAACGCCGGCCCGGACTCCGGGCTGACCCAAGTGGCGGCGCAGAAACTGCTGCAAGACTACGCAGAGTCCTGCCATCGCCTGGAAGGGCGGGTCGACCCCAGTTGGATCGACTACGCCATCCACAGCGCCGGCGCTGCGCAACTGCACATCCTGGAACCGCTGGCGCCGATTGTCAGCACCGCGTTCCAGGCCCCGTATTGCACGGGCGTCGAGGTGGAGGTGCGCACCCTATGAGTGAACCCAAAGCGAGTTTGCTGCCTGCCAACAGTTCACCGCTGGAAAAGGCCCTGGACCTGGGCTTCGGCACATTGATTGAGCGTGTCACGCCGCCGTTTCCGGCACTGATGAACCCGCTGCACACCCCCAGCGAATTCCTGCCTTACCTGGCCGCCGACCGTGGCGTCAGCGAATGGGATGCCGAGGCCAGCGAGGCGGAAAAGCGTCTGACCGTAGCGTTGTCCTGGCAGATCCAGCGCCAGGCCGGCACACCCAAGGCGCTGAGTCATGCGGTGGAGTCATTGGGCTTCACGCCCAATATCAGCGCCTGGTACCAGCAACGTCCGCTGGGCGTGCCTTACACCTTCGACGTGCAGGCGATCATCGGGCGCAGCTGGTCCAGCGGCGATCACAACCGGCTGATCCGCCGCATCAACGCGGCAAAAAGTGAGCGTGATCAGGCGACGATTACCATCGTGCATGAGACCGAAGGCCAGCTCGCGCTCACGCAAGTGCTCGACGCGCCTTTAAGCGACGGCGAGTTCTATCTGAACGGCGCGCTGCCGGACCTGGCGCTGGTGGCCCGACTAAACAGTGCCGGGGTTGCCCAGCACTACACCATTAACGATTACGACCTCAGGGCGCAGCCATGACAGATGAAATCACGCGCCTGGTGCGCTTCACCTCCAAAGGTTTGGATGAAGTGCTGCAGGCAAAGAACCAGGGCCTCAAAGGCGAAATCACCCACATCGGCGCCGGCACCGCACGCTACAACCCCGACGGCAGCGAAGTGGCCTTGCGTGACGAGCGCCAACGGGTGGCCATCGTTGATTACGAAGACCTGGGCGAGCGCCAACTCAGGATGGCCGCGCTGTTCGATGGCGATGGTGAGTATGAGATTGGCGAGTTCGGGTTTTACCTCGCCAGCGGGACGTTGTTGGCGGTGTATTCCGTGGCGGGGAAGTTGCTGACGTATAAAGCGGCGGCGGCGCGGGTGCTGCAGAAGTTTACGCTGGATGTCTCGCCGTTGCCGGCGGATAGCGTTACGGTGGTAGTGGGGTCTGAAAACCTCAATATTTTGCTGGTCGAAGAGCTTGCTTCTCTTTCGGCGGCAAGCGTCGACAACATGGCCCGAGGTGTAGGGGTTCTATTTCGGGTAATGGCTTTGGAAAAGAATGCGACTTAGCGACAGAGCCATTTTACTTGTCACCATGAAGCCGCTCTTTGGGCTTGATTGAAAACTCAGGGGAAATATTAATGGAATACAGGGAGTTCAAACAGTGAGTACTGAACAGCAATTGGCCGCTGTTGTAAGCGCGGCAAATAATTTGACGAACATCGTTACGAGCAAGGTCGATGATATTGATAAGGCGCTTGAAGCTTCGCGTCGAAAATATGAGGCACAGCTTGTAAGCCTGGAGCAGAGGTTGCCTAGGCTGGCGCTTACGCGAAACTTCAATATGACAGCGGATGCCACGGGAACCCTGATTGATGGGTGGGCTGTTCATCAACAGGTAACTGCTACAAAACTGCGGACGGTGACCGCGGCGGCGCACACTGCGGGGCGGCCTCAGGCGGACGTCGACTTTATGCTTCAGGTACAGGCGGATGTGCGTGAGCAATATCCAGATTTCGACATAAGCTCGACTGGATATTGGCGCACCAGTATTAACGTCTGGCAAATGAAATGGTCGGACAATCAAGGCACCCCGCAGAGCGGCATGTGGCTTGCGTTTCCTTATTCTGTTGACAGCGACAGGGCAAGCGGAGGGACGCCCGTGAGTCTGAATTCGTGTATGACTTTCGGAGCTTTTGTTCGAGTGATTGAGGGCGCTGTTTCAGGTTTTTGGAGTACACAGAGCGAAAAGGGTAAGTGGCGTTGGTGTTCTGAGGTGGTATTGCCGGCCCAGCGTTTTGGGTATTACGCGCATCTTCATCCAATGCGCAACTCCGAGGGTGGAGTTGTTGAAGTAATGCTGGCGGGCGCTTGTACGGGCGTAGTTGCCCACCCCGCTGACTGGGGAACCATGTTGGCTTTGGGTTAAGGAGAATATTGATGAAACCTGAATTTGTACCTGCTGAGCTTCACCCTTTGATCAAGTGGACGCTCATTCGTAAGTCCCGGGACGCCGACCTGGCATCTAGCGACTATGCGGCCATGCCTGATTACCCAATGGCCGACGAAGATCGCTCAGTGTTCGTGGCCTACCGTAAAGCTCTGCGCGACATCCCCGATCAGGGTGCCGACCCGGACGCGGTGGTATGGCCTGAAAAGCCCCGCTTCCTGAAGTAAGCCCCCCACCGCGAAAGCGGTTTTTTCGCCCCCCGAAAGCCCCTCCTGCAGGGGCTTTAACATTTTCCATCCCGGAGATCTCCACCCATGCCCACCCGCCAAACCTACACCGTCCTCATCCCATTCCCCACCGGCAACGGCCATTGGTCTACCGCCGGTGAGGAGCTGGAACTGCTCGACGTCGAAGCATCCGCCCTGCGCACCGCTGGCCGCCTGGAACTGACCAGCGCCCTCAACTCCACCCCCAAGAAGGCTGAATAACCATGGCAGAAGTCCTGAACTTCGAGCACAACGGCATCACTGTAAATGCCACTGAATCCCCCGAGGCCATGGGTGGCCTTGGCGATAACGTCATCGGCCTGGTCGGCACTGCACCGAATGCCCATGCGTCGATCCCGAAAAACGCGCCGTTTCGCATCAACAGCTTTACCACTCAGGCGTTGCTGGACCCTACCGGCACTGAGTCGGGAACCTTGTTCCAAGCGGTGTACCAGATCCTCAAAGTGGTGAAGGTGCCGGTCTATGTGGTCATCGTCGAAGAAGGCGCTACCCCGGCCGATACGATCAATAATGTGATCGGCGGCAACGACCCGGTCACCGGTCGCAAACTGGGCCTGGCGGCCCTGAGCAGCGTGCCTGAAGACCTGACCATCATCGGCGCTCCAGGCTTTACCGGCACCAAGGCTGTGGCTGGTGAGTTCGCCTCTTTCGGCAAGCGCATCAAGGCCCGTGTGGTACTAGATGGCAAGGACGCGTCCGTTGCCGACCAAGTGACCTACAGCGGCGAACTGGGCGGGGCCGACCTGGGCTTCGACCGTTGCCTGCTGGTGCACAACATGCCGTCGGTGTACTCCAAGGCCGCGAAGAAGAACGTGTTCCTGTCGCCATCCTCGCTGGCCATCGCCGCATTGGCCAAGGTCAAGCAGTGGGAAAGCCCAGGTAACCAGGTGACCTTCGCCGAGGACGTTTCCCGCGTGGTCGAGTACAACATCCTCGACACCTCCACCGAAGGCGACCTGCTCAACCGCTACGGCGTGAGCTACTACGCTCGCACCATCCTCGGCGGCTTCTCGCTGCTGGGTAACCGCTCCATCACCGGCAAGTTCATCAGCTACGTCGGCCTGGAAGATGCCATCAGCCGCAAGCTGGTCAAGGCCGGCCAGAAAGCCATGGCCAAGAACCTCACCAAGTCCTTCATGGATCAGGAGGTCAAGCGCATCAACGACTGGCTGCAAACCCTGGTGGCCGACGAAACCATCCCCGGCGGCAGCGTGTACCTGCACCCGGAGCTGAACAGCGTCGAGAAGTACAAAAACGGCACCTGGTTCATCGTCATCGACTACGGCCGCTACGCACCGAACGAACACATGGTTTATCAACTCAACGCCCGCGATGAAATCATCGAGCAGTTCCTGGAGGACGTTCTCTAATGTTTACCAACCGAGTCAGACAGGCCATTGCGGCCACCCTTCAAGGCCTGCCGTTGTCCGCAACCGTGGAAGAGTTCACCCCGCCGAAGATCGAGTTCGACATGGAGCCCATGTCCGGCGGGCGCTTTATTGCCGAGGAAATGGCCAAGAGCGGCAAGGTGCTCAATGCCAAGCTGGTGCTGCAAGGTGCCGGCCCGGAAATCATGCTGGCCCTGGGCGTGCGCACGGGCGACGACATCTTGCTGAACGTGCGTGAAGCCGGCCAAGACCAGGACGGCAAGACCTACTTCACCTACCACACCGTGGGCGGCAAGCTCAAATCCCTGGAGGAGGCGAAGCTGAAAATGGGCGACAAGGCCACCACCACGCTGGAGCTGTCCTGCCGTACCTACAACCGTCTGGAAAATGGCATTTCGGTGATCGACATCGATGTGCGCACCCAGAAGTTCGTGCTCAACGGCGTCGACATTCTTGGCGATGCCCGCCGCGCCGTGCTGATGCCTTAAGGGCCGGCGCAATCTGAAGCGAGCACGGTCAAGGTGGGAGCTGGCTTGCCTGCGGTGCAGGCGACTCGGTATCCCTGGTGTATCGAGTGGATGCCATCGCAGGCAAGCCAGCTCCCACAGGGGCCATGCTCAGGTTTAGATTTTTCGCACTTTTCAATACCGTTCAACAAGGAATTGCCCCATGGCCTGGATGCCACCGTTGCACATCCTGCTGTCCCCGATCACCGCCGACACCGGTGCAATGATCGAGCAGGTTCAACTCAAACCGTTGTTCTACGCCGCGCAAAAAGACGCGCTGGCCCGGGCCGGTGATGACGAGGACGACCAGTTCTTCGAACTGGCGAAACTCGCCACCGGCCTGTCGGAAAAAGAACTCGACCAACTCAAACGCCCGGACTACGTGAGCATTGCGCAGTACGTACACGAAATGTCGACGCGCCCGGCCTCGTTCTTCTTGAAAGAACAGGACGTGACGACCCACGACCAGCCTGTCCACCTGCTATTACCCCTGGAAGCCGCCGGCCGAACCCTGACCGAACTGCCCCTGGAAATGCCCGCCCTGCGCGCTACCAAGGTGATGAAAAAGCTAGCCACTAACAAAGAGCGTGCCGAGTTCATCACCGCCCACTGCACCGGCCTGATGATTCCCGATCTTGCCGGCCTGACCGTGCCCGACTGGACCGAGCTGCAGGAGCGCATCGACGATTTTTTAAACAAACCGGCGGACTTCTTTCGGAGCGCGACATCGAAGTGATCCTCGATGTAGTGCCGCTGGTTTACTCGGTAAACGAAGCGGAAATCCTCGATTGGGAAGCCGGCAAAGCATTGCGCCGCTACGACATCGCAATCAGTCGTCTTGGCGTCAAACAGGAGTAGAGCGCAATGGCAGATAGTAATAATGGAGCAGGGTCAGCCATTGCCAAGGACGGCGTGATGACTCAGGGCGCACTTCAGGTGACAGGAATGCAGGCCAGTCTCAAACCTATCACCCAAGCGCTGCCGAGCCCGCTTGAGGTGGCACCGGGGAGTGCGGCGAGTTTGGCCCTGGCATTGGCCGATGCCAGCTTGCAGATCAAGCATCTGGCGGACGGGCAGGTACGGTTGGTCGATACGCTGGAGCTGTTCAACGTCTCGTTGCTCAAGGTGATGGACGCCCGGCAAGCTCAAACTGCCGGGAACGCAGAGGCTACGAAGACCGTCGCGGCTACAGACAAGCGCACACCCTCGCAGGCGCTGGACGCCGCGATGACCGATATTGATCAACTGTTGATGCTTGCCCGGCATGAGCGCAAGGCATTGCGTGAAGCCAACCTTGCCATGGCGTCCGAGCCGGTGGTGGCTGCCAGTGGTGCCAGTGCCGTCGACCTCGCAAAGGTCGAGTATGCCGCCGCCCGTTCCGGTATCGGCAGTGATCGCAAGGACGCATCGGGCAATATCGACCCCGTTGGGCGCCGGGCAGACCTGCAGCAGTTCGCTCGCGACGCTGCGATCCTGGCGACGGCGTTCAAGATCGACGTCAAAAATGCCGGCGAAATCATGGGCGGCTGGCGCGAGTCAATGCACCTTGATCGCGCACAAGCCTTGGACCTTGCCGACGCAACAAACGTGCTGGGCACCCAGGTATCGCTCAAGGCCGAATCGGCGGATATCGGCGCTGTTGTGCAACTCCAAGGCGCTGCCGCGAAGGCTGCGGGCATGAGTCCCGAACAGGCTGCAGCGCTTTCGGCGGCGTTGTTGAGCGCAGGTAACAGCAAGGTTGTTGCTGGTGCCGGGCTGGAAAAAATCAGCGCCGTCCTGGCTAAAGGCGACAACGCCTCTGCAGGGCAACGCAGTGCCTGGGCAGAGCTCAAGCTTGATCCAAAAGTACTCGCGGCGGGCATGAAACAGGACGCCCCACAGGCCGTGCTTACGGTGCTGGAGGCGCTCAAGTCGCAACCTGCCGAAAGGCAGGCGGTGCTGGCGACGCAGTTGTTCGACGGCAACCAGACGATTCTGAGCCTGGTACCGGTGATCGACAGCGTGAAACAGGCCTTTTCGCTGGTCGCAGAAAAATCCACCTACGCCACTTCGACGCTGGGCGACCAAGGTTCGGTGCTGCGTTCGGCCGAGGTTCGTGCGGACTCTACTTACGCACGTCGGCAAGCCTACGAGGCCAGTACCACGCGCTTGAGCACTGCCTCTGATACAGCGCTGGCCCCCGTTGTGGATGCCAAGCTGACCGCCATGAACGGCCTGGTCAGTGGCGTGGCTTGGCTCGCGGAGGGCCTGCCCAAGGCTGCCGCTGCCGTCACCCTGGCGGGGGCGGTGCTGATCCCGGTGGTTTCCGGTGTTTTCGGTGCCGTGAAGGACAAGATTTTCGAAAAGGTCGCAGGGAAAGTGCTCGGAGAGGGGCCGGCAGCCGGGAATAAAACCACACCGCCGGACAGCCAGCGCAAAGCCCCGAGTAATGACGGGCACAACGGTAATCGCCCGTCTGCTTCCGGCCCTGGCATCTCTGGCAAAGCGGCGAAGGTGAGCAAGCTGGCCAAAGGGGTCCCCCTGGGTTTGGTGGTGGCCCAGGCCGGTGTCGAGATGACGCAAGGCGCGATGACCGGAAACCTGGGTCAAGCGGTTGGCACTAGCGTGGGCTCCATCGGCGGCGGTGTTGCCGGCGGTGTCGTCGGTGATGTGGCCGGGATGGCGATAGGCCGAGCGGTCGGCACGCTGGCGGGAGCTGTTATCGGTTCGGTTGTTCCGGGTGCCGGCACAGTGTTGGGCGGTGTGATGGGCGGCGTCGCCGGGGGCGCAATCGGTAAGGTAGTCGGTGGCGCCGTGGGCACTTTCGTGGGCAGTGACGTCGGTGCGTGGCTGGCTGAAAAAGTGATGGGGACGGGCGATCGCCTGCCATCCCCCACGGAGGTCAGCAAAAACCTCAACGCCCCTCAGGCCGACAACCGCCAAATCAACTTCGCCCCGCAAATCACCATCACCGCGCCTGAGCAAGCCAGCCATCAACAACTGGCGGCGCTCGTGGTGCAACAGATCGAAGCGCAATTTACCCCGCTGTCGATGGACAACCTGCTGGCGACCCGACGCGGCGCAGCACTCACCGATGGAGCTGTGTGATGCGACAACAGATGGTCTTGGGTACTTTTATTTTCGGGCTGTCCCGTGGGTTCGCCTACGACACGCTTGATCGTGGTAGCAGCGGGGGCTGGGTCAGTCTCGACATCATTGCCGGCAAACCTAAATCCAGCCAGGTCGGCCAGGGGCTCGAAACGCTGGCATTGGGCGGCAAGGCTGCGCGTGCCAATGGCATGGCGCGCCTGGATGAGTTGCGCACCCTGCAGGCCCTGCGGGCGCCGTTGCCTTTGGTGGACGGGTTGGGGCGTAACTGGGGGCTATGGACCATCCAGTCGATCAGTGAAAAACAAGCCAGCGTGATCGACGACGGGACGGCCATGGTGATCAATTGGACATTGTTACTGGAGGAGTTCGTCAATGCGTAGGGTTCGAAGCATTGCCGGCGACTCGGTGAACCTGTTGCTCTACCGCGAACTGGGGCGCAGTGATGATGCCGCAGAAGAAGCGTTGTGGCGCTTGAACCCGGAGTTGGCCGAACAGGGCGCGGTACTGCCGGCGGGCGTCAGCGTGCTGGTGCCCGAATTGGACGCGCAACCGGTTGCGAGTCGGCCGGTTTCTGCCTGGGATTAAGGAGCCATCATGGCACTCGGATTTACACCTGTAGTGGAGCTATACGGAGCCAATGCCGCGTTATTCAACGAGCGGCTATTGGAGTGGGAGCATACCGACGCAGCGGGGTTTGTATCTGATCAACTGAAGTTGACCCTCGATATCGAGGGGCTTGAAGGGCTGCCCGATCTGGGCGGCAAAATTGGCCTGCGTATTGGCTATCTGGAATCGGGCCTGGTGGATAAGGGTGTGTTCAAGATTACCCAGCGCACGCCGTCGATGTTCCCATTGAGACTGGTGCTGGTGGCCACGGCGGCACCGTTCGACGAGCACGAATTCAAACAGCGCCGCACCGCCAGCCATGGGCCGATAACCCTGGGTGCGCTGTTTCGCCAACTGACCACCCGATACGGTTTTTCACCGCGTGTGGCGCCTGAACTCGACGGTGAGCCGATCGCGCACATCGATCAGACCAATGAAAGCGACATGGCTTTTCTGACGCGCCTGGCCAAGCGCTTCGATGCGGTGGCCAAGCCTGTCGATGAGCTGTATGTACTGGGGCGCAAAGGCCAGATCAAGACGCTGTCGGGCAAGGCATTGCCGGATGTTCGGTTGTCGATTACCCATGACAATCGTCCAGGTGACCGCGCGTTCATCAGCGCCAGTTTCACCGAAACCAGCCGTGCCAAATACAACGGCGCGCAAACGTCATGGTGGGACGCGGCAGCCGGAAAACAGCGTGTCGTCAAGGTGGGCATCGCACCCTTCAAAGTGGTGACACAGCGATACCAGAGCGAGGACGAAGCACGCTCGGCGGCGCAAGGAGAGATGCGGCGGGTGGGGCGCGAAGGGTTGCAGATCGATGTGGTCTGCCCGGGTAATCCTTCGCTGGCTGCTGAAGGCCTGTTGCTGCTGGATGAGTCGTGGCCGAGGTTCATGCAAGGGCGCTGGTCGATTAAAACGGTGAAATCCAGGGGCGAGCGAAAAGGTGGCTATCGGAGTACGGTCCAGGCCAGCGGTTTGTCGGTGTAGATCCTTCCTTAGAGTAAAACCCATGGTAATCACACATGCTCAGCTTCTGGGTGTAATGCCTGGAGCCCGCCTTCGCGCGGGCATTTTTTTAACCTTTCTAAATGCGGCCTTTGCGGGGCATCAGATCAATACGGCCCGTCGCGTCGCCGCCTTCCTCGCCCAAATCGGTCACGAGTCTGCCCAGTTACAGTACGTGCGCGAATTGGGTAGCGATCAATACCTGAGCAAGTACGACACCGGTAGCTTGGCCGCGCGGCTGGGCAACACCCCTGAGGCGGACGGTGATGGGCAAATGTATCGGGGCAGGGGGTTGATCCAGATCACCGGGCGCCGTAATTACATGGCGTGCAGCCAAGCTCTGTTTGGTGACGATCGTCTGCTGCGACAACCAAAATTGCTGGAGCAGCCACAGTGGGCCTGCGAATCTGCCGCCTGGTTCTGGCAAAGCAACGGCCTCAATGAGCTCGCCGACAAAGACCAGTTCACCACCATCACTCGCCGTATCAATGGTGGGCTCAACGGTCTGGACGATCGTTTGCGGTTATGGGTGCGAGCGAAGGCGGTGCTATGCGTTTCCTAGGTGCGTTTCGCTTGGTCGGTGTGTGCCTGCTCATGGCGCTTGTTTGGCAGGTGCAGGCGTGGCGATACGGGGCGCAGCTGGAGCTGCAATCGGTCCGACATACACAGGCGCTCAGCCAACAAAGCCAGGCAATTCTTCAGCAACAACAGGCTGAACAGGCCAAACGCCTGGCCCTTGAACAGCAAATCTCTACTAGCGATCACCAACACATTCAGGAATTGAACGATGCCCTGCGTAATCAAGCGGCTCTGCGCGATCGCCTGGCCACTGCTGATGTGCGGCTGTCAGTCCTTCTCGCCACCGTCACCACTGGCTGCACAGTGCCTGCCGCCCCCAGCCCCGGCGGCGTGGTTCATGCAACCTCGCGAGCCCGACTTGACCCGGCGCATGCTCAGCGAATTATCCGCATCACCGACGACGGCGATAACGCCCTGATCGCCTTGCGTGCTTGCCAGGCCTACGTGCAGGCCGTCGCGCATTAGCGTCTTGATGCACTCTGTACCTTGCATGGTCGATGGGCTCCTGTAGGGTAGGCAAACCCCCGCCCATTCCTGGAGACGACCGTGAAGGAAATCACTCAACTGGCTGCCGAACTGGGGCGCCGTTTGCAGGTGCTCAGTGCCCACGTCACCACTGCCGAGTCCTGTACCGGCGGCGGCATCGCCGAAGCCATCACGCGGATCCCGGGCAGTTCGGCCTGGTTCGAGGCGGGCTATGTCACTTATTCCAACCGACAGAAGACCCGGCAGTTGAATGTACCGGAAAAACTGTTCGCCAAAGTCGGGGCCGTCAGCCAGGAAGTGGTGGAGGCGATGGCCCGCGGCGCGCAGGAAAAAAGCCTGGCGCGGTTTGCCGTGGCGGTCAGCGGTGTTGCCGGCCCCGATGGCGGTTCGCCGGACAAGCCGGTGGGCACCGTTTGGCTGGCTTTTGCCGTGGGCGAAGAGGTGACGGCTGAGCTTGCGCACTTCACCGGCAACCGCGACGAGGTCCGCCGACAAACGGTAAAAGCCGCGCTGGAGGGCTTGTTGCGACGAGCTGCAGCAGAAATAGACAATCAGGGGTAGGCGATCTTGGATCTTTGTGGAACAATACTGTCTACTTATACAGGTGTTGGCCGTCAGGCCTTATTGATTACGTGAGGACTTTAATGGACGACAACAAGAAGAAAGCCTTGGCTGCGGCCCTGGGTCAGATCGAACGTCAATTCGGCAAGGGTGCCGTAATGCGTATGGGCGATCACGACCGTCAGGCGATCCCGGCTATTTCCACTGGCTCTCTGGGTCTGGACATCGCGCTCGGCATTGGCGGCCTGCCAAAAGGCCGTATCGTTGAAATCTACGGTCCTGAATCTTCCGGTAAAACCACCCTGACCCTGTCGGTGATTGCCCAGGCGCAGAAAATGGGCGCCACCTGTGCGTTCGTCGACGCCGAGCACGCCCTGGATCCTGAATACGCCGGCAAGCTGGGCGTCAACGTTGATGACCTGCTGGTTTCCCAGCCGGACACCGGCGAGCAAGCCCTGGAAATCACCGACATGCTGGTGCGCTCCAACGCCATCGACGTGATCGTGGTCGACTCCGTGGCTGCCCTGGTACCCAAGGCTGAAATCGAAGGCGAAATGGGCGACATGCACGTGGGCCTGCAAGCCCGCCTGATGTCCCAGGCGCTGCGTAAAATTACCGGTAACATCAAGAACGCCAACTGCCTGGTGATCTTCATCAACCAGATCCGTATGAAGATCGGCGTGATGTTCGGCAGCCCGGAAACCACCACCGGTGGTAACGCGCTGAAGTTCTACGCTTCGGTCCGTCTGGATATCCGCCGTACTGGCGCGGTGAAGGAAGGTGACGAGGTTGTTGGTAGCGAAACCCGCGTCAAGGTCGTGAAGAACAAAGTGGCGCCGCCATTCCGTCAGGCTGAGTTCCAGATTCTCTACGGTAAGGGTATCTACCTGAACGGCGAGATGATCGACCTGGGCGTACTGCACGGTTTCGTCGAGAAGTCCGGTGCCTGGTATGCCTACAACGGCAGCAAGATCGGTCAGGGCAAGGCCAACTCGGCCAAGTTCCTGGCGGATAACCCGGATATCGCTGCCACGCTTGAGAAGCAGATCCGCGACAAGCTGTTGACCGCAGCGCCGGACGTGAAGGCGGCTGCCAACCGCGAGCCGGTAGATGAAATGGAAGAAGCCGATACTGACGTCTGAAGCAAGCGATGACTGTTGTACTGGATACACTCGTCGCCGTTCGGCGCACTGCGATGGACCTGCTCGCTCGCCGCGAGCATGGTCGAGTCGAACTGACACGTAAGTTGCGTCAGCGCGGCGCAGAGCCTGAGATGATCGAAACAGCCCTCGACCGGTTGACGGAAGAAGGGCTGTTGTCGGAAGCCCGTTACCTCGAAAGCTTTGTGTCTTACCGTGCACGCTCCGGTTATGGACCTGCGCGGATTCGCGAAGAGTTGAGCCAGCGTGGACTGCAACGTGCCGATATTGAACTTGCGCTACGTGAGTGCGGTATCAGTTGGCAGTCGCAGTTGGAGGAAACCTGGCGTCGCAAGTTTGCTGGGCATCTTCCTATTGATGCCAAGGAGCGTGCGAAGCAAGGTCGCTTCTTGAGTTATCGCGGGTTTTCGATGGACATGATCAGCCGCTTATTGAGCGGTCGGGATATGGACGACTGAGCAAAAAACAAAAGGCCCACTATGAAAATAGTGGGCCTTTTTTTTTTGCCTGCAAAAAATCACGCTGTTTCTGGTGTCATCCGTTGCTGTGCCTTGCCCTGGGCCTGTGCCCAGTTCTCCGGCAGGTTGATGTAATCCACCAACTCCCGCAATCGCCCCTGGTCGCGACCGTTGAAATTGAACACCAAACGCGTCAAATGGCTGAACCTCGGTTCGTCATGGTCTTCGCCCGTATAGGCGAGTTGCTGGAACTCGCCACTGAGCCGCAGGCTGGCAAACGCTTGCTGCATATGGGCCAGGGCGCGGTCACTCAGTGGATGATTCATGCGCACCACAAACTCACGCTTAAGCCAACGGGTGGAGTGGAAGTTGGCGTAGAACTGGTTGATTTTGTCCACCGCCTCTTCGGCGCTGTAGACCAGGCGGACCAGTTTGAGGTCGGTGGGCAGGATGTAGCGATTGGCTTCCAGCTGGCTGCGGATGAAATCCAGGGCGCCTTGCCAGAATCCACCGCCCGGCGCATCCAGTAGCACTACCGGCACCAGCGGGCTCTTGCCGGTCTGGATCAGGGTCAGCACTTCCAATGCCTCGTCGAGGGTGCCGAAGCCGCCAGGGCACAACACCAGCGCGTCGGCTTCTTTGACGAAGAACAGCTTACGGGTAAAGAAGAAGTGGAATGACAGCAGGTTGTCGGTGCCATCAATGGTTGGGTTGGCATGCTGTTCAAAGGGCAGGGTGATATTGAACCCCAGGCTGTGCTCCAGGCCCGCTCCTTCGTGGGCTGCGGCCATGATCCCGCCACCGCCACCGGTGATGACCATCAGGTCGGAACGTGCCAACGCCGCACCCACCTCTCGGGCCAGCGCATACAGCGGGCTTTCCACTGGCGTACGCGCCGAGCCGAATACCGTGACTTTGCGCCGGCCCTTGAATTGTTCGAGCACCCGAAAGGCATGGTCCAGTTCACGGATGGCACGCAGGGTGATCTTGGCGTTCCAGCGATCACGGTCGTCTTGGGCCATGCGCAGGACGGTGAGGATCATGTCTCGATAAAGAGGGATATTCGGGCTGTTGGGGGCGATCAACTGAATTTGTGCGTCGACCTGCTGAGTGAGGTCGGTCCCGTTTTCTTCAAAATGACGAAGCAGCAAATCATTCGATTCATAAGGCATTCAATTTCTCCTTCTTTACAGGGCCTGGGTAGTCGACGAGAACGTCGCCTGGGCCACGACACTGCTTGTGTCGCGGCATGCCGCAAGAGGGCAGGCCTTTTTTTGCCCTGAAAATATGACAGAACAGCATTAAAAACTGTGGTGGGCGGGCATCTGGGATGAACTGATCATGGGCCGAAAAACCCTTGGCTGGCAACCGCTTATTGGGGGTTCATTACGCAGTTTAGTCGTTGGTGGCAAACGCAGAGGAAGCGTGCGCGCCGCTGGGAAGCAGCGCGGGAGGGTCAAGCAGAGGTTACTTTTTCTTTTTCGCCGGAGCCGGGCAATCGGCCTCTGCGAACTTGACGGAAGCCACCGGGCGATTGGTCTTGTTCTCGGTAATTTCGTAGCGCATCACTGCGCCCTTGGCCATCAGCTCGCGGTAGCCCGGGTTGGTGCACACACTGCGGCCCAGCTGGAAATACACAGCCTTGGGGTTGGCGCGCATCTGTTCGGCACGGTCAGGCAGCACGCTGAGGTGATCGATCAGTTGCATCCCTTCAACGGTGTAGGCGACTTCCAGGGTTTTTTCATCGATTTCCCGGGGCAGGTCCTTGTTGCTTTCGGCCGCGACGCTTTGCAGCTTCTTGTTCATTTGAGCCTCCAGCAGCGAGGCCGCGTGGGCGCCCATAGGCAAGACCAGCGCAAGGGCGACGGATGGGGCAACAAGGCGCAGCATGGAACGCAGCATGAAACTCTCCTGATTCGGTTACTGGTGCATAGACCAGCCACTGGGCTGTGCGTTCAGTGGCGCGCAATTATAGGTGAGCCCTTGCCACTACAGCCAGGCGTATCGCTGGTAAACTGCTGGACTTCTGTTTTTCACGAGTTTGTTCCGTGTCGATTTCTTCTACTTCGCCGCGTGCCCGATGAGTCACGCCGTCTCCCGCTTGCGTACCCAGCGTCTGGCGCGTGCCGTCAGGCCGTTTCTCAATCGGGGTTCCCGTGCTGAGCGCTGTCCCGGCTGCCGGGTCATTCCTGAGTACTGCCTGTGTGCCTGGCGGCCTCAGGTAGGAGCCAAGTCCGCCATGTGCCTGTTGATGCATGACGTAGAACCGATGAAACCCAGCAACACGGGTTGGCTGATCGCCGATGTCATACACGACACCACGGCATTCGCCTGGTCGCGTACCGAAGTCGACCCCGAGTTGCTCAGGTTGCTGGCCGACCCGCAGTGGCAACCGTACATCGTATTTCCCGGTGAATTCGTTGCGCCGCAACGGGTGGTCAGTGAAGTGCGCGTGGAGGAGGGCAAGCGCCCACTGTTCATCCTGTTGGACGGCACCTGGAGCGAAGCGCGCAAGATGTTTCGCAAAAGTCCCTATCTGGAACATTTACCGGTGCTGAGCCTGGCGCCTGAGCAGCTGTCGCGTTACAAACTACGGCGCTCCAAGCGCGATGACCATTTCTGCACCGCCGAGGTGGCGGCGCTGTGCCTGGAGCTGGCCGATGACCTGGTCGCCAGCGAAGTGCTGGATGCCTACCTCGATGTGTTCAGCACCCATTACCTGGCTGCCAAGTTCCAACTGCCACTGGATGCGGCAGACACCGTGCATACGCGCCTTGCACCCTACATCCCGGCGGGATAACCAGACGACGTTTGCATGATGGCACTGTAAGCCCGCAACCCGCTAAAATCCCCACGGGCGTAGTGCTTGACCCTCCAGGCTACGCTGGGCATGCTGTGCGCCGATTGGGCGCAACCGTGAATTATCGACGTCGTTTCATGTGTTTTTGACGTTGAGCGGGCCCTGTGGCGATCGCTGCCCGGCCGTCGCCTCGTGTATTGGTGAACCCTGAACCCATCAGGGCTCCCATAAAAAACAGGATCATTTAACCAATGGCCACATACGAAATCCTGATTGCCGATGACCACCCGCTGTTTCGCAGCGCACTGCATCAGGCCGTAACCCTGGGCCTTGGCCCCGATGTACGTTTGGTCGAAGTAGCCAGCATTGCCGAACTGGAAGCCCGCCTGACTGAAAAATCCGACTGGGACCTGGTGTTGCTCGACCTGAACATGCCGGGCGCCTACGGTTTTTCCGGGCTGGTGCTGCTGCGTGGCCAATACCCGCAGATCCCCGTGGTGATGGTGTCGGCCCAGGAAGAAGCCGACGTGGTGGTGCGCTCCAAGGAGTTTGGCGCCAGCGGTTTCATTCCCAAGTCCAGCGCAATGGAAGATATCCAGAAAGCCGTGCGCACGGTGTTGGACGGCGATGTGTCCTGGCCACCCCAGGCGTTTGAAGAAATCAATGTGTCCGATGAAGCCAAGGCCGCCCGCGATGGCCTGGCCAGCTTGACGCCCCAGCAGTTCCGGGTGTTGACCATGGTTTGCGAAGGTTTGTTGAACAAGCAGATTGCCTACGAATTGAGTGTGTCGGAAGCGACCATCAAGGCCCACGTTACGGCGATTTTCCGTAAGTTGGGCGTGCGTACGCGCACTCAGGCGGCGTTGCTTTTGCAGCAACTTGAGTCTATCTCGCAACATTAAGTTACAGCCGCTTCACGCTTTTTTGACTTTGCGTGATCTAGCTTCCCCACTTCTTTGGTTCAGTTGCCTACATCTATGTCGCCTTTCAAGGGTCAAACCGGTATCAAACGTATTTTCAACGCAGGGGGCTATTCCCTGGATGGCCTGCGTGCGGCTTTCACTGGCGAGGCGGCATTCCGCCAGTTGGTGTTGCTGAACGTCATCCTGATCCCCTTGAGCTTTTTCCTGCAGGTCAGCCGGGTTGAACGGGCGCTGCTGATTGCAGTGTGTTTGTTGGCGCTGATCGTCGAATTGCTCAACTCAGCGGTAGAAGCGGCCATTGACCGTATTTCCCTGGACCGCCACCCGCTGTCGAAAAACGCCAAGGACATGGGCAGCGCCGCGCAATTCGTGGCACTGACCATGATCACCCTGGTATGGGTTGTGATCCTGATCTGACGATCAGGCGATACTCGGCAGCACGATCTCGTCGCTGCGCTGCACCCCGGCGGTGAAAGCGCGGCACAGTTCGAGAAATTCGCGCATCGCCGAGGTCTGGTATTTCTGCTTGTGCCAGATGAAGTAGAACTGCCGGGCCAAATCCAGGTCCGGGGTTTCTACCGGCACCAGGCTGCCACGGCGGAAGGCATCACGCAGCGCCAGCCGCGAAATGCAGCCAATCCCCAAGCCTGACTCCACAGCTCGCTTGATTGCCTCGGTGTGTTCCAGCTCCAGGCGGATATTCAGTGCGCTACGGTGGTGACGCATAGCCTGGTCGAAGGTCAGGCGCGTGCCCGAGCCTTGTTCTCGCAGGATCCACGCTTCGTGGGTCAACTCGTCCATGGTGGCCACGCCACGCTTGGCCAAATGATGCTGGGGCGCACAGAACACCACCAGCTCATCTTCTACCCACGTCTGTACCTCGATATCCGGGTGGCTGCAGTCGCCTTCGATTAGACCCAGGTCAATTTCGTAGTGGGCAACCTGATGCACGATATGGGCAGTGTTCTGCACGTGCAGCTTTACCTGGCTCTCGGGGTGTTGCTGCATAAAGCTGCCAATCAGCAGCGTCGCCAGGTAATTGCCGATGGTCAGCGTGGCGCCGACCGCCAGGGAACCGAAGCCGGACTTGCCGTTGAGCAGGTCTTCGATCTCCTTGGCTTGGTCCAGCAATGCCACGGCCTGGGGTAACAGCTGGTGACCGAGGGCGTTGAGGCTCAGGCGTTTGCCGGCGCGGTCGAATAATTGGCAGCTGGATTGACGCTCCAGCTCGGTAATCGAGGTGCTGGCGGCGGATTGAGATAAGGCCAGAAGGCCAGCAGCGCGCGAGACGCTTTCCTGCTGGGCGACGGCGACGAAAACTTGCAGTTGACGGAGAGTAAATCGCATATCGATATAACCGATAACCCTTATCTTAATAATCCAGTTAACAGATATTGTCGCCGCCATTAGAATGCTGTGCAATTGCGCATCCATACCTTTGGCGCAGACCCATTTCCAGGAGTCCCCCGTACATGAGCAACATGAACCACGAGCGTGTCCTCAGTGTTCATCACTGGAACGACACTCTGTTCAGCTTCAAGTGCACCCGCGATCCGGGCCTGCGCTTCGAGAACGGTCAGTTCGTGATGATCGGCCTGCAACAACCCAACGGCCGCCCGCTCATGCGCGCTTACTCCATTGCCAGCCCGAACTGGGAAGAGCATCTGGAGTTCTTCAGCATCAAGGTGCCCGATGGCCCGCTGACTTCCCAGTTGCAGCATCTGAAGGAAGGCGACGAGATCATCATCAGCAAAAAACCGACAGGTACTCTGGTGCTTGACGATTTGAAGCCGGGCAAGCATCTGTATCTGCTCAGCACCGGTACTGGCCTCGCCCCGTTCATGAGTGTGATCCAGGACCCTGAGACCTACGAGCGCTTCGAAAAAGTCATCCTGTGCCACGGCGTGCGCTACGTCAACGAAGTCGCCTACCGCGAATTCATCACCGAGCACCTGCCGCAGAACGAGTTCTTCGGTGAGGCCCTGCGTGACAAGTTGATCTACTACCCGACCGTGACCCGCGAGCCGTTCGAAAACGAAGGCCGCCTGACCGACCTGATGCGCAGCGGCAAGCTGTTCAGCGACATCGGCCTGCCGCCAATCAATCCTGAGGACGACCGCGCCATGCTGTGCGGCAGCCCAAGCATGTTGGACGAGACCAGCGAAGTGTTGAACAGCTTTGGCCTGAAGGTTTCGCCACGGATGCGTGAGCCGGGTGACTACCTGATCGAGCGTGCGTTCGTCGAGAAGTGACTTCGGGTCACTTGTAGGAGCGAGCTTGCTCGCGAAGAACGCCAACGATAACGCTGGCATCTTGACTGAACGCGGTGCCTGCTCGTTTTTCGCGAGCAAGCTCGCTCCTACAGTCGAATGCGTTGCAAAGAAAAGCCCGCGTTGCCTGTGAAGGCAGCGCGGGCTTTTGCGTTTCTGCGATTTACTGCGCCGAAACCACTTCCAGCACACAAATCATCCCCGGCTCCGGGTAGTGCCAGCGCACATCCACGTCCCAGAACCGCACACCGTATTCCCGTTCTGAGGTAGGAACCTGATACGCCGGCCGCGGATCCTGTGCCAGACACTGTTCAATCAACTCCACCAACGGTTCACCAAGGCGCTGTGCATGGCCTTGCGCCTGTTGCAGTGCAGCCTTGAGCCATTGCACGCCGATCAGCGCGGGCGCATCGCTGGCGATGTCGTTGGTGGCCGCATCCACGATATCGGCATAAGGCACATACGGCTTGATATCCAACACCGGCGTGCCATCGAGCAAATCTATGCCGGAAATCCACAGGCGCCCCGGTTCCACCTTGTCCAGCTTCACCACCGACTGGCCGATGCCATTGGGGCGATGGGTTGCGCGGGTGGCAAACACGCCCATGGACGTATTGCCGCCCAGGCGTGGCGGGCGCACTTTCAGGCGTGGCTTGTCTTCCAGGGCCTGATGAAACAGAAACAGCAGCCACACATGGCTGACCTGCTCCAGCCCCTGCACCGCCTCACCCTGGTCGAACGGCGCCACCAGCTCCAGCACGCCACGGGCAGCCGGTGCCAGTTGCGGTTGGCGCGGGATGGCGAACTTCTCCTTGAAACAGGAGCGTACGAAGCCGACGGGCGAGACCTGGTAACTCATGGCTTAGGCACGGACCCGCAAGGTCAGGCCCTTGAGGAAGTTGCGCAGCAACTGATCGCCACAGGTGCGGTAGTTGGTATGACCAAACTTGCGGAACAGCGCGCTCAGCTCTGGCTTGGACACCGGGAACTCCGCCGCCTTGAGGATTGCATGCATGTCGTCTTCCTTCAGTTCGAAGGCCACGCGCAGCTTTTTCAGGATGATGTTGTTGGTCACCGGGGTTTCGATCGGCTGCGGCGGGCGGCTTTCGTCCTTGCCGCGCTTGAAAATCACCAAGCCATCGAGGAAGTGAGCCATGACTTCATCCGGGCAGAACACGAAGCCTTCTTCCTCATCTTTCTTGAGGTAGGTCAGCAGGTCTTCCTTGGTCACGTCCATGCCGCCGAGCTTGATGATCTCGACCATCTTGTTGTCGCTGATGTCGAGCATGTAGCGCACGCTGCGCAGTACGTCGTTGTGAATCATGATGGGCAATCCTGGTATTCAACTGATGACACCGCCGGAATCAGGCGGTGTCGGGAAAAGGGAACGGCTTAAAACTTTTCTTTGCCGGACAGGTAACGCCATTGGCCCACTGGCACCTTGCCAATGGACACGCCGCCGATGCGGATGCGGCGGATGGCGATGACTTTCAGGCCAACGGCTTCGCAGAACAGCGCGATCACGCCGGGTTGCGGGTTTTTCATCGCAAAGCGCAGGCGGTTCTCGTTCTGCCAGCTGGCTTTGACGGCAGGCAGCTCTTTGCCTTTGTAGGTCAGGCCGTGGTTCAAGCGGTTAAGGCCGTGGGCAACCATGTCGCCTTCGACTTCCACCACGTATTCCTGCTCGATCTTGGCGGCATCGGCGGTCAACTTGCGCAGAATCTTCCAGTCTTGGGTGAACACTAGCAGGCCACTGGCCTTGGCTTGCAGGTCGGCGCTGGCGCTCAGGCGCAGAAAGTGCCCCTTGAGCGGGCGCTTGCCGAAGCGGTGCTCTTCAGAAAGGGTTTCGGCGCTGATCGAGGCCATGGCGGTTTCAGCATCCATGCCTGCGGGGGCGTGCATCAGGATGGTCACCGGCTCTGGCGCGGTGGCTTTAGCTTCCGGGTCCAGCTCGACCTTCTCGTCAGTGACCTTGAACTGCGGCTCGTCGATCACTTCGCCGTCCACCGAGACCCAGCCGCCTTCGATAAACAACTCAGCCTCCCGACGGGAGCAACCGACCAGTTCGATAAGGCGTTTGGAGAGGCGTATGGGGTCAGTCATGACAAGGGCCGTAACAAAAGGGGGCCACTATTGTACCTGCCTGGCGCCGGTTAATCCCGGCCCCATTTCAGCACATGGGCCATAACAATTACTTAACTGACACAACACGGGTTAAATGTGGGAGCTGGCTTGCCTGCGATGGCGGTATACCAGCACCGGATGGGTAGACTGACCCGACGCCTTCGCAGGCAAGCCAGCTCCCACAGTTCAGGCATTACGGGCCTGTTGCTGCTGGCGCAGACGCAGGTGCAACAACGGATAAGGCTGCCCAAGCCCATCATGGTCCGTTCGCCCGATCACCTCGAAGCCTTGCTTGAGGTAAAAACCCAGGGCCTGGGGGTTCTGTTCGTTGACGTCCAGTTCATCGGCGTTCATGTGTTCGATCGCGTAGCCCAGCAATTGCCGGCCCAGCCCCTGGCCACGGTAGCGCGGGTCGATAAACAGCATTTCCACCTTGCCCGCCGACACCCCGGCGAAGCCGGTAATGTGCTGGCGCACGTCCTTGGTGCAGATCAGCATGACCGCATCGAGATAGCGGCTCAGCACCAGGTTTTTCAACATGTCGATATAGCTGTCCGGGAGGAAGTCGTGGGTGGCGCGTACCGAGTCCTCCCAGATCTGCACCAGGCGTGCGTAGTCGCTGGTTTTAGGTGTGTGAATCACCGAATGCTGACGCATGCCCGCTGTCCCTTGCTGTATTCGGGGTTGATGGACAATACGATAGACCTAAAAAAGCCCCGCATCTTCTCAGAGGCGAGGCTTTTTTATCACCGTGCGATCAGTCGCGCTTTTCAGCCCACAAGTCGTACTCGTCGGCGTCGGTCACGGTGCACCAGACTTTGTCACCCGGCTTCAGGCCGCTGGCATCGTCGATAAATACGTTACCGTCGATTTCTGGGGCGTCGAAGAAGCAACGACCTACCGCGCCTTGCTCGTCGACTTCATCGATCAGCACTTCGATTTCCTTGCCGATGCGCAGTTGCAGGCGTGCCGAGCTGATGGCCTGCTGGTGCGCCATGAAGCGCTCCCAACGGTCTTGCTTGACGTCGTCCGGTACCACGGCCAAGTCCAGCAGGTTGGCCGGTGCACCTTCCACCGGCGAGTACTGGAAGCAACCGACGCGGTCTAGCTGCGCTTCGGTCAGCCAGTCCAACAGGTACTGGAAGTCTTCCTCGGTCTCGCCGGGGAAACCGACGATGAAGGTGGAGCGGATGATCAGCTCCGGGCAGATCTCGCGCCAGTTCTTGATGCGTGCCAGGGTCTTGTCTTCAAACGCCGGGCGTTTCATCGCCTTGAGCACTTTCGGGCTGGCGTGCTGGAACGGGATGTCCAGGTACGGCAGGATCTTGCCGGCGGCCATCAACGGGATCAACTCGTCCACGTGCGGGTACGGGTAAACATAGTGCAGGCGCACCCACACGCCCAGGCTGCTGAGGGCTTCGCACAGCTCGGTCATGCGGGTTTTCACCGGCGCGCCGTTCCAGAAACCGGTGCGGTATTTCACATCGACGCCGTAGGCGCTGGTGTCCTGGGAGATCACCAGCAGCTCCTTGACGCCAGACTTGACCAGGCGCTGGGCCTCGTCGAGCACATCACCCACCGGGCGGCTTACCAGTTTGCCGCGCATCGACGGAATGATGCAGAAGCTGCAGCTGTGGTTGCAGCCTTCGGAAATCTTCAGATATGCGTAGTGACGCGGGGTCAGCTTGATGCCTTGAGGCGGCACCAGGTCGATCAGCGGATTGTGATCCTGGCGTGGCGGCACCACCTCGTGCACAGCGTTGACCACTTGCTCGTACTGCTGCGGGCCGGTCACCGCCAGCACACTCGGGTGCACGTTACGGATATTGCCTTCTTCCACACCCATGCAGCCGGTCACGATGACCTTGCCATTTTCCTTGATGGCTTCGCCGATCACTTCCAGGGATTCGGCCTTGGCCGAGTCGATGAAGCCGCAGGTGTTGACCACCACCACATCGGCGTCCTGGTAAGTGGACACGACGTCGTAGCCTTCCATACGCAATTGCGTGAGGATGCGCTCGGAGTCGACAAGCGCCTTCGGGCAACCCAGGGAAACAAAGCCAACCTTAGGGTTGGCTTTTGCGATGGTGGTGGACATGTCTAACCTCGGTATTGAATGACGCTGCCGGTCGTGCACGACAAGGCAACGGATGGGCGCTTGGTGCGCCTCTGATCAAAAAGTGCGCAATTCTATCGACGGCTAACGCACTTGACCAGCTTTATGCAGGGAAATACGACGAGTGCTGCGCCGGGTAATCCCCATAGCTACTGGCGCGCGCTTAAGCCTGGACGTCTTGTTCTGTTCGGTGCGATACCACTTTAGACATGCCCACACCTAACGCCTGGAGGACTTTAAGCAAAGTGGAGAGCTTAGGATCACCGCCGACGCCGATGGACCTGTAAAGGTTTGCTCTATTGAGTCCTGTGTTCTGCGACAAGCTGAGCATCCCACCACGAGCTTCCGCCACTCGACGGATAGCGACAAGGAAAGCGTCCTCGCCACCGGCTTCATCTATTTCCTCAAGCGCGACAGATAAATATTCGAGGGCAAATGCCTCGTCGTTGCGAAGCATTTCCAGAACGCTATCTTCGTGCGGGCGGGTACGAATGGTCATTTTTGCTGCACCTTGTAAGATTTCCAGAGAGCCTTGGCCTGATCGATATCGTTCTGCTGTCTGGCCTTCGAACCACCGCCCAATAGAAAAATGATTTTTCGATCCTGGACTGCGTAATACACGCGAAACCCCGGGCCGAAGTCGAGCTTCATCTCAAAGACCCCATCACCCACTGGCTCGGTAACGCCAAAGTGACCAAGGGACGCCCGATCCACTCTGGTGGTGATTCTTGCTTTCGAACGCGTGTCCTGCACTGTATCCAGCCAAGCCTGGTAGATATCCACGCCGTTGATTGACAGTACGTGTTTCACTTCGTACATGAGGAGTGTACCTTAAAAGAGACAGTCCGATAGTTGAGTTTTTATATCGACTGCGCGCCATGCGAATGCACGAATGACTGATCAGGTAATCCGGCCAAGGCGCTCCTGCTCACACCACCCACGCAGCACGACTGAGCCGGGCCAGGAATATACGGTTGGCCGTAAATGTGATCAATGCAGGCAAAAAGGCGCCAAAGTGCTGCTGTGCCCGCTATGACTGATTGCCTAAAACGACACCCCGTTCACTTGAACGGGGAAATACGACGAGTGCTGCGCTATGCTTCGCGCCGTTGCGCACGGGTAAAGCCCTTGGGTCAATAAAACGTCTGTTACGAGAAGTAAAACAGCGCATGCTAGGGTCAGCTTAGAAGCGCTGTTTATAAAAGACCTCAGGTCAAAGGGCAGGAGTGGTTGATGGGTCAGGCAAGTAGTCAGGCAGCAGGTGCCGAGCATTCAAAAGCCAAGCCGATTGGCATGCTGGTGGCGGCGGTCGGGGTGGTTTATGGTGATATCGGGACCAGCCCGCTCTACACCCTTAAAGAGGTGTTCAACGGCGGTTATGGGGTGCAGGTCAACCATGACGGTGTCTTGGGGATCCTGGCGCTGATCTTCTGGTCGCTGATCTGGGTGGTGTCGATCAAGTACGTATTGTTCGTGCTGCGTGCCGACAACCAGGGCGAGGGCGGCATCATGGCCCTCACCGCGTTGGCCCGGCGAGCTGCCGGGAAGCACACGAAATTGCGCAGTTTCCTGGTGGTGTGTGGCCTGTGTGGCGCGGCGTTGTTCTACGGCGACAGTATGATCACCCCGGCAATTTCGGTGTTGTCGGCCATCGAAGGCTTGGAACTGGCGTTCGACGGCCTGGAAAAATGGGTAGTGCCCATTGCCCTGGTGGTGCTGGTGGCGCTGTTCCTGATCCAGAAACACGGCACCGACCGCATCGGCAAGCTGTTTGGCCCTGTGATGGTTACCTGGTTCCTGGTATTGGGCGGCCTGGGGGTGTACGGCATCCTGCAGCAGCCCGAAGTGCTCAATGCGCTGAATCCGGCATGGGGCGTGCGCTTCTTCATGGTTCACCCCGGTATTGGCGTGGCGATCCTCGGCGCGGTGGTGCTGGCATTGACCGGCGCTGAAGCGTTGTACGCCGACATGGGCCACTTTGGCCGCAAACCCATCGCCCGCGCCTGGTTCCTGCTGGTGCTGCCGGCGCTGGTGCTGAACTATTTTGGCCAGGGCGCGATGCTGCTGGGCGATCCGGAGGCGGCGCGCAACCCGTTCTACCTGCTGGCGCCGAGCTGGGCACTGGTCCCGTTGGTGGGCTTGTCCACCATGGCCACGGTGATTGCTTCCCAGGCGGTGATTTCCGGCGCGTTCTCGTTGACCCGCCAGGCAATCCAGCTGGGTTACATCCCGCGCATGCATATCCAGCACACCTCCAGTGCCGAACAGGGCCAGATCTACATTGGTGCAGTGAACTGGTCGTTGATGGTCGGCGTGATCCTGCTGGTGCTGGGTTTCGAATCCTCCGGCGCTCTGGCCTCGGCCTACGGTGTGGCGGTGACCGGCACCATGCTGATGACCACCATCCTGGTATCAGCGGTGATGCTGCTGCTGTGGAAATGGCCACCGGTGCTGGCCGTGCCGCTGTTGCTCTGCTGCCTGTTGGTGGATGGCCTGTTCTTCGCCGCCAACGCGCCGAAGATCCTCCAGGGCGGCGCCTTCCCGGTACTGGCGGGGATCGTGCTGTTCGTGCTGATGACCACCTGGAAGCGCGGCAAGCAATTGCTGGTCGGCCGTCTCGACGAGGGTGGCCTGCCGTTGCCGATCTTTATCAGCAGTATCCGCGTACAGCCGCCCCATCGCGTTCAGGGCACGGCGGTGTTCCTCACCGCGCGGCCCGACGCCGTGCCCCATGCGCTGTTGCACAACCTGCTGCATAACCAGGTGCTGCATGAGCAGGTGGTGCTGTTGACCGTGGTCTACGAAGACATTCCACGGGTGCCTGCGGCGCGACGCTTCGAGGTGGATGCCTATGGCGAAGGCTTCTTCCGGGTGATCCTGCACTTCGGGTTCACCGATGAACCGGACGTGCCTGAAGCGCTGAAACTGTGCCATCTGGATGACCTGGACTTCAGCCCGATGCGCACCACCTACTTCCTCAGCCGTGAAACGGTAATTGCCTCGCGCATCAAAGGCATGGCCCGTTGGCGTGAAGTGTTGTTTGCCTTCATGTTGAAAAACGCCAACGGCAACCTGCGGTTCTTCAAACTGCCGGTCAACCGTGTGATCGAGTTGGGCACCCAGGTCGAGATGTAAGGCGCTGCCTACCGGGAGCCGGCAATCGGCTCCCGCTTTCCTTTCTGAACCCTGTGCAAACGATGGTTGTCGACTAGGCTCTATGCACTGTTGAACAGTGCCCACAGAACCCAGAAGAGGTGCGCCATGAGTCAGCTGCTCGAACCTTATACCCTGCGCCAATTGACCCTGCTCAACCGCATCGCGGTTTCACCCATGTGCCAATACTCCAGCGACGATGGCCTGGCCAATGACTGGCACCTGGTGCACCTCGGCAGCCGGGCCGTGGGTGGCGCCGGGCTGATTTTTACCGAGGCCACGGCGGTGACCGCCGATGGCCGTATCACCGCCCAGGACCTGGGCCTGTGGAACGACACCCAGATCGAACCATTGCGGCGCATCACCCGTTTTATCGCGGCCCAGGGCGCGGTGGCGGGTATTCAATTGGCCCACGCCGGGCGTAAGGCCAGCACCCACCGGCCATGGATCGGCAAACACGGCAGCGTCAAGCCGGAGGAGGGCGGCTGGGTGCCGGTGGGGCCCTCGCCGATTGCCTTCGACCCCAATCACACCCAGCCCAAGCCACTGGACGAAGCACAGATCCAGCAAGTAATCGCCGACTTTGTCGCCGCCGCCAGGCGCGCCTTGACCGCAGGCTTTGAGGTGGTGGAAATCCATGCCGCCCACGGGTACCTGCTGCACCAGTTTCTCTCGCCGATCAGCAACCAGCGTCAGGACCACTACGGCGGCTCCTTCGAAAACCGCATTCGCCTTGTGCTGGAAGTCACCAAGGCCGTGCGCGCCGTGTGGCCTGAGGAGTTGCCGCTGTTTGTACGCGTGTCGGCCACCGATTGGGTGGAAGACGGCTGGAACCCGGATGAGACCGTGGAATTGGCGCGCCGCCTGAAAGACCTCGGGGTGGATCTGATCGACGTGTCGTCCGGTGGTACCGCCGCCAATGCCGAGATTCCCACCGGCCCCGGCTACCAGACGCGCTTCGCCGAGCGCGTGCGCAAGGAATCGGGCATCGCCACCGGCACGGTCGGCATGATTACCGAACCGGCCCAGGCCGAGCACATCCTGCGTACCTGCCAGGCTGACATTATTTTTCTGGCCCGTGAACTGCTGCGCGACCCGTACTGGCCGTTGCATGCCGACGATGACCTGGGCGGACGCAAAGCCATCTGGCCGGCGCAGTACCAGCGGGCAACCCATCGGGACCAGCCGATCCATGAGTCGGATCTGCGGGATTGACCCTACTTATCTCTGTGCCAAACCCACCCTGATACGGTGGGTTTTTTCTTGCTCGCGTTTATAGGAGGGCTGATCCTTGGCGGTTGTTAAGCAGGAGAAGCTTATGCTGGTGGAACGCGCGTTAACCGAAGACGATATCCCTTTGCTGGCAACCATCGATCGTACGGAGCTGATCCCGGCGTGCTATCGCATGGACTGCGGCGAACTGGTGTTGTATGCCACACACCATGACATGCACGGCTGGCCCGAAGGCGAGGCTGAACAGGATGCGGTGGCGCTGCGTGCCTGCCTCCAGCGCGGCGGGTGGTTGTGGGGCGTATTCGACGGCCAGGTGCTGGTTGCCGCAGTGGTGGTGGACAATCGGCCGTTCCATCACCAGGGCCTGCTGATGCGGCAGCTGAAATTCCTGCATGTCAGCCACAGTGCCCGCGGTTCTGGCCTGGGCGGGCGGTTGTTGGCGCTGGCTTGCGAGCACGGCCGGCAAGTGGGGGCCCAAGCGCTCTATATCTCGGCGACGGAGTCGCGTAACACTGTGGACTTTTACCTGCGCCATGGTTGCCGTCTGTTGCAGCAACCCCACGCTGAGCTTTATGCGCAAGAACCGCTAGACATTCACCTGTATCGACCCCTGCGTGAGTAATGGCTGTAGGTTTTTATTACCGCCGTTATTTTTTAAGTTAATACTCTAAAAAAATCCCACGAATGATGAGATAGTTTCTACGCTAAGGGTAAGCCCGACTCCTGGCCCAGGGAGACAGGCGGTTGGTCCGCGAAGCCGTTGCGCTTCCCGGGAGTTTGGAAATGGGCACCAGGAGTGTTTGACTGATATCAGGAGTAGCGGTCCATGGCCAAGTCCTATGGCGTAGCGGGTGCGGTGGCGTCTTTTCTGAGCCGTCGGATGTCCTTGCGGGGTCGAAGGTTGAGTTCAGATGAGATGGAGTTGCTGGTGCAATACCGGGCGCTGACCGAGAGCGATCAGGTGGCGATGCGGTATCTGATTGGTGCGATGAAAAGCGTGTCGCGGTTCTAAGCCACCTGTGATCATTCCCACGCTGCGGCGTGGGAATGATCAGGCGGTTAATTTCAGGTGTACTTGCGCTGCTCCGGTGCTGGCGGGAAGTACTGATACAGCCAGGTTTCACTCAGGGTGCGGTCCTGGGTTCGTATAAACAGGCGCAATTCGACGGGTTCCACGCTGTCGCTGGTGGGGTACCAGTCGAACAGGATGCGATAGCCCTTGATGTTATCCAGCACCAGCACGCTGAAATCCTTCACCTCACCATGGGAACAAGTCACCACCGGCTCGATGCCGGTGCCCGCTGGCAGGCGATCCAGGCCGCCGCCCTTGAAGTCTACGGCGAAACGCCGCGCCCATACCTTCGGATAATGCTCGCCGGGTGCCCAGCCTTCGGTAAAACCGCCCATGCCCGAACGGGTCGCGTCGACCTGTGCCAGCGGCGTGCTCACCGGCGGCAGTGCGCTCCAGTACAGCTTGTAGCCGTAGTTGAGCGAATCACCCGCGGCCACGGGCTTTTTCGGGGTCCAGAAGGCCACGATATTGTCCAGGGTTTCGCCAGTGGTGGGGATTTCCAGCAAGTCGATGGAGCCTTCGCCCCAGGCCGTGGTCGGTTCAACCCACAGGCTTGGGCGTTTGCTGTACCAGTCGACGGTGTCCTGGTAGCTGGCGAACTCATGGTCGGTCTGCACCAGGCCGAAGCCTTTGGGGTTGGTGTCGGCGAACGCGTTGAATTGCAGCTTGGCCGGGTTGTTCAGGGGCCGGCAGATCCACTCGCCGTTGCCGCGCCACATGGCCAGGCGGTCCGAGTCGTGGATTTGCGGGTGAATGGTGTCGCACATGCGGCGCTCATGGGTGCCGCAGCTGAACATACTGGTCATGGGCGCGATGCCCAGTTGCTCGATGGCGGTGCGCGCATTGATGTGCGCGTCGATCGCCATCACCACTTGGTTGGCCTGGCAGTCGATATCGAAGCGGTAGGCGCCGGTGGCGCTTGGCGAGTCGAGCAGGGCGTAGACCACAAAGCGCGTGGCGTCCTTGTCCGGAGTTTCGAACCAGAACTGCGTGAAATCGGGGAATTCCTCGCGTTTTTTTGCGTAGGTATCAATCGCCAGGCCACGCGCCGAGAGGCCGTACTGGCCGGTGGAGTCCACCGCACGGAAGTAGCTGGCGCCGAGAAACGACAGCACGTCATGGCGGTCCAACTCCGGCGCCTTGAACAGCTTGAAGCCGGAGAAACCCAGGTCCCCGGTCAGTTGCTGGGTGTCCACCGTGGTTTTTTCATAGTTGAACAGTGAAGGGCGAAAATGCACTTCGCGGGCTTCACGGGTCTTTGGGTCGACGCTGTGCATACGCACCGGCGTCTTGAAGCCCATGCCGACGTGGAAGAACTGCACGTCCAGTTGGCCGTTCAACTCCTTCCACAGCGAATGGTTACGGTCATAGCCGATGGCGTTGAAATTCTGCGGGGTCATGGTGGCCAGGGTCGGCGGCAGCACCTGCTTAGTGTCCTGGTAGCCACGGGTGGCCAATTGCTTGGCCTGGGCCTTGAGCGATTCGAAATCGAACGCCACGGCTTTGCCATCGGCAGCCCGATTCCCGGCCCAGGCCTGCGCGGCCAGCAGGCCACTGGCCGACAAACCGGTGTAAGCCGCAATGGCCATGGATGCTTTGAGCAAATTCCTGCGGTGCATAGAGACAACCTGTCGTGAGCAAATCCCGCGCCGTTCCTGGCACGTAGCGGATCAGAAATAACGGTTCGGACATGCCTTCGGCCAAACGCAACGGACAATAAACAGACGCCGGATAGCTTAAGCGGTTCGATGAACAAGGCAAATTGGTTGATGGCGGGATGATGGCGTTGCATGTGCAACAAGACATTTCCAGCATCGCAGGAGAACGTTACATCTGGAAGCACTCTAGATCGCGGCTTTTTGGCACTTAGTTTTACGCTGGAGGCCTATTGGTCCTACGAACCCAAGTGTCTGGAGGCTACGAATGAATACCCGTGGATTGCTCGATCAGTTGCTCAAGTCTGGCCAGGACATGTTGCAAAACAAGGCCGGCGGCCAACGCAAATCCAATGACAAGGGCGCCCTCGGCGGCTTGCTCAGCGGTGGCGGGCTCGGCAGCATGCTCGGCGGTGCCGGCGGCGGCGCCCTGGCGGCGGGGGCCATGGGCTTGCTGCTGGGCAACAAGAAGGCGCGTAAATTCGGCGGCAAGGCGCTCACTTACGGCGGCCTAGCCGCACTGGGTGTGATTGCCTACAAGGCTTACGGCAACTGGCAAGCCCAGCAGGTCAACGCGCCCCAAGGCGAGCCTCAAACCATCGACCGCCTGCCGGCTGACCAGGTGGAGCAACACAGCCAGGGCATTCTCAAGGCACTGGTGGCCGCGGCCAAGGCTGATGGGCATGTGGATGAGCGCGAGCGCGCCTTGATCGAAGGCGAATTTACCAAGCTGGACAACGACCAGGAGCTGCAACACTGGCTGCACGCCGAACTCAACAAGCCCCTGGACCCCACCGACGTTGCCCGCGCCGCCAGCACCCCGGAAATGGCCGCCGAAATGTACATCGCCAGCGTGATGCTGGTGGACGAAGAAAACTTCATGGAAAAAGCCTACCTGGACGAACTGGCACGCCAACTGAAACTTGAACCAGGCTTGAAGCTTGAGCTGGAAAAACAAGTACGGCTAAACGCATAAATAGGGCCACACGCCAGTCAAACCTGTGGGAACGGGCTTGCCCGCGAATGCGGTGGGCCAGTCACTCTATTTCTGACTGACTGACTGACTGACTGACTGACTGACTGACTCACGCCATCGCGGCATAGGCACCAACACCGTAACCACGATACGAAGCGAGCCGCTCTTGATCTTGCTTTTGATCTGCTTGTGATCTTGATCTCAGGCGCCCCGTTAAACCACGCTGGCCGGAATTCGACAGGGATTTGGGGGGCCGCCGCCCCGCGCCATGGATGGCGCGTGGC
>NZ_JBXAJM010000021.1:0-113205 GCF_058797315.1 Pseudomonas sp. GW823-FHT02F05
GTCGGGGTAGGGGGATTCGAACTCCCGACATCCTGCTCCCAAAGCAGGCGCGCTACCGGACTGCGCTATACCCCGGTTTGAAATTGGCTCCGTGACCAGGACTCGAACCTGGGACCCAATGATTAACAGTCATTTGCTCTACCGACTGAGCTATCACGGAACTACATATTTCAAAGTTACTGCTGTGTTGCTTCCTCTTCGACCCTGTCCGTATCGCTACGTTAGCGTCTCTGAGGCGCGCTATTCTACAATCTTAAAAACCCCTGTCAACCCTTTAAATTGCTTTTAAGACAATGATTTGCGCTTCTTTCTGATTTCTTCTTGGGGAGAAGAAACCCGTGGGCTGACGTTGCTGCGGGGCGCACTTTACAAGCCTTTGCCTTACAGTTCAACGCCCTATCGAAAAAAAAGGCCCCGCAATGCGGGGCCTTCTATGGTTGCGCCAAGCGCAGGGCTTAATGGAAGACGATTTCGTCGTCTTTCACCGTCGCCGTGACGCGGGTGCCAGGCATAAAGCTGCCCGACAGAATCAGCTGCGCCAGTGGGTTCTCGATCCAGCGCTGGATCGCACGTTTGAGTGGCCGTGCGCCATACACCGGGTCGTAACCGACCGCGATCAGCTTGTCCAACGCTTCGCCGCTCAGCTCAAGGTCCAGCTCGCGCTCAGCCAGACGGCTACGCAGGCGGCCCAACTGGATCTCGGTGATGCCCGCGATCTGATCCCGCGCCAGAGGCTCGAAGATCACCACTTCATCGACCCGGTTGATGAATTCCGGACGGAAGTGCGTGGTCAACGCGTCCATCACCGCCGCACGCTGAGCTTCACGATCACCCACCAATTCCTGGATCTGTGCCGAGCCCAGGTTGGAAGTCATCACGATCACCGTATTGCGGAAGTCCACCGTACGCCCGTGGCTGTCCGTCAAGCGACCATCCTCCAGCACCTGCAGCAAGATGTTGAACACATCCGGGTGCGCCTTCTCGACCTCATCCAGCAGGATCACCGAGTAAGGCTTGCGCCGCACGGCTTCGGTCAGATAACCGCCCTCTTCATAGCCTACATAGCCTGGCGGTGCACCGATAAGGCGAGCCACCGAGTGTTTCTCCATGAATTCGGACATATCGATCCGCACCATGGCCTCTTCAGTATCAAAGAGGAACTCGGCCAGGGCCTTGCACAACTCGGTCTTACCCACACCGGTTGGGCCGAGGAACATGAACGAGCCGCTTGGACGGTTCGGGTCGGACAAACCTGCCCGGGAACGCCGTACCGCGTTGGACACCGCCACCACTGCCTCTTCCTGGCCGATGACGCGCTGATGCAACAGGCTTTCCATCTTCAGCAACTTGTCGCGCTCGCCTTCGAGCATCTTCGACACAGGAATACCGGTCCACTTGGAGACCACTTCGGCAATTTCTTCCTCGGTCACCTTGCTGCGCAGCAACTGGTTCTCAGGCTTGCCGTGCTGATCGACCATCTGCAGGCTGCGCTCCAGGTCCGGGATCACCCCGTACTGCAACTCGGCCATGCGGTTCAGGTCGCCTTTACGGCGCGCCGCTTCCAGTTCCTGACGGGACTGCTCGATCTTTTGCTGGATCTGCGCCGAACCCTGTACTTCGGCTTTTTCCGAGGTCCAGATTTCTTCGAGGTCCGAATACTCGCGTTCCAGGCGAACAATTTCTTCCTGGAGTTTTTCCAGACGCTTCTTGGCCGCTTCGTCTTCTTCTTTCTTCAACGCCTGGGATTCGACTTTCAGTTGAATCAGGCGCCGATCCAGGCGATCAAGCACTTCCGGCTTGGAATCGATCTCCATACGGATGCGGCTGGCCGCTTCGTCGATCAGGTCGATAGCCTTGTCCGGCAACTGACGATCAGTGATATAGCGATGGCTCAACTTGGCCGCCGCGATGATCGCGCCGTCGGTAATAGCCACCTTATGGTGGACCTCATAGCGCTCTTTCAGGCCACGCAGGATCGCGATGGTGTCTTCTTCGCTGGGTTCTTCCACCAGAACTTTCTGGAAGCGACGCTCAAGGGCTGCGTCCTTTTCGATGTACTGACGGTATTCGTTAAGCGTAGTTGCACCGACGCAGTGCAACTCACCCCGCGCCAAGGCAGGCTTGAGCATATTGCCGGCGTCCATGGAGCCTTCGCCCTTACCGGCACCGACCATGGTGTGCAATTCGTCGATAAACAGAATGATCTGCCCTTCCTGCTTCGACAATTCGTTAAGCAAGGATTTGAGGCGCTCTTCGAACTCACCCCGGAACTTGGCACCGGCAATCAGCGAGCCCATATCCAGAGACAGCAGGCGCTTGCCTTTGAGGCCGTCTGGCACTTCACCATTAATGATGCGCTGGGCCAGGCCCTCGGCAATCGCGGTTTTACCCACGCCAGGTTCACCGATCAACACCGGGTTGTTCTTGGTGCGACGTTGCAACACCTGGATGGTGCGACGAATCTCGTCGTCACGGCCGATCACCGGGTCCAGCTTGCCTTCTTCGGCACGCTTGGTCAGGTCTACGGTGTATTTGTCCAAGGCCTGGCGCGACTCCTCATGGTTAGGGTCGTTCACCGCCTCGCCGCCACGCAGGTTGTTGATGGCGTTTTCCAGGGCTTTCTTGCTCACGCCCTGGCCCAGCAACAATTTGCCGAGCTTGCTGTTGTCGTCCATGGCGGCGAGCAGCACCAGTTCGCTGGAGATGAACTGGTCACCTTTCTGCTGGGCCAGGCGGTCGGCCTGGTTGAGCAGGCGCGCCAGATCCTGGGACATATTCACGTCACCGGTGGGATTCTGGATTTTCGGCAGTTGGTCGAGCTCTTTGCTCAACTCCTTGCGCAGGCTGTTAACGTCAAAGCCCACCTGCATCAGCAAGGGTTTGATAGAACCACCCTGCTGTTCCAGGAGTGCCTGCATCAAGTGCGCAGGTTCAATGGCCGGGTGGTCGAGGCCCACCGCCAAGGATTGAGAGTCGGACAAGGCCAACTGTAATTTGCTGGTTAAACGATCAATACGCATTAGTCACCTTCCTTTTGAGCAGGCCGGAGCTATGAACAAACACATCCTGAATGAAGAAACCTGCCAGATACCCTTATAGATGGGGTGGATTCTGGGCGTTTCAAGCGGCGGACGGTTGATACAGGTCAGGACAGTCTAGCGTTCAAGCCAGATAAGGGAGGCGAATCGGCCTGTACGCGGGCTGCGGCGATAAGAAAAGAAACGCGGGTCGGTCACAGTGCACAAACCGCCACCATACACAGCGGAAACACCGCGCACTCCCAGACGCAGACGCGCCAGCTGGTAGATGTCGGCCATGAACTTGCCAGCGTTGTGGCTGGGAACAAAGGCTTCAGCGGTGGCCGGCAGTTGCTGCATGAACACTTCACGCACCTCCGGGCCAACTTCGAAGGCTTGCGGGCCAATGGCAGGGCCGAGCCAGACCAGAACGTCTGCGGGAGCGCTATCCAGGCTTTCGAACGCGGCCTCCAGCACCCCAGCGGCCAAGCCACGCCAACCGGCATGGGCTGCAGCAACGCGGGTGCCCGCTCGATTACAGAACAGCGCAGGCAGGCAATCGGCGGTCATGGATGTGCAGGCGATGCCAGCGGTGCTGGTCCAACTGCCGTCTGCCTCGACAGTACGGCCCGGATCGGCCTCAACCACCTGAGTGCCATGGACTTGACGCAACCAGGCAGGCTGGATATCGAAGGCGTCACTCAGGCGACGACGATTTTCAAGGACGGCCTCAAGGCTGTCCTCGACATGATCGCCCAGGTTGAGGCTGTCGAACGGCGCCAGGCTGACGCCGCCCGCACGGGTGGTGACGCAGGCTTTTACCCGAGCCGGCGCGGGCCAGTCAGGTATCAGCCAGTCATTCATCCGACAAACGCCTCGCGATCCTGCTTGAGCAGCGAAAGCAGCCAGACCAGATCGTCTGGAAGTGGCGATTCCCAGCTCATGCGCTTACCGCTCGTCGGATGATCCAGTTCCAGGAAGCGTGCATGCAGTGCCTGGCGCGGGAACGTCTTGAGCGACTCAACCATGGTCTGGCTGGCCGCCGGCGGAATACGGAAGCGGCCACCGTAGGCTGGGTCGCCGACCAACGGAAAGTTGATGTGCGCCATGTGCACGCGAATCTGGTGGGTACGCCCGGTTTCCAGCTTGACCCGCACATGGGTGTGGGAGCGGAAACGCTCCAGCACACGGTAGTGGCTGACGGCCTGCTTGCCGCCCTCCATCACCGCCATACGCTGGCGCTGCTGGCCGTGACGACCAATGGGCGCGTTGATTTTGCCACCGGCCACAACGACGCCGATCACAATGCACTCATAGATGCGGCTGACGCTACGGCTCTGCAATTGCGTAACCAGTTGCGTCTGCGCCTGAATGGTCTTGGCTACCACCATAAGGCCGGTGGTGTCCTTGTCCAGACGGTGCACGATGCCGCAGCGCGGCACATTGATGATGTCCGGCACGTGGTGCAACAGGGCATTGAGCAAGGTGCCATCAGCGTGCCCGGCGGCCGGGTGAACCACCAGGCCCGCGGGTTTGTTGATGACCAGGATGTCGTCGTCTTCATAGACGATATCCAGCTCGATGTCCTGGGCAACCCATTCTCCCTGGGCTTCCTGCTCGGCAGTCAGCTCAAGAATCGCACCGCCATGGACTATGTCTCGCGGGCGGATAACCGCTCCATCCACAGTCAGGCGGCCGTCTTTGATCCAGGCGGAAAGGCGCGAGCGCGAGTGCTCAGCGAATAATTGTGCGGCGACTTGATCGAGGCGTTGGCCGCCCAATTCGGACGGCACCTCTGCGCGAAGTTCAATTTTATCGGACATGCTCAGACTAGGCGTGGCGTAGCCTTTGGTTTCGGCTGCGCGCTTGTGGTTAAATACGGCGTCTTTTGCCCCGAGGCTTCCAACGGGGCGCTCATCATAACAGGACGGCCCCGCCCAAGACAGCGGCCGTCATAGGGACGCAAGCCGCCATGCAAGTGAAACACCTGCTGCTGATCGCCATCCTCGCCATGACTGCTGCTTGCTCGTCAACAAAGGACGTCGTCGACGAAAACCTGAGCGAAGTCGAGCTGTACCAGCAAGCTCAGACAGACTTGGACAATAATAGCTTCACCAGCGCCACAGCGAAGCTGAAGGCATTGGAGTCGCGTTACCCGTTCGGCCGCTATGCCGACCAGGCCCAGCTTGAGCTGATCTACGCCAACTACAAGAACGCCGAGCCGGAAGCTGCCAAGTCCGCTGCCGAGCGTTTCATCCGCCTGCACCCGCAGCACCCGAACGTGGACTACGCCTACTACATGAAGGGCCTGACCTCGTTCGACCAGGATGTTGGCCTGCTGGCGCGCTTCCTGCCGCTGGACATGACCAAGCGCGACCCGGGTGCTGCCCGCGACTCCTATAACGAGTTCGCCCAGTTGACCAGCCGCTACCCCAACAGCCGCTATGCGCCGGACGCCAAGCAGCGCATGATCTACCTGCGCAACCTGCTGGCTTCGTACGAGATCCACGTGGCCCACTACTACCTGACCCGTCAGGCTTATGTGGCCGCAGCCAACCGTGGCCGCTACGTGGTGGAAAACTTCCAGGAAACCCCGTCCGTGGGTGACGGCCTGGCCGTGATGACCGAGGCTTACCAGCGTCTGCACCTGGACACCCTCGCGACTACCAGCCTGGAAACCCTGAAGCTCAACTACCCTGACCACCCTAGCCTGAAAGACGGCCAGTTCGTGCCTCAGGTTGACGAAGCGGACAACCGTTCGTGGCTGAGCAAGTACACCCTAGGCCTGATCGAGTCCCGTCCACCGCTGCCGCCGGGTGAAACCCGCGCCAACCAGGACGTGATCAAGCAGTACCAGGACGCCAAGGACGCCATTCCTTCGGAGCTCAAGCCGCACGACGAGAACGGCGATGTGATCGAAGAAGAAGAGCCGCAAGCCCTGGGCGACAACCAGGACCGTTCGTGGTTCAGCTACATGACCTTCGGTGTGTTCGACTGATTGTTCGACGCAACGCAAAAGGGAGCTCTGAAGGAGCTCCCTTTTTTATGAGCGAGTATTTATTGCCCTGTGCGCCCGTGACCACCTTGGCTAAACTGGCGCATTCCTTGTCGAGAAACTGCCCATCATGCTTCGTCTACTGTTCTGGATTGCCGTCATTGCTGCCGCGGTATGGTTCTGGCGCAAATTCAAAAACCCTGCCTCCCGTCAGCAACGGCCTGCCGAGCCGGATGCAGCCCTGATGGTGCGTTGCGCTCACTGTGGCGTGCACCTGCCGCAGGACCGCGCACTGAGCTCACGTCAGGAATGGTACTGCACCCAGGCGCACCTGGAACAAGGGCCAAAGTCTATCCAGCGTTGAGGCGACCTGCGGGGGCGTAAGGCGCTGGATCGATGATCGGAGCCCGCGCCAGCAGCAAATCGGTGAACAACTGGCAAGATGCCGGTGCGAGTACCAGACCATTGCGGTAATGCCCACAATTGAGCCACAGCCCCCTGAAGCCAGGGACCTCACCGATAAACGGTATACCTTCGGGTGAGCCAGGCCGCAAACCGGCCCAATGCCCGACCACTTCGGCGTCCGTCAAGGCGGGAATCAGTTCCTGCGCAGATGCCTTGAGGCTTTCAAGCGCGGTGTCGGTCGGCGTCTTGTCGAATCCCTCATACTCCAACGTGCTGCCGATCAGGATGTGCCCATCCCGCCGCGGGATCGCATAACGCCCCTTGGCCAGGACCATGCTGGATAAAAAATCGGACGCGCATTTGTACAGGATCATCTGGCCTTTAACCGGCTCCACGGGTAGCCCCAAGCCCAGCGTATCCAGCAGTTGCCCGCTCCAGGCGCCGGCCGCGAGCACCACGTGATCCCCCAAAACGTGGCCCGTAGCGGTATTCACACCCACCACCCTGCCGCCGCCGAGTACAAAGCCCGACACATCGCATTGCTCGCGAATCGTCACGTTCGGCAACGCCAGCAGCGCCGCCTTCAATGATTTGACCAGGCGCGGGTTGCGAATATTGGCCACGTTGGCCATGTAGATCGCCTGGGAGTAGCCACCCCCCAGCACCGGCACCGCGTCATGGGCCGCCGATACATCCACCTTGCTCAACGGTCGCCCTTCACGGGCAGCCCAGGCCAGTGCTTGCGCTTCGTCATCCAGGTCGAGCCAATACAAACCCGTGGTATGTACCTCCGGATCGACGCCGGTAGCAGCAAATAGCCGTTGCGCCAGTTGAGGGTAAAAATCCTGGGACCAATGGGCCAAGGCAGTGACCGCCTGGCTATAGCGCCACGGGTACAACGGCGAGACAATCCCACCGCCCGCCCAGGAAGCCTCTTGCCCAAGCCCACCGCGCTCCAGCAGCGTGACCGCCTGGCCCTCACTGGCGAGGTTGTACGCCGTCAACAGACCGATTACTCCGCCGCCGACAATCACTACTTGCTGTTGCTTAGCCATCATTTGATCCAGCCGATAAACAGGGAAAGGCGCGCCCGGCGCCCACGCTTCAAGTACGCTCATCCTTGCCCCCAGCAGACCTTGGGCGACATTTCAGGCCCTGCTCCCGGGTTGCCGCGCATACCGGTGCTGGTCAAGCTGAATGCTGCGCACTCGTCGTTCGCCATGACCGAGTCCGCAGCGGGTGTGGCGAGCAGGTCAAAATCCTGAGGGTTGAGGACGGCACTGATTCTATAATGATCATTGCCCGCGCTGACGTCGCCTGCATCAATAAAAGTGCCATTCCTCGTATAAGAACGCTCCAGTTGCTGGGCCTGTTCGCTCAACAACGCGACGATCTGCGCCCGATACGCCTTCTTCACCTGGCTGAGGTACCCGGGATACGCAATCCCGGCCAGCAACGCGATGATCGCCACGACGATCAGTAACTCAATCAGGGTAAAACCCTGGCTCTCCTTGCCCATCCGATTGCTCCTTATTGAAGTTGCCGCCATAAGACCCGTCGAAACCTGACGCGGCCGCCCTCCTCTACACGGGCATAGACCGTCTCCAGCACCGTGCGCGATTGCCCCGCGAGACCGACCGAAGTGACTCGAAAAAGCGTGGCCAGGGAATGGGACGGCAAATGAGCCAGCCCTTCACCCTCGCCGAGGGATTGAATGCCATAAAACCCATTCTTCAAGGCAAGCCAGGTGATCGCCGAGACAGGGTTCGTCCCGGCCGCCGTCAAGGAAAACGCTTCAGCAGGCGGCGCACAACGGGTGATCGAGTGGCAGACAGGCATCGCCTGGCCAACCTTTTGCACGGCCGATTCCCCCAACCTCAGGCCGCTTTCGGCAGATTGAAACGATTGATTGCGATGCCAGAGGCTGCTCGCGACTTTTTGCTGGGAGACCGCAGCCTGTATCGAGGACAGCCCCACCTGCGACAGCACCAACAGGAACACCAGACTGATCAGCAGCACCGTCCCGGCCTGCCGCATTTGGATACCGCCCTGCATGGTCATTGCCCCTACCCCAGCCGATTTCGCAGTGCCGCCACGACACTGTAGGTCTGGTCCTTCACCCGCCCAGAGGGATCTTGAAGGGTCATGAGAATGCGCACGCTGCGTATCAGCGACTCATCGGCCGGATGGCTGTCATAGCGCACCACAACTGTCGATACCGAGGTGGCCGCCATGCCGAAGCTGACGTCGAATGCCCGCACGTTATCCATCAATACTGCCTTGGCCGGTGCTGCCGGGGTACTGATCTTCAACTGACCCGATTCGTAGGTGTAGGTAAGTTGGCGTATGCCAAAGCGAAGTTGGCCGGGTTCGGCTCCGGGTGGTGTGCCTGCATAAGCCCTGGCCGCCTCCTTGCAGTCGGACAACACTGTCCAGTCAGTCTTGCCGACGCCATCGCCGACATTCGCGGTCACCAGCGTCAGTGACTTCGCACTCCCCGCAGCTTCCCAGCTTATCGGCCGATCAAAGGCAGCCGGAGCATTGTCGATAGCGGCCACGGCCAAACACCCCAGCATGCCTGCCTGGCGAATATCCTGGGTGATCTTGCTCAGCACAAACCGCGCATCATCCTGCAGCAGCATGGCGGCCTGCTGGCTGGCATGGGTCAACCGCGAACTGATCAGTATCTGGCTCGCCCCCAGTATCAAGATCAACCCGATGGCAAGCGCCAGCAACACTTCCACCAGACTGAAACCTCGCCCAAGACGCTTCATTGCGACACTCCCTGTTCATTACTGATTCGACTGGTCAGGGTGAAGGTTTCCCGCGCCCCTGGGCGGTTTGCTGCTCGGGCATCCGCCCAACTGATGCTGATGGTGACCTCTTGCCCGTTCACCACCACTGAACCTTTGGCATCCTCGCCGGCAAAACCCGTGATATTGGCCTCGAAATCGTGCAGGTCGAGGTCACGCACGCTGGCGGTGGCAGTGTTGGGCGGCGCCAGCTCCGCCCTGCCCCATGTGTAATCGGCGCCAGCATTGGTGCGAATGCGGTCGAGCATGTCATAGGCAATAAAACTGGCTTGGCTGGTCATCCTGGCGCTGTTGGTGTACTTGAGCGCGTTGAGTTGCAGCACCGCAGCGCCCATCAGGCCGATCGCCAAAATCAACAGCGCTACCAGCACCTCGACCAGCGTCATGCCGGATTGGCGCGAGTGCGCAACGCGCAGGAATCGGTTCTGGCAGGCTGGCATTTCCGTCGTCATCCATGTCGAAGGCCGGTGAAAAAAAGCAGGCAAGACCTGCTGTGCGACCCAAGACTAGCGTCGGTTTTCGAGCGGCGCTGCTCCCGGAACAAAGGGAAATACTTTGGACATAAAGGCCATCATCCAGCGCCAACGACCAAGCGCTATACCTAGAAAACCTACTCGTGCCCAAGGAGGGAACGCACATGAAACAACAAGGTTTCACCCTGATTGAGATGTTGCTGGGGCTGATCGTCACCAGTTTTCTCGCGCAACTGGCCGTACCCGGTTTCAAGGGTTTGCTTGAATCGCAGCAACGACAAAGCGCGGCCCAAGCACTTGCCTCCGGGCTGCGCTACGCACGCACCGAGGCCATCGCGCGTAACCGGGCGGTGGTCATTCATGCAAAGGACGAGGACTGGAGCCTGGGATGGCGCGTGATACTGGATGTGAGTGGGCGCGGCCACCTGGATGACGACAATCCGGTATTGCTGGAGCGCGAGAGCAATGGGCGCGTGCCGGTCGCCGGTAATGGCCCGGTTACGAGCCAGGTGCGCTTCAGCGGCCTGGGGGAGCCAGTGTTCGCCGGCGGGGGATTTCGTGCCGGCACCGTGCATGTGTGTGGCAAGGACCAGGCACAAAGCCTGTATCAGATCGTGCTGGCCCCCAGCGGGCGCGTCAGCCTGCGCAATGACAAGACCGAACAGGCATTATGCCGAGGCTATTCCAGCACCCTGGCCGTCAGAGCAACGAGCGGACCCGCAGTTCCTTGGGCATCGAGAACGTGATGTTTTCTTCACGACCCGCCAGCTCATCGGCGCCGGTAGCACCCCAGGCTTGCAACTGTTGGATCACACCGCGCACCAGCACTTCCGGAGCGGAGGCACCCGCCGTGATGCCGATACGCTCAACGCCATCGAACCAGTTGCGCTGCATGTCTTCGGCACCGTCGATCAAGTACGCCGGCGTGGCCATGCGTTCGGCCAGCTCACGCAAGCGGTTGGAGTTGGAACTGTTAGGGCTGCCGACCACCAGCACAACATCACACTCATTCGCCAGTTGCTTGACCGCATCCTGACGGTTTTGCGTGGCGTAGCAGATGTCATCCTTGCGTGGGCCGCCAATGGCCGGGAAACGCGTGCGCAGGGCATCGATGACGCGGCTGGTATCGTCCATGGACAAGGTGGTCTGGGTAACGAAAGCCAGGCGGTCGGGATTGTGCACCTGCAAGTTGGCGACGTCTTTTTCGTCTTCAACCAGGTAGATGGCGCCGCCGTTGCTGGCGTCGTACTGGCCCATGGTGCCTTCGACTTCCGGGTGACCGGCATGGCCGATCAGGATGCATTCGCGACCGTCGCGGCTATAACGCGCCACTTCGATGTGCACCTTGGTTACCAGCGGGCAAGTGGCATCGAACACTTTTAGGCCACGGCCGGCCGCTTCGGTACGTACGGCCTGGGACACGCCATGGGCACTGAAGATGACGATAACGTCGTCGGGTACCTGGTCGAGTTCTTCGACAAAGATCGCACCGCGTGCGCGCAGGTCTTCGACCACGAACTTGTTATGCACGACTTCGTGGCGCACATAAATCGGCGGCCCGAAGACTTCCAAGGCGCGGTTGACGATTTCGATCGCCCGGTCCACGCCAGCGCAGAAGCCACGGGGGTTGGCGAGTTTGATTTGCATGCTGTGCCTCGTGCCTTGCAGGCCAAGAAATTGGATCAACTCAGCTCTATAGAATAAGCGTCTGTGTGAGCGGGCTTGCCCGCGATGCAAACGTCTCGATGTATCAGGTACACCGAGGTGATGCTATCGCAGGCAAGCCAGCTCCCACACAAGCCAGCCCCACAGGAACCGGTTTCGTCAGTTAGAGCGCTTTAACGTCGATGATTTCAACATCAAACGTCAAGGTTTTACCGGCCAACGGATGGTTGAAGTCGATGGTCACTTGCGTGTCATCGAAAGCTTTTACCACGCCGGGCAGTTCAGTATTCGCCGCATCATTGAAGATCACCAGCAAACCTTCCGACAGGTCCATACCCTCGAACTGCGAACGCGGGATGATCTGCACGTTTTGCGGGTTGGGTTGGCCGAAGGCGTTTTCCGGCAGGATCTGCAGGTTGCGCTTGTCGCCCGCCTTGAACCCGAACAATGCCGCTTCAAAACCAGGCAGCAGGTTACCGTCACCAACCTTGAAGGTCGCCGGGGCTTTGTCGAAGGTGCTGTCTACCGTGTCGCCATTCTCCAGGCGCAATGCGAAATGCAAAGTGACTTCCGTGTTCTGGCCGATGCGTTGCTCAGCCAATACCTGATCAGTCATTGACGGTTTCTCCGGTTTTCTTGCTCTTGAACATATCCAGCGCCAGCATGATTGCACCAACGGTGATGGCGCTGTCGGCAAAGTTGAACGCCGGGAAGTAGTGGCGGTTCTGCCAGTGCACCAGGATGAAGTCGATCACATGGCCCAGGGCGATGCGGTCATACAGGTTACCCAGCGCGCCGCCCAACACCAGGGCCAGCGCGATAGCCAGCCAGGTGTCGTCGCGACCCAGGCGCTTTAGCCACACCACCAGCACGGCACTGACCACCACGGCGATCACCGCGAACAGCCAGCGCTGCCAGCCGCCGCCGTCAGCGAGGAAGCTGAAGGCGGCGCCAGTGTTGTAGGCCAGGGTCCAGCTGAAGTAATCCGGAATCACCACGATTTGCTGGAACATTTCCAGGGAGCCCTCGAAGTGAGCCTTGCTGACCTGGTCAATAACCAGCACCAGCAGGCTCAGTACGAGCCAGCCCAGACGTCCGAAACGACTGGCTGCATTAGGCATAGTGGCGAACCTCGCCTTCACCGCTGATGTTATCGACACAACGACCGCAGATTTCCGGGTGCTCAGGGTTCACACCGACATCTTCACGGCAGTGCCAGCAACGGGCGCATTTAGGGAAGGCCGATTTCACCACCTTGAGCTTCAGGCCCGGTACCTCGGTGACCACGGCATCTGCCGGGGCCTGGGCGAAAGGTGCCAGGCTCGCGGTGGAGGTGATCAGTACGAAGCGCAGTTCGTTGCTCAGCTTGGCCAGGTCAGCAGTCAGGCCATCCTCGGCAAACAGGGTGACTTCGGCTTGCAGGTTGCCACCCACGGCCTTGGCCGCACGCTGGACTTCCAGTTCCTTGTTCACCGCAACCTTGACGGCCATGACGCCCGCCCAGTACTCGCGGCCCAGTTCGAAGTCGGCCGGCAGTTCGGTCAAGCCTTCGTACCAGGTGTTGAGCATGACGGACTCGTTACGCTCGCCCGGCAGGTATTCCCACAGTTCGTCGGCGGTGAACGCCAGGATCGGTGCGATCCAGCGCACCAGCGCTTCGCTGATGTGGTACAGCGCGGTCTGCGCCGAACGGCGAGCTTTGCTGTTGGCGCCGGTGGTGTACTGGCGGTCCTTGATGATGTCGAGGTAGAAACCGCCCAGCTCCTGCACGCAGAAGTTGTGGATCTTGGAGTAGACATTCCAGAAGCGGTATTCGCCGTAGTGCTCTTGCAACTCACGCTGCAGCAACAGGGTACGGTCCACGGCCCAACGGTCCAGCGCGAGCATGTCTTCGGCCGGCAGCAGGTCGGTGGCCGGGTTGAAACCGGTCAGGTTCGACAGCATGAAGCGCGCGGTATTGCGGATACGACGATAGGCGTCGGCGCTGCGTTGCAGGATCTGCTCCGAAACAGCCATCTCACCCGAATAGTCAGTCGAGGCCACCCACAGACGCATGATGTCGGCGCCCAGGGTGTCATTGACCTTTTGCGGCGCAATCACGTTGCCCAGGGATTTGGACATCTTGCGGCCGTTCTCGTCGACGGTGAAACCGTGGGTCAGCAGTTCGCGGTACGGTGCGTGGTCGTCGATGGCGCAACCGGTCAGCAGCGACGAGTGGAACCAGCCACGGTGTTGGTCCGAACCTTCCAGGTACAGGTCGGCGCGCGGGCCGGCCTCGTGACCCATCGGATGCGAGCCACGCAGCACGTGCCAGTGAGTGGTGCCCGAATCGAACCACACGTCGAGGGTGTCGCTGATCTTGTCGTACAGCGGCGCTTCATCGCCCAACAGCTCGGCGGCGTCCAGCTTGAACCAGGCTTCGATACCTTCCTGCTCAACGCGCTGGGCCACAAGCTCCATCAGTTCGACGGTGCGAGGATGCAGCTCGCCGCTTTCCTTGTTCAGGAAAAACGGAATCGGCACGCCCCAGTTACGTTGGCGGGAGATGCACCAGTCCGGACGATTGGCGATCATCGAATGCAGGCGCGCCTGGCCCCAGGCCGGAACGAACGTGGTGTCTTCGATGGCCTTGATCGCGCGGTTACGCAGGGTATCGCCGCTGGTCGGCTCTTTGTCCATACCGATAAACCACTGCGCAGTGGCGCGGTAGATCAGCGGGGTCTTGTGGCGCCAGCAGTGCATGTAGCTGTGCTTGATGGTTTCGGTGTGCAACAGCGCGCCGACTTCCGAGAGCTTGTCGATGATCGGCTGGTTGGCCTTGAAGATGAACTGGCCGCCGAAGAACTCCAGGGACGGCGCGTACACGCCATTGCTTTGCACTGGATTCAGAATGTCGTCGTTGACCATGCCATAGGCTTTGCAGGTCACGAAGTCGTCTACGCCATAGGCGGGCGCAGAGTGAACGATGCCAGTGCCGGCGCCCAGCTCCACGTAGTCCGCCAGGTACACCGGCGACAGACGGTCATAGAACGGGTGACGGAAGTTGATCAGCTCCAGCGCGGAACCCGTGGTGGTAGCGATCACCGAACCTTGCAGCTCGTAACGCGCCAGGCACGACTCGACCATTTCCTCGGCCAGCACCAGCAGGCGATCACCAACGTCCACCAGGGCGTAGGTGAATTCCGGGTGCACGTTCAGCGCCTGGTTGGCCGGGATGGTCCATGGGGTGGTGGTCCAGATCACGATGGCCGCTGGCTTGCTCAGGCTTGCCAGGCCAAAGGCCTCGGCCAGCTTGGCGTCGTCGGCGATCGGGAAGGCCACGTCGATGGTCGAGGACTTCTTGTCTTCGTACTCCACTTCCGCTTCGGCCAGGGCCGAACCGCAGTCGAAGCACCAGTTCACGGGCTTGAGGCCCTTGAACACGAAACCGCCTTTGACGATTTCGGCCAAGGCGCGGATTTCACCGGCCTCGTTCTTGAAGTTCATGGTCTTGTAGGGGTTGTCCCACTCGCCGAGCACACCCAGGCGGATGAATTCAGACTTCTGCCCTTCGATCTGCTCGGCGGCGTAGGCACGGCACAGTTCGCGGGTCTTGTCCGCGCCCAGGTTCTTGCCGTAAGTCACTTCGACTTTGTGCTCGATCGGGAGGCCGTGGCAGTCCCAACCCGGGACATACGGCGCGTCGAAGCCCGACAGGGTCTTGGAGCGCAGGATCATGTCCTTGAGAATCTTGTTCAGCGCGTGACCGATGTGAATCGTGCCGTTGGCATAAGGAGGGCCGTCGTGCAGGACGAACTTCGGACGATCCTTGCCAATTTCGCGCAACTTTCCGTACAGGCCAATACTGTCCCAGCGCTGCAGGATCTGCGGTTCGCGCTGTGGCAGGCCGGCCTTCATTGGGAAGGCGGTGTCCGGAAGGTTTAGCGTGGCTTTATAGTCGGTCATTTAAGGCTCTTCGGTTAGCGATGGGCGCTAGGTGCGGCTAGTGCACGGGCGGCGGCGACATCCGCATTGATCGCCGTTTTCAACGCCTCCAGGGAGGCGAAACGCTGCTCTTCACGCAGCTTCTGGTGGAAAACCACCGTCAAACGCCGGTCGTATAAATCACCGGCAAAATCCAAAAGGTGAACTTCCAGGTGGGCCTTGCCATCACCTGCAACCGTGGGTCTGACGCCTATATTGGCGACTCCCGGCCACGATTGGCCATCGATGTCGACGCTTACCAGGTAAACCCCGGTCAGCGGCACACGACGGCGCTTGAGTTGCACGTTGGCGGTTGGCGTGCCCAATTGGCGCGCCAGCTTCTGGCCGTGCAATACCCGTCCGGCAATGCGGAACGGGCGGCCGAGCAAACGCTCGGCCAGGTCGAAGTCGGCGGCGGCCAGGGCGTTACGCACCTGGGTGCTGCTCACGCGCAGGCCGTCCAGTTCGACGGTTTGCGCGGCCTCGACAGTGAAACCCTGATTCACACCGGCATGTTGCAGGAAATCGAAATCCCCGACCCGGTCACAACCGAAATGGAAGTCGTCGCCGACCTCCAGGTGCTGCACACCCAAGCCGTCCACCAGGATGCGGTCGACGAACTCGGCGGCGCTGAGGCTGCGCAAACGCTGGTTGAATGCCAGGCAGAGGACACGGTCCACGCCCTCCTCCGCCAACAGCTGCAACTTGTCCCGCAAGCGCGCCAAGCGTGCCGGCGCCGTTTCCGGGGTAAAGAACTCCCGCGGTTGTGGCTCAAAAATCACCACGCAGCTGGGCACGCCCAACTCGACCGCACGCTCGCGCAGCCGAGCCAGGATAGCCTGGTGGCCACGGTGAACACCGTCAAAGTTGCCAATAGTGGCGACGCAGCCCCGATGCTCGGGGCGCAGGTTGTGGAGACCTCGAACCAGCTGCATAACGCGCTTCTTGCTCATAAAGTGGTCGATTATAACCACACCCAGCCCCGGACGACAGGCAACAGCGCAGGCCAAATGGATCGAATCGATAAAACAACCGTTTTATCGCGGCAAACTCTCTATCCCAACGACTTGCGATTGAAATCACGCAGGCGGAAACCCTGCAACAGCAACATCCCGAAGTACACCACCACGCCCGCCACTACCAATGCGCCCAGGCGCATGAAGCGCTCCAGCATATTGCCTTGGCCCCAGGCCGGCATGATGTGCATCAGGCCAAACAGCACAACCGACATCGCTGCTACCGCCACCAGCAACTTGAGCGCAAACACCCCCCAGCCTGGCTGCGGCTGGTACATCTGTTTTTTGCGCAATTGGTAAAACAGCAGACCTGCGTTTATGCATGCCCCCGCGCTGATCGCCAAGGCCAGGCCGGCGTGGGCCAACGGGCCGATAAACACCAGGTTGAGCAGTTGCGTGACAACCAGGGTAAAAATCGCGATTTTCACCGGCGTGCGGATGTTTTGCTGGGCATAGAAGCCGGGCGCCAGCACCTTGATCACGATAATGCCGAGCAGGCCGACAGAGTAGGCGACCAACGCATGCTGGGTCATCAAGGCGTCATGGGCGTCGAACTGCCCGTATTGAAACAGCGAGACCGTCAGCGGCTCGGCGAGGATGCCCAGGGCCAGGGCGCACGGCAACACCAGCAGAAAGCACAGGCGCAGGCCCCAATCGAGTATGCGTGAGTATTCCTGGCGATCCTTGCTGGCGTATGTACGCGCCAGGGTCGGCAGCAGGATCGTGCCCAACGCCACGCCCAGCACACCGGATGGCAATTCCATCAGGCGGTCGGCGTAGTACATCCACGACACCGAGCCGGACACCAGCAACGAGGCGAACGCGGTGTTGATGATCAGGGAAATCTGACTGACCGACACCCCGAGGATCGCCGGCAGCATGTTGCGCATCACGCGCCAGACGCCGGAATCCTTGAGGTTCAAGCGCGGCAGTACAAGCATGCCGATTTTCTTCAGGTGTGGCAGTTGGTACAGCAACTGTGCCAGCCCGCCGGCCAGCACCGCCCATCCCAGGGCCATGACGGGTGGATCGAAATACGGGGTAAGGAACAGCGCAAAAATAATCATGCTGACGTTCAGCAAGGTCGGCACAAAGGCCGGTACCGAGAAACGATTCCAGGTATTGAGGATCGCCCCGGCGAGCGAAGACAGGGAAATCAGCAATATATAAGGAAAGGTCACCCGCAGCAGATCAGTGGTCAGCGCGAACTTTTCCGGCGTGTTGGCAAAACCGGGCGCCGTGGCCCAGATCACCCAGGGCGCGGCGAGCATCCCGACGATGGTTACCAGCATCAGCACCAGCGTCAGCAAACCCGAGACGTAGGCGATGAACGTACGAGTCGCCTCCTCGCCATGCTGGGTCTTGTATTCGGCCAGAATCGGCACGAACGCCTGGGAAAACGCGCCTTCGGCAAAGATCCGCCGCAACAGGTTGGGCAGTTTAAAGGCAATAAAGAAGGCATCGGTGGCCATGCTGGCGCCAAAGATGCGGGCCAGCAGGGTGTCGCGCACGAACCCCAATACCCGGGAAATCATCGTGATAGAGCTGACCGCAGCCAACGATTTGAGCAGATTCATTGAAAGAGTTTGCGCCTATAGATAAAGAGCAGGCGAACTACGCGCCCACTTATGCGATACTGCGCGCCTGCAACAGCACAGAGCCAAAGCTCGCGAGTTTACAGGTCAAGCGCCGGAAATAAATCACCCGCCTCTTCAGATCGACCACTCAGCAGTTCGCATCAGCCGCCCTTGACAACCCGTCAAGTCATCGGCATGATTCGCGGCCTATTTTGTTTGCTATTTCCTAAAAAGTCTTTCGAGGAGCTCGACGGTGGCCAACACACCTTCCGCCAAAAAACGTGCAAAACAGGCTGAGAAGCGTCGCAGCCACAACGCCAGCCTGCGTTCCATGGTTCGCACCTACATCAAGAATGTAGTCAAAGCCATCGACACCAAAGACGCTGAAAAAGCTCAAGCAGCTTACGTTCTGGCTGTGCCTGTTATCGACCGTATGGCCGATAAAGGCATCATCCACAAGAACAAGGCCGCTCGCCATAAGAGCCGCCTGAATGGCCACATCAAGGCTCTGAGCGTTCCTGCTGCAGCCTAAGTGGTAACAACTGCAACGCAGCCCAGGCTGTGTAACAGTTAAGAAATGCCCCGTACCGAAAGGTCCGGGGCATTTTTGTTTGCCCCTGAAAACTGTAGGAGCGAGCTTGCTCGCGAAGATCGTTAACGATGACGCGGGAAGCCTGGCGTCCAGCGGGGCTCTCAGGTTTTTCGCGAGCAAGCTCGCTCCTACAATGGGCTCAGGCAAAAAAAAACGCCCCGAACCAGTCGGGGCGTTTTTGCTACCGATTGATCAAACCACAATCAATGGTGGTGACCGCCTTCACCGTGGACGTGGCCGTGAGCCACTTCTTCCTGGGAAGCGTCGCGGATGGCCACGATCTTCACTTGGAAGTTCAGGCGCTGGCCAGCCAGAGGGTGGTTGCCGTCAACGGTAACGTCGTCGCCGTCCAGGTCGCGGATGGTGACGATCTGCATTTGGCCGTCCGGCGCGGAAGCGTGGAACTGCATGCCCACTTCCAGCTCGTCAACGCCTTCGAACATGCTGCGGCTCAAGGTGCTGACCAGTTCGGCGGAGTATTCGCCGTAGGCATCTTCAGGTTCTACGGCGACAGTCAGTTCGTCACCGACGTTCTTGCCTTCCAGAGCCTTTTCCAGGCCCGGGATGATGTTGCCTGCGCCTTGCAGGTAAACCAGCGGCGCGCCGCCGGCGGAGCTGTCGATGACCTCACCAGCGTCGTTGGTCAGGGTATAGTCGATGGAGACAGCCTTGTTAGCGGCGATCGTCATGGGGCGAGACCTTTTGCATAAGAATGAAGAACGGACAAGTCTAAACAAGGATTTGCCCGAAAGCGAACGGAACCCGGACGGACGGGGCCGATCAACGGTCACGATCACAGGTTTTCATCAGGACGACGATGGGCACTGGGTGGCCGAGCTGTCTTGCGGCCACACCCAGCACCTGCGCCACCAGCCGCCCTGGCAGTCACGCGCCTGGGTGCTCGACCCCGCGCAACGCCTTGAAAAAATAGGCCAGGCCTTTGCGTGCGGCTGGTGTGCGCAAGGGCACGAATAACGATAACCTTGGCGCCTGATTCGCGGTAGGCACTCACCCATAGAGCGCCACCCAAGCCATGCACCTCCAGAGAATTCGCATGCAGACTTTTTTTATCGCGCCCACCGATTTTGGTGTGGGTCTGACCTCCATCAGCCTTGGGCTGGTGCGCACACTGGAACGGGCCGGCCTGAAAGTCGGCTTTTTCAAACCCATTGCCCAGCCACACCCTGGCGATACCGGGCCGGAACGCTCTACCGAGCTGGTGGCGCGCACCCACGGCCTGAAACCGCCGCAGCCCCTGGGCCTGGCTCACGTAGAGCGCATGCTCGGCGACGGCCAGCTCGATGAGTTGCTCGAAGAGATCATCACCCTTTACCAACAGGCAGCCGTAGGCAAAGACGTGCTGATCGTCGAAGGGATGGTGCCGACCCGCAGCGCCAGCTACGCGGCACGGGTCAACCTGCACCTGGCCAAGAGCCTGGACGCGGAAGTGATCCTGGTCTCGGCGCCGGAAAATGAAGTGCTCACCGAGCTTTCCGGCCGTGTGGAATTGCAGGCCCAACTGTTTGGCGGCCCCAAAGACCCGAAAGTGCTGGGCGTAATTCTCAACAAGGTACGCACCGACGAAAGCATGGAAGCCTTCTCGGCGCGCCTCAAAGAGCATTCGCCGCTGTTGCGCAGCGGTGATTTCCGGCTGCTCGGCTGCATCCCCTACCAACCCGAGCTGAATGCCCCGCGCACCCGCGACGTGGCCGACCTGATGGGCGCGCAGATCCTCAACGCCGGCGACTACGAAAGCCGGCGCATGACCAAGATCATCATTTGCGCGCGCACCATGCGTAACACTGTCGAGCTGCTCAAACCCGGTGTGTTGGTGGTAACCCCGGGAGATCGCGATGACATCATCCTCGCCGTCAGCCTGGCCGCCATCAATGGCGTGCCGCTGGCCGGGCTGCTGCTGACCAGCGACACCCTGCCCGACCCACGCATCATGGATCTGTGCCGAGGCGCCTTCCAGGCCGGGTTGCCGGTGTTGTCGGTGAGCACCGGCTCCTATGACACCGCCAACCAGCTCAATAGCCTCAACAAGGAAATCCCTATCGATGACCGCGAGCGTGCGGAAATCATCACCGACTTCGTCGCCAGCCACCTCGATGCGCGCTGGCTGCACCAGCGCTGCGGCACGCCAAGGGAGATGCGCCTGTCGCCGGCAGTGTTCCGTTACCAGTTGATCCAACGCGCCCAGGCCGCCAACAAACGCATCGTGTTGCCCGAAGGTAGCGAGCCGCTGACCGTACAGGCCGCCGCGATCTGCCAGGCCCGCGGCATTGCCCGTTGCGTGCTGTTGGCCAAGCCTGCGGATGTGGAGGCAGTCGCCCGCGCCCAGGGTATCGACCTGCCCGAAGGCCTGGAGATTCTCGACCCCGACCTGATTCGCCAACGCTACGTGGAGCCAATGGTCGCCTTGCGCAAGAGCAAAAGCCTCAACGCGCCCATGGCCGAGCAGCAACTGGAAGACACCGTGGTGATCGCCACCATGATGCTCGCCCTCGACGAAGTGGATGGCCTGGTCTCCGGCGTGATTCACTCCACCGCCAACACCATTCGCCCGGCGCTGCAGCTGATCAAGACCGCGCCGGGCTGCACCCTCGTGTCGTCGGTGTTCTTCATGCTGTTCCCCGAGCAGGTGCTGGTGTACGGCGACTGCGTGATGAACCCGCACCCAAGCGCTGCGGAACTGGCGGAAATCGCCCTGCAAAGCGCCGACTCGGCGGCGGCGTTCGGCATCACGCCACGGGTGGCGATGATCAGCTACTCCAGCGGTGACTCGGCCAGCGGCGAGGAGGTGGAAAAAGTCCGCGAAGCCACCCTGCTCGCCCACGAACAACAAAGTTCGTTGCTGATCGACGGCCCGTTGCAATACGACGCCGCCGCCAACGAAAACGTCGCCCGACAACTGGCGCCCAACAGCCAGGTGGCGGGCAAGGCCACCGTCTTTGTATTCCCGGACCTGAACACCGGCAACACCACCCACAAAGCCGTACAACGCAGCGCCGATTGCGTGAGCCTGGGGCCGATGCTTCAGGGCCTGCGCAAACCGGTCAATGACCTGCCACGTGGCGCCCAGGTGGACGACATCGTGTACACCATCGCCCTGACGGCGATCCAAGCCGCCAACCGACCCATGGATATCTAAATGCTGGATTTTCTACCTGCCGCCGTGCGCGGGGTGATCGCTTCGCTGTTGCTGGCGCTGAACACGATCCTGCTGTGTTCGTTCCTGTTTATCGTGGCGCTGTTCAAGGCGCTGCCGTTCGCCAAGCGCCTGAGCGAATGGCTGATGAACCACACCCACGAAGCCTGGGTTACCAACAACAAGGGCTGGATGAACCTGGTGCGCCGTACGCGCTGGCACCTGACTGGCCTTGAGGGCCTGGACTACCAACACTCGTACCTGGTGACCAGCAACCATCAGAGCTGGGTCGACATCATGGTGTTGCAGTACGTGCTCAATCGGCGCATTCGCCCCCTGAAGTTCTTCCTCAAGCAAGAGCTGATCTGGGTCCCGGTGATTGGCCTGGCGTGGTGGGCACTGGGCTTTCCCTTCATGAAGCGCTACAGCAAGGCATATTTGGAGAAGCACCCGGAGAAGAAAGGCAAAGACCTGGAAACCACGCGCAAGACCTGTGCGAAGTTTCGCGACAACCCCGTGGGGATTTTCAACTTTGCTGAAGGCACACGCTTTACGCCGAGCAAGCATGCGCAGCAGCAGTCACCGTTTCGCTACCTGCTTAAACCCAAGGCGGGCGGCATTGCGTTTGTGCTGGATGCCATGGGCGAGCAGCTCAAGTCACTGATCAATGTGACCATCCACTACCCCGCCGGGCGCCCAGGTTATTGGGATTTGCTGTGCGGTAACGTGAAGGACGTGGTGGTGCACTTTGAAGAGGTGCAGATACCGGCCGAATTCATCGGCAAGAATTATGAGCAGGATGGGGAATATCGACTGGCGTTCCAGGGCTGGATCAACCAGTTGTGGCAAGACAAGGATGCATTGTTGGAACAGCTGCACAAAGACTTTCCGGCCAGCCGCTGATCAACATGTGGATGCAATTTAATGTGGGGGCTGGCTTGCCTGCGATAGCGGTGGATCAGCTAAGTTTCAATAAACTGACAGTCTGCTATCGCAGGCAAGCCAGCTCCCACATTGACCGAGTCCACATTTGAGAATATGTAAAAAGCCCGCCACCGGGTAACCGGTGGCGGGCTTTTTTGTGCGGCAATAAAGCTTAGATCGCGCCGCGCTGACGCAACAGTTCCAGCACTTGCTTGACGCTGTCTTCCAGCGACAACGCCTGGGTGTCGATCACAAGGTCGGCATTCAACGGCACGTCATACGGGAAGGATTCGCCAGGGATGTTATCCCCACCAGCCGCGTACAAACCTTGCGGGTCACGCTCGGCGCACACCAACGGCGATGCCTGCACGTAGACGGTCAGCAGTCGGTCCGCACCAATCAGCGCCTTGGCCTGTTCACGGCCTTCGGCATCCGGCGCAACGAAGGCTGCCAGGGTCAGCAGGCCGGCTTCGTTGAACTGACGCGCCACATGAGCCGCACGACGCCAGTTCTCGGTACGCCCGGCACGGTCCTGCGGCAACCCTTTGTTCAGGTCGTGACGCAGGTTCTGGCCGTCCAGTACGAACACCGCACGGCCCATGTCGAACAGCTTGCGCTCGACCGCATAGGCCAGAGTGCTCTTGCCAGCGCCCGACAAGCCGCTGAACAACACCGTGGCCGGCTGCTGGCCGAAACGCAGGGCGCGCTCTTCGGTGGCGACATGCGCCAGGCTGCCGTGCTGCGCAGCGCCGCCATGACCCACCGGTGGCGCGATGATCATGCCCGCGGCGACCGTGCCGTTGGTCAAACGATCGATCACGATGAACGCGCCGGTGGTGCGGTTGCTGTCGTAACCGTCCAGGGCGATGGCGGCGTCCAGGCTGACCTTGACCCGGCCAATTTCGTTGAGCTGCAGCGAACTCGCCGGGCCTTCGGCCAGGGTGTTTACGTCCACGCGGTGCACGATGCTGGTGATGGAACCCGGCACGTAGCTGGTGGCGCGTTTGATGTCGTATTTTTTGCCCGGCAGCATCGGTTCTTCGGCCATCCACACCAGCATGGCGTCGAAGGCGTCGGTCACTTGCGGCACGTTGTCGGCATGCACCAACAGGTCGCCACGGGAGATGTCGATCTCGTCTTCCATGGTCAAGGTCACAGCCTGGCCTGGGCCTGCGTGTTCCAGCTCACCTTCAAAGGTGACGATGGATTTGACGCGGCTGCTCTTGCCCGACGGCAATACCACCACTTCGTCGCCCTTGTGCACGATGCCACTCGCCAGGGTGCCGGCAAACCCACGGAAGTTCAGGTTCGGGCGGTTGACGTACTGCACCGGGAAACGCAGGTCGGTGTAGTTGCGATCATTGGCGATCTCGACAGTCTCCAAGATCTCCATCAGCGACTGCCCGGTGTACCAGGGCGAACGCTCGCTCTTGTTCACCACGTTGTCGCCCTTGAGCGCCGACATCGGCACGAAGGCCAGGGTGCTTGGCTTGAATGCGATACCTTCGGCGAACTTCAGGTAATCGGCTTTGATCGACTCGAATACGCTTTGGTCAAAGCCGTTGATGTCCATCTTGTTGATGGCCACCACGATGTGTTTGATACCCAGCAACGAGGCGATATAGCTGTGGCGACGGGTCTGGGTCTGCACGCCATAGCGGGCGTCGATCAGGATGATCGCCAGGTCACAGGTGGACGCACCAGTGGCCATGTTGCGGGTGTACTGCTCATGGCCGGGTGTGTCGGCGATGATGAATTTGCGCTTGGCGGTGGAGAAATAGCGATAGGCAACATCAATAGTGATGCCCTGCTCACGCTCGGCCTGCAGGCCATCGACCAGCAACGCCAGGTCGATATCGTCACCGGTGGTGCCGGACTTTTTCGAGTCGCGGGTAATGGCTTCCAGGTGATCCTCGTAGATCATCTTGGAGTCGTGCAGCAGGCGCCCGATCAGGGTGCTCTTGCCGTCGTCGACGTTGCCGCAGGTCAGGAAGCGCAACATTTCTTTGCGCTCGTGCTGGCCCAGGTAGGCGAGGATGTCCTCGCTGATCAAATCAGATTGATGCGACATGACAGCCCCTTAGAAATAGCCTTGACGTTTTTTATCTTCCATCGAGCCTGCACCATCGTGGTCGATGACACGGCCCTGGCGCTCGGAAGTTCGCGTCAGGAGCATTTCCTGAATGATGTCCGTCAGCGTCTCGGCTTCGGACTCCACCGCGCCCGTCAACGGGTAGCAGCCAAGGGTGCGGAAACGTACTTTCTTTTTGACGATGCGGGCTTTGTCTTCGTCGGACAGGTGCTCAAGGATGCGGTCGTCGTCGATCATGATCAACGTGCCGTTCTTCTCGATCACGTCGCGCTCGGCGGCGAAGTACAGCGGCACGATCGGGATGCCTTCCAGGTAGATGTACTGCCAGATGTCCAGCTCGGTCCAGTTGGACAGCGGGAACACGCGGATCGACTCGCCCTTGTTGACGTTGCCGTTGTAGACGTTCCACAGCTCCGGGCGTTGGTTCTTCGGGTCCCAACGGTGCTTGCTGTCGCGGAACGAATACACGCGCTCTTTGGCACGGGATTTCTCTTCATCGCGACGGGCACCGCCGAATGCTGCGTCGAAACCATGCTTGTCCAGCGCCTGCTTGAGGCCCTCGGTCTTCATGATATCGGTGTGCTTGGCACTGCCGTGGGTGAACGGGTTGATGTTCTGCGCCACGCCATCGGGGTTGATGTGGGTAATCAGGTCCAGGCCCAGCTCCTCGACCATCTTGTCGCGGAACTTGTACATCTCCTGGAATTTCCAGCGAGTGTCGACGTGCATCACCGGAAATGGCAGTTTGCCCGGGAAGAAGGCCTTGCGTGCCAGGTGCAGCATCACGGCGGAGTCTTTACCGATCGAGTAGAGCATCACCGGGTTATCGAACTCGGCGGCGACCTCGCGGATGATGTGGATGCTTTCCGCCTCCAGCTGTTTCAGATGCGTCAGTTTGTCGACCATGGTTACTCACGGAAAAACGATCTTATGGACGGCCAGCGGGCCGTGTTCGAGCGAGGCATGCTAGCACAGCAACTTCTTCTATTTAGGGCGCCAGCTAGACCGAAACGATATATGAATATGCCGGCCAGTTTGGGCTTTAACACTGTAAGTGTGGGAGCTGGCTTGCCTGCGATGGCCTCACCTCGGTGAGCCTGAATGGCTGCGGTGCCTGTATCGCAGGCAAGCCAGCTCCCACAGTGTTCAATGCTGTGCTTTAGATCGGATTGGGGCAGTCGATGAACAGATGCTCCAGGGCAAAGCGCCGCGCCAGGTAGTCGCCCAAGGCCTGCACGCCGTAGCGTTCGGTGGCGTGATGGCCGGCGGCGATGAAGCTGATGTCGTTTTCCCGGGCGCTGTGGAAGGTCTGTTCGGACGCTTCACCGCTCAGGTACAAATCGACACCCGCGGCAATCGCCTGGTCGATGTAGCCCTGGCCGCCACCGGTACACCAGCCGACGCGGCGAATCATCTCGCTGCCTTCGATCAGCAGCGGTTCGCGACCCATCACGTCCTGCACGCGACGGGCGAAGTCACGAGGTGACAAGGGCTCGGCCAGGGAGCCGACCAGGCCGACGATTTTTGGGTTGCCGGGGTCCAGCGGGCCTTCGACGTTGATATCCAGGTGGCGAGCCAGTTGCACGTTGTTGCCGACATCGGCGTGCAGGTCCAGGGGCAAGTGGTAGGCCAGAAGGCTGATGTCATGCTTGAGCAGGGTTTTGAGACGGCGCTGCTTCATGCCGGTGATGCACGGGTTTTCGCCCTTCCAGAAGTAACCGTGGTGCACCAGCACCAGGTCGGCCTTGGCTTCGACGGCGGCGTCCAGCAGGGCTTGGCTGGCGGTCACGCCGCTGACGATGCGCATCACTTGGGGCCGGCCCTCGACCTGCAGGCCATTGGGGCAGTAATCGGCAATTTTGGCGCTGCCGAGGTAGCGGTCGGCTTCCTCGACGAGGGTAGTAAGGGGCACGGCCATAAAAGACTCCTAAATATCCCGTTCGCAGGCGTCACAGCCTCGTATAATGCGCGACATTATGGGCGCTCTCCCGCCCCCTGCAACCTGTCAGGACTTACTTGATGCTCAAGGCACTGCGTTTTTTTGGATGGCCATTGTTGGCTGGCGTGCTGATCGCGATGCTGATTATCCAGCGTTATCCCCAGTGGGTGGGCCTGCCCACACTGGATGTGAACCTGCAACAGGCGCCGCAGACCAACACGGTGGTCCAGGGCCCGGTCACCTATGCCGACGCGGTCACCATCGCGGCCCCTGCGGTGGTCAACCTGTACACCACCAAGGTCATCAACAAGCCCGCGCATCCGTTGTTTGAAGACCCGCAATTTCGCCGCTACTTCGGTGACAACGGCCCCAAGCAGCGCCGCATGGAATCCAGCCTCGGCTCCGGCGTGATCATGAGCCCCGAGGGCTACATCCTCACCAACAACCATGTGACCACGGGCGCCGACCAGATCGTGGTGGCCCTGCGTGACGGCCGCGAAACCCTGGCCCGCGTGGTGGGCAGCGACCCGGAAACTGATCTTGCGGTACTCAAAATTGATCTGAAGAACCTGCCGGCCATCACCCTCGGCCGCTCCGACGGTTTGCGCGTGGGCGATGTGGCGCTGGCCATCGGCAACCCGTTCGGGGTGGGGCAAACGGTGACCATGGGCATCATCAGCGCCACCGGGCGTAACCAGTTGGGCCTTAACAGCTACGAAGATTTCATCCAGACCGACGCCGCGATCAACCCCGGCAACTCGGGCGGTGCGCTGGTGGACGCCAATGGCAACCTGACTGGCATCAACACCGCGATTTTTTCCAAGTCCGGCGGCTCACAGGGCATTGGGTTTGCGATCCCGGTGAAGCTGGCGATGGAAGTGATGAAGTCGATCATCGAGCACGGCCAGGTGATTCGCGGCTGGCTGGGCATTGAGGTACAGCCCTTGACCAAGGAACTGGCCGAGTCATTTGGCCTGACCGGGCGTCCAGGCATCGTGGTAGCGGGGATCTTCCGCGACGGCCCGGCGCAGAAAGCCGGCCTGCAACTGGGCGATGTGATCCTCAGCATCGACGGCGCCCCGGCGGGTGATGGCCGCAAGTCGATGAACCAAGTGGCGCGGATCAAGCCGACCGACAAGGTGGCGATCCTGGTGATGCGCAACGGCAAGGAGATCAAACTGTCGGCGGAAATCGGACTGCGCCCACCACCGGCGACCGCGCCAGTGAAAGAAGAGCAATAACCGTCGCGATCCTAGCGCCCGTTCGCGGGCGCTGGTAAGGCTACATTTCTTAGCGATTCATTCTCATTAGGCATGTTATATTGTTTCAATATCGCTATTGGAACGCTCTATCATGCCGTCTCGAAAGTTTGTGCCCTTGGCCGGCCTGGCCCTGGGTTTGCTGCTCGACCCTGCCTACGCCGAAGAAAACACCCTGGAACTGGACACCATCAGCGTCACTTCCGACGCCTATGAATCCGCCACCGGCCCGGTCGACGGCTACCGCGCCACCCGCTCTGCCAGTGCGACCAAGACCGACACGGCCTTGCGCGACATCCCGCAATCGATCAGCGTGATTCCTGCCACGGTACTCAAAGACCTGGGCAGTACCAGCGTGGAGCGCGCCCTGGAATTCGCTGGCGGCGTATCCAAGCAAAACAACTTCGGCGGCCTGACCCTCTACGAATACAGCGTGCGCGGCTTCACCACGTCCGAGTTCTACCAGGATGGTTTCAGCGCCAACCGTGGTTACCCCAGTACCCCGGACGCGGCGAATATCGAGCGCATTGAAGTGCTCAAGGGCCCCGCCGCCAGCCTGTATGGGCGTGGCGATCCCGGCGGCACGGTAAATATCGTCACCAAGAAACCCCAGCCCGAGGCCTTCACCACGCTGCAAACCAGCGCAGGCAGTTGGGACCGCTACCGCACGGCGCTGGATGTGAATACGCCGCTGGACAGCGAGGGGCGCGTGCTGACGCGAGTGAACCTGGCCGTTGAAGACAACCACAGCTTTCGCGATCACGTGGACGCCAAGCGTGTGTTTGTCGCGCCCTCCTTCAGTTGGCAACTGGACCCGGACACCACCCTGCTGGTGGAAAGTGAGTTCGTGCGCCACAGCTCCACCTTCGACCGAGGCATCGTCGCCAATACCGGCATGTCCCATTCCACCTTCCTCGGCGAGCCCAACGACGGCAATATCCGCAACCACAACAACCGCATTCAGGCGGCGTTGGAACACCACCTCAACGACGCCTGGAAACTGCGCCTGGCCAGCCATTACAAGCAAGGCAGCCTGTGGGGCGATGCTTCGGAAAGCCGAGCGTTGAACGCAGACGGCCACAGCGTCAATCGCCGCTACCGTGAACGCTCCACCGGTTGGCATGACAGCATCACCCAGCTGGAACTGCGTGGGGTGTTCGATATGGGCAGTTGGCAACATGAACTGTTGATCGGTACCGAGTACGAGGATTACCGTAAGAAAGAGCGTGTGACGGCGATCGCTGGCGACTATCCCATCGACATCTACAAGCCGGTGTACGGCCAGCCCAAACCCAACGGCAAACGCTCCGGTACCGACTTCTTCGAACAGACCAAAAGCCACGCACTCAACCTGCAAGACCAGATCATCTTCACCGACCGCCTGCGCGGTATGATCGGTGCGCGCTTCGAACACTTCGAACAAAGCACCGACGACTTCACCCGCAACCACGCCAAGGGCCGCCAAACCCACGACGCCTTCACTCAGCGCGCCGGCCTGCTCTACCAGCTCACGCCAGAAGTCGGCGTGTTTGCCAACGCCTCCACGTCGTTCAAGCCCAATAGCGGCCTGGATGCCGCTGGCAAGTCCTTCAAGCCCGAAGAAGGCGTGGGTTATGAGGTGGGGGTCAAGAGCGAGCTGTTTGACGACCGCCTCAGCGCTACCCTGGCGGCCTTTCATATCGAAAAGGAAAACGTGCTGACCCTGGACCCGGCGACCAACCTCAACCGCGCCATGGGCAAGGCCCGCAGCCAGGGGTTCGATCTGCAAGTAACCGGGCAAGTGACCGACGCAGTCCGCGTGATCGGCGCCTTGGCCTACATCGACGCTGAAGTGACCAAGGGCGACAAAACCATTCCTACGGGCAGCCGCATTCTGGGCGTGGCCAAGCGCAGTGGCAGTGTGTTGGGCGTGTATGAGTTCCAGGAAGGCGCGTTGCGTGGCTCAGACCTGGGCGCAGCGTTCACCTATGTAGGTGACCGCTCAGGCGAAGCCGGCACGGGCTTCGAACTGCCCGCCTACCACACCGTGGATTTGCTGGCACATTACAAGGCTACGCAGAATGTGACGGTGGGGCTGAACCTCAACAACCTGTTCAATGAAAAGTACTACGAGCGGTCCTACAGCAACTATTGGGTCAACCCGGGTGAGCCGCGCAACTTCACAGTTAGCCTGACCCTTAATCTGTAGATACAGTCAAAATGTGTGGCTTGCCTGCGATGACCATAGGTAATCACGATGCGAAGCGAGCCGCTCTTGATCTTGATCTGCTTGTGATCTTGATCTCAGGCGCCCCGTTAAACCACGCTGGCCGAACGCAGGCTTGAATTCGTGGGTAACCCGGCAGGACGCCGGGTTAGCCGCCCCGCGCCATGGATGGCGCGTGGCGGCGGCCCACGGATTCAAGCCTGTGTTCGGGCACACCGAGCCTAGGCGAGGTGCCGAGTGGTGGGGCAAGAGCCCTTTGGTTACTTTGGGCTGGGCCGGCATTCCGGCTCTTTTCCAAAGTGACCCGCTGTAAAAGCGGAACCCTAAGCAGCCGTTACCGCAGGAATGGATATGTACACAATCCAACTGTGTTGACTGCCATGCCGCCTTCGCGAGCAAGCCCGCTCCCACAATTGGATCACCGCAGGGCTCGATTACAAGGCAACCGGCGCTCGTTCGCACAGGGTATTAAGCGCTGCCGCCCACTGCGGCTCGTCATTCAGGCAAGGCACCAACACCAACTCCTCGCCCCCCGCTTCACGAAATTGCTCGCGACCGCGATCGCCAATTTCCTCCAACGTCTCAATACAGTCGGCGACGAACGCCGGGCACATCACCAGCAGCTTCTTCACGCCTTGCTGGGCCAATGCCTCAAGGCGTGCCTCGGTGTAGGGTTCGATCCACTTGGCCCGGCCCAGGCGGGACTGGAACGCCACCGACCATTTGCCCTCCGGCAAACCCAGCCGCTCGGCCACATCCCGCGCCACGCTGAAGCACTGCGCGCGGTAACAGGTGGCAAGCACTTCAGGGGATGCGTTCTTGCAGCAGTCGGCATCCTTGAAGCAGTGCTGGCCCGTGGGGTCGAGCTTGGTCAGATGACGCTCAGGCAAGCCATGGAAACTGAGCAGCAAGTGATCGTAATCCTGCTCCACATAAGAGCGCACACTCGCCGCCAGCGCATCGAGGTACTCAGGCTGATCGTAGAACGGTTGCAGGATCGAAAACTGCACATTCAGTTGCTTGTCGCGCACCACTCGCTTGGCTTCCTCTATCACCGTGGTGACGGTGCTGTCGGCAAACTGCGGGTACAACGGCGCCAGTGTGATTTTTTGAATACCCTGGGCGGCCAGGCGTGTCAGGACCGTTTCCAGGGACGGCTCGCCATAACGCATCGCCAGTTCCACCGGGCCCTGGGTCCACTGCGCGGTCATCTGCTGCTGCAGGCGGCGGCTCAGCACCACCAACGGCGAACCCTCATCCCACCAGATCGACGCATAGGCATGGGCCGATTGCTCGGGGCGCTTGATCAGGATCAGCGATACCAGCAAGCGCCGCACCGGCCACGGCAAGTCGATCACATAAGGGTCCATCAGGAACTGATTGAGGTAGCTGCGCACATCGGCCACTGAAGTGGACTTTGGCGAACCCAGGTTGACCAGTAACAACGCGTGATCGGTCATGCAACATCCTATCTTTAGAGGCGGCTGGACAAGTCGTCCAGAGCCGCACGCAACTCAGTGAACTGGAAAGTGAAACCTGCGGCCTGCAGCCGTTCAGGCAAAGCCTTTTGCCCGCCCAGCAACAAGCCGGACAACTCACCCAGGCCAACCTTCAACGCAAATGCCGGCATCGGCATGAACGCCGGGCGGTGCAGCGACTGGCCCAAGGTCTTGGCAAATTCGCGGTTGCGCACCGGGTGCGGCGCGCAGGCATTATAAGGACCGTTGGCGTCTTGCTTGTGCAGAAGAAAATCAATCAGGGCGATTTGATCCTTGATATGCACCCAGGGCATCCACTGCCGTCCATTGCCAATCGGCCCGCCCAGCGCCAGTTTGAACGGCAGCAGCAGGCGCGACAAAAAGCCGCCCTCGGCAGACAGCACCAACCCCGTACGCACCAGCACCACGCGAATGCCCAAGGCTTCGGCACGCTGGGCGGTTTCCTCCCAGGCGATACACAACTGGCTGGGGAAGTCATCCAGCACCGGGCCGCTGGCTTCGGTCAGTTCGCGCTCGCCGCCGTCGCCGTACCAACCCACCGCAGAGCCGGAGATCAGCACCGCCGGTTTTTGTTCCAGGCTTTCCATCCAGGCCAGCAAGGTTTCGGTGAGGTGAATGCGACTGTTCCACAGCAATGCCTTGCGCTTATGGGTCCAAGGCCGGTCCGCGATAGGCGCGCCTGCCAGGTTGACCACCGCGTCCACCGTGCCAATCACCTCTTGTAGGCGAGCCACTCCGAGCACCTGCGCACCGCACACCCGGGCGACCGTTTCCGGTTGCCGGCTCCACACCGTCAGGCGGTGGCCTTGCGCGAGCCAGTGCTTGCAGAGTTGACGGCCGATCAAGCCGGTACCGCCGGTCAGCAAAATATGCATGGGACTCTCCTCATGTAACGTTCGCCGCCGCTCACTGGTCTATTTTATAAGCAGGGATCAATTTGATAATTGAGCGTGACGGGGGTTCAAGCCTTAGCTTAACCATAGGTCACGCCACACAATCAGGCACGCCAAAACTTATACCAAAAAACAATATTGTACAGCTATTGGTGTCGGCGTAGTCTGTACCCAACGGTAAAACGAGGCCTCCCATGACTGTTCCCATCGCGATCATTGGTACCGGCATCGCCGGTCTCTCCGCCGCCCGAGCGTTACAAGACGCTGGGCATGCAGTGCATCTCTTCGATAAAAGCCGCGGCAGCGGTGGCCGCATGTCCAGCAAGCGCAGCGACGCCGGCGCGCTGGATATGGGCGCGCAATACTTCACCGCTCGCGACCGGCGCTTCGTCAACGAAGTGCAGCGCTGGCAAAGCAACGGCTGGGCCGAGCAGTGGAAGCCCCAGTTGTATAACTTCAAGTCCGGGCAATTGACGCCCTCCCCCGATGAGCAGATCCGCTGGGTGGGCACGCCGCGCATGAGCGCCATCACTCGCGCCCTGCTCGACGACTTGCCGGTGGAGTTCGGTTGCCGCATCACCGAAGTCTTCCAGGGCACGCAGCACTGGAACCTGCTCGACGCGGACGGCGGCAATCACGGCCCTTTCAGTCACGTGATCATTGCCACGCCGGCGCCCCAAGCCACCGCCCTGCTGGCCGCCGCGCCCAAGCTGGCGAGCGCCGCCGCCGGGGTAAAAATGGACCCGACCTGGGCCATCGCCCTGGCGTTCGACAAGCCCCTGGATACGCCGATGGAGGGCTGCTTCGTGCAAGACAGCCCCCTCGACTGGCTGGCGCGCAACCGCAGCAAGCCCGGGCGCGATACCACCCTCGACACCTGGGTGCTGCACGCCACCAGCGCCTGGAGCAAGGCCCACCTGGACCTGCCCAAGGAAGCGGTGATCGAACACCTGCACGGCGCCTTTGCCGAATTGCTGCACAGCGCCATGCCTGCGCCGTCGTTCAGCCTGGCGCACCGTTGGCTCTACGCGCGCCCATCGAGCAGCCATGAATTCGGCGTGCTGGCCGACGCCGACCTGGGCCTGTTCGTCTGTGGTGACTGGTGCCTCTCCGGCCGGGTGGAAGGTGCCTGGTTGAGTGGCCAGGAAGCGGCGCGACGCTTGATCGAGCACTTGCAATGAACCGCATCAACCCCGCCAAACTGCTGCTGTCAAAATGGACGGCAGCTCATCCCCGCCACAAGGAAAAACACTTCCTGGTCACCGAATTGTTCCGTGACGACGAGGGCACGGTGCTGGACATCGAACTGCAGGCCATCCTTACTCGGCGCGCCGAACGCCTGCCCTGGCAGACCCTGAAAAACGCTGAGGACTGGACAATCGGCTGGAAATAAAGCGGCGGCACAACCCTGTACAAAATATTTGACTTGTACAACATCGAGCCTATGATGAGATTTAGTTGTACAAGATTTGTAGCTTGTACAGGATTCTTGCAGAGGTTTGCTTATGTCCAGCCGTGTGAAACCGAAGATCGCCATCAGCGCCTGCCTTCTGGGTGAGAACGTGCGCTTCAATGGCGGTCATAAACAGTCCCTGCTATGCAGTCAGACCCTCAGTGACTATTTCGATTTCGTCCCGTTGTGCCCTGAAGTTGCCATCGGCCTGGGCATTCCTCGGCAAGCGATCCGCCTGGTCGGGGACCCCAACCACCCGCAGGCCGTGGGCAGCGTAAACCCTGCGCTCAATGTCACTCAGCCACTGGATGATTACGGCCAGCAAATGGCCCGGGAACATACCGACCTGTGCGGCTACATCTTCATGCAAAAGTCACCGTCCTGCGGCCTGGAGCGGGTCAAGGTGTACCGCGACAACGGCACGCCCGTCGACGGTGGCGGGCGCGGCATTTACGCCCAGGCGTTTTGTGCTCGACACCCCAACCTGCCGGTGGAGGAAGACGGTCGCCTGAACGACCCGGTGCTGCGGGAAAACTTCCTCACCCGCGTATTCGTGTACGCCAGTTGGCAGCAACTGTTGGCCGACGGCCTTACCCGTCACCGCTTGCTGACGTTTCACTCGCGCTACAAGTACCTGCTGATGGCCCACAGCCCGGCGCATTACAAAAGCCTGGGCCACTTGCTCGGCAGCATGGGCAAGGGCATTGACCTGCAAGCTTTGGCCGACGGCTATTTCAGCGAACTGATGGCGGGCCTGAAAAAATGCGCGACTCGCGCTACCCATACCAATGTGCTGCAACACATCAGTGGCTATCTCAAGCAAGCCATCAGTGCCGATGACAAACAGGAAATGCAGACCGTCATCGGCCAATACCGCCACGGCATCGTGCCACTGGTGGTGCCGCTGACCCTGCTCAAACACCACTTTCGCCAACATCCGGACCGCTACATCGCGCAGCAGGCCTACCTGCAACCGCACCCGGAAAACCTCAGCCTGCGTAATGCGATCTAACCCATGAAACCTGCCCTGCTCGACGAACCCGGCGAAGACCTCGCCCTGGCCCTGGAAAACGGCTGGCTGCCGATCCGCGAGGTGGCGCGCCAGACCGGCGTGAATGCGGTGACGCTGCGCGCGTGGGAGCGCCGCTACGGCCTCATCGTGCCCCAGCGCACGCCCAAAGGGCATCGGTTGTTCAGCGCCGAACATGTGCAACGCATCCAGGCCATCCTCACCTGGCTCAATCGCGGCGTGCCGGTCAGCCAGGTCAAAGGGCTGATCGACTCCGCCCAAGGTAGCCCGGAGCCGATGGAAAACGAGTGGCAGAGCCTGCGCCAGCATTTGGTGAGTGCCATCAGTGAACTGGCCGAGCGCCGGGTCGATGACGCCTTCAACCAGGCCATGGCGCTTTACCCGCCACGCACCTTGTGCGAGCAATTGATGCTACCGCTGCTCAACGAGCTGGAACAACGCTGGCAGGGCCAGTTCGGCGCGCAGATGGAGCGGGTGTTCTTCCTGTCCTGGCTGCGCAGCAAGTTTGGCGCACGGATCTATCACAACAATCGTCAACTCCACGGCGCGCCCCTGTTGCTGGTCAATCATTCCGACCTGCCCCTGGAACCGCACCTGTGGCTCAGCGCCTGGCTGGCCAGCAGTGCCGATTGCCCGGTGGAAGTATTCGATTGGCCACTGCCTGTCGGCGAACTGGCCCTGGCGGTGGAACACCTGCAACCCCGTGCGGTGCTGCTGTACTCAAGCAAGGCGTTGCAAGTGTCGGCACTCAGCAAACTGCTGGGCGGCATCCATTGCCCAACGGTGATTGCCGGACCAACGGTGTGCATCCACCACGCCGAGTTGGGCGTATTAACCCAGGACATCCCTGAGTTGTTCGTGGCCGAGGACCTGTTGGCGGCCCATCAATTATTGATCCAGCGTGGAATTGTCTAAATGCATCTGATCTGGCTGCGCACCGACTTGCGCCTGCACGACAACACTGCCCTGGCGGCCGCGTGCCAGCGCGGCCCCGTCGCGGCTGTTTACCTGATCACGCCCGAGCAATGGCAGGCGCATGATGACGCGCCGTGCAAAGTCGATTTCTGGCTGCGCAACTTGCAGCACCTGAGCCAGGCACTGGGCAACCTCAACATTCCGCTGTTAATCCGCCACGCCGCGACCTGGGACCAGGCGCCGACGGTACTGAGCCAACTGTGCCGCGAGCTGTCGGTGGAGTCGGTACACGTCAACGAGGAATATGGCGTTCACGAGAGCCGCCGCGACCGCGCCGTGGCCCAGGCCCTGGAAGCTGACGGCGTGACCTTCCACAGCTACCTGGACCAACTGTTTTTCCAGCCGGGTAGTGTGCTGACCAAGACCGGCACCTACTTCCAGGTGTTCAGCCAGTTCCGCAAGGTCTGCTACAGCCGCCTGCACAGCGCCCTGCCCCGCGTGGTGCCGACGCCAAAGGCCCAGGCCGAGCCTGGCGTGAAAAGCGACCCTGTGCCAACGGCAGTCGAAGGGTTCCCGACACCCAGCGAAACCTTGCGTGCCCTCTGGCCCGCTGGCGAAGACGAGGCGCGCCGTCGCCTCGATGCCTTCGCTGATCAGCAGATCAGCTATTACAAGGACGAACGCGACTTCCCGGCCAAGCCCGGCACCAGTCAGCTTTCTGCCTACCTGGCCGCCGGAGTGGTTTCGCCGCGCCAGTGCTTGCACGCCGCGCTGCAAACCAACCAGGGCGAGTTCGAAAGCGGCGACATCGGCGCCATCACCTGGATCAACGAGCTGCTGTGGCGCGAGTTCTACAAGCACATCCTGGTCGGCTACCCACGGGTTTCCCGCCACCGCGCGTTTCGCCCGGAAACCGAAGCGCTGGCCTGGCGCAAGGCGCCCGAAGACCTGGCCGCCTGGCAACAGGCGCGCACCGGCTTGCCGATCATCGACGCGGCCATGCGCCAACTGCTGGAAACCGGCTGGATGCACAACCGCCTGCGCATGGTGGTGGCGATGTTCCTGACGAAGAACCTGCTGATCGACTGGCGCGAGGGCGAGCGCTTCTTTATGCGCCACCTGATCGACGGTGATCTGGCGGCCAACAACGGCGGCTGGCAATGGAGTTCGTCCACGGGCACCGACTCGGCGCCGTATTTCCGGATATTCAGCCCGCTGAGCCAATCGGAAAAATTCGACGGTGACGGCGTGTTCATCAAACGCTGGCTCCCGGAACTGGCCGCGCTGAATAAAAAACAAGTGCACAACCCCGAAGCGGCTGGGGGCCTGTTCGGCGTGGCGGATTACCCGCGTGCCATCGTCGATTTGAAACAGTCTCGCGAGCGCGCCTTGGCCGCATTTCGCCGGCTGCCTTCGCGTCAGGAGATGGCCGAACATGAGTGACTTCCTGCACCAGTTTGCCCACACCTTCGCCACGCTGGACAAGCACAACCTGCACCTGCTCGGCCGCCTGTACAGCGAGGACACCGCCTTTGCCGACCCCCTGCATGAAGTCCAGGGTCTGCCAGCGTTGCGGCGTTACTTTGCCGACTTGTACAGCAACGTCAGCGAGCTGCATTTTGACTTCCACGGCTTCGATACCGTGGCCGAAGGCGAGGGCTACCTGCGCTGGACTATGCGTTTTCGTCACCCACGCTTGGCCAGCGGCCAGGTGATCGAGGTGCCAGGCTGTTCTCATTTGATGTGGCACGACAAGGTTTACCGCCATCGCGACTATTTCGATGCCGGCGCCCTGCTCTATGAACATGTCCCCCTACTGGGTCGCGTTATTCGTTGGCTGAAGAGGAGAATGGGATGAGCCTTACACCGCCCCGTCGTTATTGGCTGACCGGCGCCAGCAGTGGTATCGGTGCGGCGCTGGCCGTGGAGTTGCTCGAGAGCGGCGCCCAAGTGGCCCTGAGTTCCCGCACCCAAGGCCCGCTGGATGCCCTCGCCCTTCGATATCCAGGCCAGGTTCTGGTGGTGGCCGGCGACCTGACCAACAGCCAGACCGTGCGCGAGATCGGCGAGCGTATCAGCGAGGTCTGGGGTTCGCTGGACACGGTGATCCTCAACGCCGGCACTTGTGAATACGTCGACGCCCGGCAATTTGACGCCTCGATCATCGAGCACGTGGTGCGTACCAATCTGCTGGCCAGCAGTTATTGCATCGAGGCCGCGCTGCCACTGTTGCGCGCAGGGCGCACCCCGCACCTGGTGGGCGTGGCCAGTGCCGTGACCTACCTGCCCATGCCCCGCGCCGAAGCCTACGGCGCGTCCAAGGCCGGCCTGCGTTACTTGTTCGAATCCTTGCGTATCGGCCTATCGCCGGAAAACATCGATGTCACGGTGATCAGCCCAGGCTTCGTCGACACGCCGCTGACCGAGCGCAATGATTTCCCGATGCCCCTGAGCTGGCCGGCCGACAAAGCCGCGAAACACATTTTCGCCAAGCTGGAAAAACGCCCGCTGGAAATCGCCTTTCCGGCCCTGTTCATTGCCACCTTGTGGCCGCTGTCGAAGCTGCCCAACCGCGCGCAACTGATCATCGGCAAACGCATGCTGCGCAGCCCGCCACCGAAGAAGGACGACCTGTGAAGATCGCCATTATCGGCAGCGGCATCGCCGGGCTGACCAGCGCCTACCTGCTCAGCCGTCGCCACGACATTACGCTGTTCGAGGCCAATGACTGCATTGGCGGGCATACACACACGGCCAACGTGACGGTCGACGGCAAAAACTATGCGGTGGACACGGGCTTCATTGTGTTCAACGACTGGACCTACCCGAACTTCATCCGTCTGCTGGAGCAGATCGGGGTCAGGCTCAAACCCACCGAGATGAGTTTTTCGGTGTGCGACCAAAGCACAGGCTTCGAGTACAACGGCAACAACCTCAACAGCCTGTTTGCCCAGCGCCGCAATATTCTGTCGCCGGGATTCTGGGGCATGTTGCGCGATATCCTGCGCTTCAATCGCCAGGCGCCCCTGGACTTGCAAGAGCAGCGCATCAGCGCCGACATGACCCTGGGCGATTACCTCACCGCTGGCGGCTATGGCCCCAGGTTTATCCGGCATTACATCGTGCCGATGGGCGCTGCCATCTGGTCGATGTCCCTGGCCGATATGCTCAAGTTTCCGCTGCAGTTTTTTGTGCGCTTCTTCAAGAATCACGGCTTGCTCTCGGTGAGCAACCGCCCGCAATGGTGTGTGATCGAGGGCGGCTCCAGCTGTTATATCGAGCCGCTGACCCGCAGCTTTCGCGAACAGATACGGCTCAACTGCCCTGTGCATAAGGTGCAACGCAACGACGAGGGTGTGGTTATCCACAGCCCGGCCGGCAGCGAAACCTTCGACCGCGTGGTATTCGCCTGCCACAGCGATCAGGCCCTGGCCTTGCTCGATGACCCCAGCCAGGCCGAACAGCAGATCCTCGGCGCCCTGCCCTACGCCGAAAACGACGTGGTGCTGCACACCGACACACGCCTGCTGCCCGACCGCAAACTGGCCTGGGCCAGCTGGAACTATCGGCTGACGGGCAACGTGCAACAACAGGCCGCCGTCACCTATGACATGAACATCCTGCAAGGCATCGACAGCGCCACTACCTTTTGCGTCAGCCTCAATCAGACGCCGATGATCAACCCGCTGAAGATCCTGGCGCGCTACACCTACGCCCATCCGCAATACAGCCTGGCCGCAGTCGCCGCACAGGCACGCTGGGAAGAATTGAACGGCGTGCGCAATACCTTTTACTGCGGGGCCTACTGGGCCAACGGCTTTCACGAAGACGGCGTGGTCAGCGCTCTGCGCGTGGCCCAGGCGTTTGGGGAAACCCTGTGAACAGCGCCTTGTACAGCGGCTGGATCGCCCATCGCCGGTTTACGCCCAAAGCCCACGCCTTTCGCTACCGCATCGGCCTGTTGTACCTGGACCTCAGTGAAGAGGATGAAGTACTGGGGCTCTCGCCGCTGGCCGGCACGGGTCGCCTGGCGCCTTTCGGTTTCCGCCAGCAGGATTACCTGCGTGAATTCACGCGCCACGGCATGAGCCTGAGCGATGCCGTGCGCCAGGAAGTCGGCAAGGCCCTGGGGCAAACACCCCAGGGCGCTATCTGCCTGCTGACCCAGGCCCGCAGTTGGGGCCTGGCTTTTAACCCGGTGAGTTTCTTCTACTGCTTCGAGGCTGACGGGCAACTGGCCGCGATCCTGTGTGAAGTGACCAACACCCCATGGCGCGAGCGCTATCACTACGTGCTGCCCGCCCAGGCACTGGGCGCCGATGAGCACCAGCATTTCGCCGTGGCCAAGGCCTTCCATGTGTCGCCGTTTTTGCCTCGCGAGCTGGAATACCGCATGAGTTTCAGCCAGCCCGCCGCCAGGCTCGGCGTGCATATGGCCGATTGGCAGGGCACGCAAAAAGTCTTCGACGCCACCTTGAGCCTGGAAAAACAGGCACTGAACCGCGCCAGCCTGCATCGCTATTTGTGGCGCTTTCCCTGGATGACCGCCAAGACCGGCCTTGCGATCTACTGGCAAGCCTTGCGCCTGCTGCTCAAACGCACTCCGATTTTTTCCCACCAGGCCGCCGATGGCGCTTCTCGCACCGCAGTCGGGTATACCAAGGATCGCCACCATGAAATCCCCTAGCTTATCGGTCAAGGCTAACCGCCTGAACGTCAACGGCATGACCGCTGCGCTATTGCGCAAAGGCGTGTTGCGCCAGCTAAGCCAATTGCGCCATGGCCAGTTGGTCATCATCGAGGATGGCGAGCGGCAAGTCTTCGGCGCACGGGAAGCGCACCTGCTGGGCGAGATCCAGATTCTCGACGCGGCGGTATGGGGGCTGGTGGCGGCCAATGGCTCGATCGGCGCTGGCGAAGCGTTTATCCATGGTTACTGGACCAGCCCCGACCTCACCGCCGTCGTGCGGGTGATGGTCAGCAACCTGGAGGTGCTCGACGCCATGGAAGGTGGCCTGGCACGCCTGGCGCGGCCGTTCACTCAGGGCCTGCACTGGCTCAACCGCAACACACGCAAAGGCTCGCAAAAAAACATCGCCGCCCATTACGACCTGGGCAACGACCTGTTCGAAGAATTTCTCGACCCCACCATGATGTACTCGGCCGCGCAGTTCCTGACCCCCGATGACACCCTGGAACAGGCACAACTGAACAAATTAGCGCGCATCTGCCAGAAACTGGCGCTCAAGCCCAGCGACCATCTGCTGGAAATCGGTACCGGCTGGGGCAGCATGGCGTTGTATGCGGCGCAGCATTACGGTTGTCGGGTCACCACCACGACCCTGTCCAAGGAACAGTTCGCCTACACCGCGCAACGTATCCAGGCGGCGGGCCTGCAAGATCGTGTGACCGTGCTGCTGAGCGATTACCGCGACCTCACCGGTGAGTACGACAAGCTGGTGTCGATCGAAATGATTGAAGCGGTGGGCCATCGTTTCCTGCCCACCTATTTCAAACAATGTGCCCAGTTGCTCAAGCCCGACGGCCTGATGCTGCTGCAAGCCATCACTATTCGTGAACAACGCTTTGAGCAGGCCAAACGCAGCGTCGACTTTATCCAGCGCTACATCTTCCCTGGTGGCGCGCTGCCCTGTGTACAAAACATGCTGCAGATCGTCAGCCGTGACACCGACATGAACCTGCTGCACATGGAAGACTTCGGCCTGCACTACGCCCGCACCCTGCGCCTGTGGCATGAAAACTTTCGCCGCGCCCATGGCCGTCTTGCCGAACTCGGTTATGACGAATACTTCCTGCGCCTGTGGGAGTTTTACCTGTGCTACTGCGAAGGTGGCTTTATGGAGCGCACCATCGGCACCGCGCAGTTGCTGCTGGCCAAACCGGCGGCCATCAATCCGCCGCTGCTTGGGCGTTTCAGTGCTTAAATCCCTGGCCAACACCGTGCTGTTTCAGTGCGGCTGGTTTGCCTGCGTGCTCGGCGGCGATAGCCGTTGGCTGCTGATCGGCATCGCGGTACTGGGCGCACACTTGCTGTGGATAAGCTCTTGGGCAAGAGAGGGGCAAGTGATTCTGGCCGTGACGGTGCTGGGAACACTGGTCGATACGGCACTGCGTGGGCTCGGCGTGTTTGAGTTCAATACGCCGGGGCCACTGATTCCGCTGTGGCTGATACTGTTATGGGCCTTGCTGGCCACCACCTTGCGCCATTGCCTGGCCTGGAGCGCACGGCCCTGGTGGCTCGCCAGCCTGCTAGGCGCGGTGGGCGGGCCGTTGTCTTATTACGCCGGCAGTCAATTGGCAGGCGTGAGTTTTGCGTACGGCACCGCCCCAACACTGATCGGCCTGGCGCTGTTATGGGCCATGCTCTTTCCGCTGTTACACGGGGTTGCGCAGAGGCTGGAACACTGACGCCCGTCCGAGCATTCATACGCATCTGACGCACTTGCCTTACACTGCGCGCCTATGACCAACATCCCTCACATTCAAATCACCGAACCCGTCACGTGCTCGACGTGCGCGGCTTGTTGCTGCCAGCTGGAAGTCATGCTGATCACCGACACCGGCGTGCCACAACGCTTTATCGATACCGACGATTGGGGGGGTGAGGTGATGATGCGCCTGGACGACGGCTGGTGCGCAGCGCTGGACCGCGACACGATGATGTGCACGATCTATGAGCTTCGGCCGTTGATTTGCCGGGAGTTCGAGATGGGGGCGCCGGAATGCCTTGAAGAGCGTGAAGGCATTACCACGGCCTACCGCTGATTCTGTAGGAGCGAGCTTGCTCGCGAAAAACCTGAGAACGCCGCGTTAAACCTGATTCGCTGCGTTATCGTTATCGTTGAGGTTCTTCGCGAGCAAGCTCGCTCCTACAGTGCATTACAGCGGCATGGTGTAGTGCAGCGAGTAACTCTCTACACCATCGTTATTGCTGCTAATGCCGGCGTTGGAATAATGCGTGGCACGAATGCCCACTTCATGCCCGCCGTTGAACCGCAGGCCGAAACCCAGGCGGTCTTCGAACTGGAAGGACTGGCCGATGTTGTTGTCTTCCAGCCGAGTGCGAGAGAACAACGCCACGCCGATACCGGCTTCGATGTAGGGTTTGACCGACTCGCCGGCAAACTCATACACAAACACCGGCGAGAACGACAGGCTGCTGGCGCCCGCACGATCATCCCCTTCCCAATAGGTATAGGCGCCGCTCCAGTAGCCGGTCAGTCGGCCGACATTGCTCTGCATCCAGCTCTTGTCCCAATCGGAGGTCAGGCCCAGGCGGTAGGTCAGCGTCGAATCGCTGGTGCTCCCCAAGCCGAACTCCAGGCCGGCGGCCTGGGCTGAAACAGAGTGTCCCAACATAGCGGCCGCAATCGCAGCCAAACAGAACAAGCGCTTCATGTGAAACATCCTTTGCAAACGGAATAATTGGGTTGTGTACAGGCTAACGGGCTATAGAAGCCGACGCATAGCCAGAAGTTCAGCTTTTTTCAGGCTGATTTCACGAAATTTTCACGAGCCAAAGCTTCGCACAACTCCAGGATGTTTCCAAAGTGTCGGTAGGATGTTTCTTAGGTGACACAGATCGCCGCTGGTCCAGAACTGTGCAGGTTCAGGTTCGCCAATGGCCAGCAGGTCGCGCTCACCCAGCAAGCGCTTGAGCTGGCGCGCCACGGCGGCGCCGGTATCAATGAGGATGATGCTGGGGGGCAGCATCTGCGCCAGGAGTGGCTTGAGGAAGGGATAATGAGTGCAACCCAGGATGATGGTGTCGCAACCGGCGCTAAGCAGCGGCTCAATATAGCCTTGCAGCAGGGAGTGCAAGGCGGGGCTGTTGAGGTCGCCGGCTTCAATCAGCTCCACTAGGCCCGGGCACGGCTGGGTAATCACCCGCACATCGGTGGCAAAACGGTCGAGCAAGGCGGCGAACTTGGCGCTTTGCAGTGTGCCCGTAGTGGCGAGCACACCCACCACACCACTGCGCGTGGCCGCGGCAGCAGGTTTGACCGCAGGCTCCATGCCTACCAGCGGCCAGTCGGGGTAGTCCTGGCGCAAATCGGCCACCGCGGCGACCGTCGCCGTGTTGCAGGCAATCACAAAGGCCTTGGCGCCCCGCTCGCGGAAAAACTCAGCGACCGAGCGAGAACGTTCAAGAATGAACGCCGGCGTTTTCTCACCATAGGGAATGTGCCCGCAGTCCGCCACGTACAGCAGTGACTCGTGGGGCAACAACTGCTGGATTTCTTCCAGCACCGTCAGGCCGCCGATACCGGAATCGAACACACCAACAGGCGCGCCCTTAACCATGCTTTGCCCCGCAGACGCTGCAGCCTGGGTCACGCTTGACGCGCAACTCGCGAAAACGCGTGGTCAGCGCATCGATCAACAACAGGCGCCCTACCAACGACTCACCAAAACCGGCCAGCAGCTTCAAGGCTTCCAGCGCTTGCAGGCTGCCAACCACACCGACCAACGGCCCGACAACGCCGGCTTCGCTGCAGGTCAGTTCAGTGTCGCTGCCGTGCCCATACAAACAGTGGTAGCAGGGACTGTCAGCGCGGCGGGGGTCGAATACCGACAATTGCCCCTCAAGGCGAATGGCCGCGCCACTGACCAACGGTTTGCCGGCGGCAACGCAGGCTACGTTGACCGCCTCGCGGGTAGAGAAGTTATCGCTGCAATCGAGCACCAGATCCACTGCGTTGACCGCAGCAGCCAGCGAGTCGGCATCCAGCGCAGCACGATGGGCGACCAGGGCGACTTCAGGGTTGATCGCTCTCAGGCGCCCCATGGCCGAATCGACCTTGGTCTGCCCCACGCTGTTAGTGTCATGGATGATCTGGCGTTGCAGGTTGGTCAAATCGACCGTATCGAAATCAGCCAGGTGCAATTCGCCCACCCCAGCAGCGGCCAAGTAAAGCGCCACCGGAGCGCCCAGGCCACCCAGGCCGACGATCAACGCGCGGCTCTGTTTCAGGCGTAATTGGCCATCAATGTCGACATGCTGCAACAGAATCTGCCGGCTATAGCGCAACAGCTCCTGGTCGGTCAGCACGGGCGGCGCCCCAAGGTGATGCGTTCGTGACCGCCAAGGTCGATGCGGCTGTGTACGCCGTCAAAGCCCTGGTTCAGCAACAAGTCGCGCACGGCCTGGGCCTGGTCGTAACCGTGTTCGAGCAACAGCCAGCCGCCGTCGTTCAGGTGAGCAGGAGACTTTGCAATGATCAGGCGCAAATCGTCCAGGCCATCGTGCCCCGCCACCAGCGCACTGGCCGGTTCGAAGCGCACATCGCCGGCCACCAGGTGCGGGTCATTGTCGGCAATGTAGGGCGGGTTGCTGATGATCAGGTCGAAGCGCTGGCCTTGCAGGGCGCTGAACCAGTGACTGTTGAGCACCGTGGCGTTAGTGAGGTGCAGGCGTTGACGATTGCGCTCGGCCAGGGCCACGGCCTCCAGCACACGGTCGACCGCCGTGACCTGCCAGGCCGGACGTTCGCTGGCCAAGGCCAAGGCGATGGCGCCGCTACCGGTGCCCAGGTCCAGGACCTGGGCGGGCGTGGCGGGCAGCAATTCCAGGGCAGCTTCCACCAGCAACTCAGTTTCCGGGCGGGGGATCAAAGTGTGCGGTGCTACTTCCAGGTCGAGTTTCCAGAAGCCTTGCTGGCCGAGGATATAGGCCACCGGCTCGCCGCTGCGGCGGCGCTGCAGGTAGCCGGAAAAGGTCAGCGCGTCTTCGCTGCTGACGATCTTTTCCGGCCAGGTATGCAGATAGCTGCGTGATTTGCCCAGGGCAGCGGCCAGCAGCAACTCCACGTCCAGGCGCGCCGTCGGCGAGTCGGGCAGGTCAGCGGCGCGCAGCAGGCTGGCGATGATGGTCATTTAGTCACCTATCGCCGCCAGTTGGTCGGCCTGGTATTCGGCGAGCAACGGCTCGATCACCGCATCCACGCCCCCGGCGAGAATTTCGTCGAGGGAATACAGGGTGAGGTTGACCCGATGGTCCGTGACGCGGCCCTGGGCAAAGTTGTAGGTACGGATACGCTCGGAGCGGTCGCCGGAGCCCACCAGCAGCTTGCGTTCGCTGGCAATTGCGTTGGCCGCGGCGCTGGTCTGCTGGTCGTTCAACTTGGCCGACAACCAGGACATGGCCCGCGCACGGTTCTTGTGCTGGGAACGTTCTTCCTGGCACTCCACCACAATGCCCGACGGCAAGTGTGTGATACGGATCGCCGAGTCGGTCTTGTTAACGTGCTGGCCACCCGCGCCGGATGAGCGGTAAGTGTCGACACGCAAATCCGCCGGGTTGATCTCGATGGCTTCCTGTTCGTCCGGCTCAGGCAACACGGCGACGGTGCACGCCGAGGTGTGGATGCGGCCCTGGGATTCCGTCGCAGGCACCCGCTGTACGCGGTGCGCACCGGATTCGAACTTCAGCTTGCCGTAGACATTGTCACCTTCAACCCGGGCGATGACTTCTTTATAACCGCCGTGCTCGCCCTCGTTCTCGGAGAGGATCTCCACGCGCCAGCCGCGACGCTCGGCATAGCGCGAATACATGCGGAACAGGTCACCGGAAAAAATCGCCGCCTCGTCGCCACCGGTACCAGCGCGGATTTCGAGGAAAACGTTGCGTCCGTCGTTAGGGTCCTTGGGCAGCAACATGCGTTGCAGGTCACCCTCAAGCTCAGCGAGTTTTTCCTTGGCTTCGCGGACTTCTTCCACGGCCATTTCGCGCATGTCCGGGTCGCTGTCCTTGAGCAGGGCCTGGGCGCCTTCGAGGTCGGCCTGGACTTTCAGCAGGTGTTTATAAGTGGCCACAATGGGCTCAACTTCGGCGTATTCCTTGGAATAAGCACGGAATTTGGTTTGATCGGAAATGACCTCGCCATCGCCGAGCAAGGCGGTCAGTTCTTCGAAACGGTCCTGGAGCACGTCCAGTTTATTGAGCAGTGACGCTTTCATTGCGGTTTTTTATCCGAAGAGCTGTCTGACGCGCCCTCACCGAGGGCAAAGAGTTCCTGGGCCATGGCCAGCGCATCGAGGCGGCCTTCGGCGGTAAGCTTTTTCAACTGGACACTAGGAGCGTGGAGCAGTTTATTGGTCAGGCCACGGGCCAATTGCATCAGCACTTCTTCGGCGCCGCTGCCGTTGGCCAGCATGCGCTGGGCCTTGAGCAACTCTTCATCACGCAGGCGTTCGCCCTGCTGACGATACGCCTTGAGCACATCCACTGCCGCCAGTTCACGCAGGCGCACCATGAAATCTTCAGCGCCGGTGCTGACCATTTCCTCGGCGGCCTGGGCGGCACCCTGACGACTCTTGAGGTTTTCAGCGACCACTTCATGCAGATCATCGACGCTATAAAGGTAAACGTCGTCCAACTCGCCGACTTCGGGCTCGATATCCCGTGGAACGGCGATATCTACCATGAAGATCGGCTTGTGCTTGCGCAGCTTCAACGCGCTCTCGACCGCGCCCTTGCCCAGAATCGGCAATTGGCTGGCGGTGGAACTGATGACGATATCACTGCGCACCAGTTCAGCGGGAATGTCCGACAGCAGCACCGCATGGGCACCGAACTGCTCGGCCAGAATGCTGGCGCGCTCCAAGGTGCGGTTGGCGACCACGATGCGCTTCACGCCAAGATCGTGCAGGTGACGGGCCACCAGGGTGATGGTTTCACCAGCGCCGATCAGCAGGGCCTGGCTGCGCTGCAAGTCGCTGAAAATCTGCTTGGCCAGGCTCACTGCGGCAAAGGCCACGGACACCGGGTTTTCGCCGATGGCCGTATCGGTACGCACTTGCTTGGCGGAATTAAAGGTGGCCTGGAACAGGCGGCCCAGCAATGGGCCGACGGTGCCGGCCTCACGCGCCACGGCGTAGGCAGACTTCATCTGGCCGAGAATCTGCGGTTCACCCAACACCAGCGAGTCGAGACCGGCCGCCACGCGCATCATGTGACGAACTGCCGCATCCTCTTCATGCACATAAGCGCTGGCACGCAGGTCATCGAGGCTCAAATGGTGATAATCGGCCAGCCAGCGCAGCACCACATCCGCCGAGAGATGTTCCTGCTCTATATAGAGCTCGCTGCGATTGCAGGTCGAAAGGATCGCAGCTTCGCGGCTGTCGGTAAGCCGGCAGAGCTGCTGCAAGGCCTCAACCAACTGCTCTGGCGTAAACGCCACGCGCTCGCGCACGTCTACGGAGGCAGTCTTGTGGTTAATACCGAGTGCGAGGAAGGCCATTCAATATCGCTGATGATGTCGGGAAGCCGACAATTGTCCTACTTCGAAAGATTCAGAACAACCACCGTCGTCTATTGTCCCTATACCTTATGCCTATCAATGCACTTTTGCAGGAGCGAGCTTGCTCGCGAAAATCGTCAACGATAACGCGGCAAGCCGGGCGCCCAGCGGCGCTCTCAGGTTTTTCGCCAGCAAGCTCGCTCCTACAAAGGAAAGGCAAAAGGCAGCAATAGTCGTATTCCGAGTGCCCCGGTTATGTTTGGCCGAAGGCTTGTGTCATGATGATCCGACCGCAGGTTAGTCGTCCTCTTCCTATATGAATAGATCTTCCGCGTTGCTCCTCGCTTTTGTCTTCCTCAGCGGCTGCCAGGCCATGGCACCCGTGTCGCCGGACGCTACGTCGCCGGTGGAAGACAGCACTCCCGCCCCTGAAAAACCCAAGGTTTATTCCTCGTTCAGTGAAGAAACGATCTACAGCCTGCTGACAGCTGAGCTGGCCGGCCAACGCAATCGCTTTGATATTGCGCTGGATAATTACGTGACCCAGGCCATCAACACCCAGGACCCGGGGATTTCCGAGCGAGCGTTTCGCATCGCCGAATACCTGGGCGCCGACCAGGCAGCGCTGGACACCTCGCTGATCTGGGCCAAAAATGCCCCGGATGATCTGGAAGCCCAGCGCGCCGCAGCCGTGCAACTGGCGCGTGCCGGGCGCTATGACGACTCCATGGTTTATATGGAGAAGGTCCTGCAGGGCAAAGGCGACACACATTTTGACTTTCTTGCGCTGTCGGCCGCCGACACCGACCAGGACACGCGCAACGGCCTGATGAAGAGTTTCGATCGCCTGCTGCAAAAGCACCCGAAGAACAGCCAGTTGATTTTCGGCAAGGCCCTGCTGCTGCAACAGGACGATGAAGCCGACGCCGCGCTCAAGCTGCTGGAGCAGAACCCGCCGGAAGAAGGTGAAATCGCGCCCATCCTGTTGCGTGCACGCCTGCTGCAAAGCCTTAACCGCGGCAAGGAAGCGATTCCGCTGCTGGAAAAAAGCATCAAGAAATACCCCGGCGACAAGCGCCTGCTCCTGACCTATGCACGTATGCTGGTTGAGCAGGACCGTATGGAAGACGCCAAAGTGCAGTTCGCCAACCTGGTCCAGCAATACCCGGACGACGACGAACTGCGTTATTCCCTGGCATTGGTGTGCCTGGAAGCCAAAGCCTGGGACGAGGCCAAGGGCTACCTGCAAGAGCTGATCGAACGTGACAGCCACGTGGACTCGGCGCACCTGAACCTGGGCCGCATCGCTGAAGAGCGCAACGACCCTCAAGCGGCCCTGCTTGAATACGCCCAGGTCGGCCCCGGCAATGATTATCTGCCAGCGCAGTTGCGCCAGGCCGATATCCTGATGAGCAACGGCCGCACCGACGAAGCGGAAAAACGCCTGGCCGCGGCCCGCGATGCCGAACCGGACTACGCCATCCAGCTGTACCTGATCCAGGCCGAGACCTTATCGGCCAACAAACAGGGCGAACGCGCCTGGAAACTATTGCAACAAGCGTTGCTGCAATACCCCGACGACTTGAACCTGCTGTACACCCGCGCCATGCAGGCGGAAAAACGCAATGACCTGGCACAGCTGGAAAAAGACCTGCGCCTGATCATCAAGCGTGACCCGGACAACGCCATGGCCCTTAACGCCCTGGGCTACACCTTGTCCGACCGCACCACGCGCTACGCCGAAGCCAAGGTGCTGATCGAACAGGCTCATGCGCTCAACCCGGAAGACCCGGCCGTACTCGACAGCCTGGGCTGGGTGAATTACCGCCTGGGCAACCTCGACGAGGCCGAACGCTTGCTGCGCCAGGCACTGGAGCGTTTTCCGGACCAGGAAGTTGCCGCACACTTGGGCGAAGTGCTCTGGGCCAATGGCAAGCAGCGCGAAGCCCGACAAATCTGGGAAAAATTCCTCAAGGAACAACCCGACAGCCCTATCCTGCGCAGCACCATCAAGCGCCTGACCGGATCCGAGACCCTTTAAATTTATGTTCTTGCGCCACGTTATCGTTTTCAGCTTCATCGCCCTGCTCGCCGGTTGCGCGGGCATCGGCAGCCGTGAATCCGTTGAAGGCCAGGGCAACCCGGCCCAATGGAAACAACACAAGGATCAGCTCAGCAGCATCGATGGCTGGCAGATCGAGGGCAAGGTCGGAGTACGTGCGCCGAAAGACTCTGGCAGCGGCACGCTGTTCTGGCTGCAGCGCCAGGACTATTACGACATTCGCCTCTCGGGCCCCCTGGGCCGTGGCGCGGCCCGCCTGACTGGCCGGCCAGGGCAAGTGAGCCTGGAAGTGGCCAACCAGGGCCGCTACGAGGCAACCTCCCCGGAAGAATTGCTGGAGCAGCAAATTGGCTGGAAGTTGCCCGTCTCGCATCTGGTCTGGTGGGTGCGCGGTCTGCCGGCGCCGGACAGCAAGAGCCGTCTGAGCCTCAATGGCGACAGCCGCCTCGCCACCCTGGAGCAGGATGGCTGGCAGGTCGAATATTTGAGCTACGTGGAGCAAAGCGGTCATTGGCTTCCCGAACGTATCAAGCTGCATGGCACCGACCTTGATGTCACGCTGGTGATCAAGGACTGGCAACCGCGCAAACTGGGGCAATAACGTGTCCGCACAAAAATTGACCCTGCCCTCCCCGGCCAAGCTCAACCTGATGCTGCACATCCTCGGTCGCCGTGAAGATGGCTACCACGAGTTGCAGACGCTGTTTCAGTTTCTCGACTACGGCGATGAGCTCACCTTTGCCGTGCGTGACGATGGCGTGGTTCAGTTGCACACCGAATTCGACGGTGTGCCCCACGACAGCAATCTGATTGTGCGGGCGGCCAAAAAACTTCAGGAACAATCCGGCTGCCCACTTGGCATTGATATCTGGATCGACAAAATCCTGCCCATGGGCGGTGGTATCGGTGGCGGCAGCTCAAATGCCGCGACCACTTTGTTGGGCCTCAATCACTTATGGCAACTGGGCTGGGACCACGATCGCCTTGCTGCGCTGGGCCTCACGCTGGGCGCCGACGTCCCGGTTTTCGTGCGGGGGCACGCCGCATTTGCTGAAGGCGTCGGGGAAAAACTCACCCCTGTAGAGCCCGAAGAACCTTGGTATGTCGTGCTGGTGCCGCAAGTATCTGTAAGTACAGCAGAAATTTTTTCAGATCCGTTGTTGACACGTAACTCTTCTCCCATTAAAGTGCGCCCCGTTCCCAAGGGAAACAGTCGAAATGACTGCTTACCGGTTGTAGCAAGGCGTTATCCAGAGGTACGTAACGCTTTGAATTTGTTAGGTAAATTTACCAAAGCAAAATTAACCGGAACTGGAAGTTGTGTGTTTGGGGGCTTCCCAAGCAAAGCTGAAGCTGATAAAGTCTCGGCCCTTCTTACAGAGACCCTTACAGGGTTTGTAGCAAAAGGAAGCAACGTTTCGATGTTGCATCGCAAGCTGCAAAGTCTGCTCTAAAAGGAACCGAGTGTTAGGCACTCGTTGCAACAGATACAGGGGCGTCGCCAAGCGGTAAGGCAGCAGGTTTTGATCCTGCCATGCGTTGGTTCGAATCCAGCCGCCCCTGCCATTTTCTAATACTCATCCAGGTTACCCTCAGCCTCTAGGTACTGCGCGTGTCCAAGATGATGGTCTTTACGGGGAATGCCAACCCCGATCTGGCTCGACGTGTCGTACGTCAGCTGCATATCCCTCTCGGTGACATCTCTGTCGGTAAATTCTCCGACGGCGAAATTACAGCCGAGATCAATGAAAATGTCCGCGGTAAAGACGTCTTCATTATTCAGCCGACCTGCGCTCCGACCAACGATAACCTGATGGAACTCGTCGTGATGGCTGATGCCTTCCGCCGCTCCTCAGCGACTCGAATCACAGCTGTAATCCCTTACTTTGGTTATGCCCGTCAGGATCGCCGTCCGCGCTCCGCACGTGTAGCTATCAGCGCGAAAGTCGTTGCTGACATGCTGACCGTGGTAGGTATCGACCGTGTGCTCACGGTTGACCTGCACGCTGACCAAATCCAGGGGTTCTTCGATATTCCAGTAGATAACATCTACGGCTCCCCCGTCCTGGTGGATGACATCGAAGACCAGCGCTTTGAAAACCTGATGATCGTGTCCCCGGACATTGGTGGCGTCGTGCGTGCACGGGCTGTTGCCAAATCCCTGGGCGTGGACCTCGGGATCATCGACAAACGCCGTGAGAAAGCCAATCACTCTGAAGTGATGCATATCATCGGTGATGTCGAAGGGCGCACCTGTATTCTGGTTGATGACATGGTCGACACCGCCGGCACCCTGTGCCACGCGGCGAAAGCCTTGAAAGAGCACGGTGCAGCAAAAGTCTTCGCCTACTGCACACACCCTGTGCTGTCGGGCCGAGCGATCGAGAACATCGAGAACTCCGTGCTGGACGAACTGGTGGTGACCAACACCATCCCGTTGTCCGCCGCAGCTCAAGCCTGTGCACGTATCCGCCAACTGGATATTGCACCGGTCGTTGCCGAAGCGGTTCGCCGCATCAGCAATGAAGAATCGATCAGCGCGATGTTCCGTTAAGGGTCAAACCAACGGATCACCTCACTGACGAAAAGCGCCCCGCCCCAGCATTCCGCTGGGGCGGGGCTTTTTTGCCCATATCGAGTTCGGCGCTGGTCGCAAACGCCCCTCGATGATGGCTATTTTGGAGATACAACATGAACGAATTTACTCTGAACGCCCAAGCGCGTACTGACCTGGGGAAAGGTGCGAGCCGCCGCCTGCGTCACGCCGCCAACATCCCAGCCGTTGTCTACGGTGGTAACAAGCCTGCTGAATCCGTGACCATCCTGGCCAAGGAAATCGCCAAGCTGTTCGAAAACGAAGCTGCCTACAGCCACGTTATCGAGCTGAACGTCGACGGCGCCAAGCAGCACGTCATCGTTAAAGCAATGCAGCGTCACCCTTCCAAGCAGTTCATCATGCACGCTGACTTCGTTCGCGTTGTAGCTGGCCAGAAACTGACCGCCATCGTGCCTGTGCACTTTGTGGGTGAAGAAGCTCCGGTCAAGAAAGGCGGCGAGATCTCTCACGTCCTGAACGAAATCGAAGTGACCTGCCTGCCGAAAGACCTGCCTGAGTTCATCGAAGTCGACCTGTCGGCTCTGGAAATCGGCGCCATCGTTCACCTGTCCGACCTCAAGGCCCCTAAAGGCGTTGAGTTTGTTGCACTGGCTCACGGTGATGACAAAGCTGTTGCCAACGTTCACGCTCCACGCGTTGCTCCAGAAGAAGCTGAAGAAGGCGCTGCAGAGTAATTCACTCTGTATTGCCGGAGCTTGAGGAAACATCGCGGACCGAAACGTAGCGAGAAAGCGGGCGATAACGCGGCGTTTACTCTTGAGTAAATGATGTAGTGTCGTCCACTTTCGCCGCATCTGGGTACGGCGATGTTATCCACAACTCCAAAGGAAGGGCCCCTGTCGTGACTGCCATTAAACTGATCGTTGGCCTGGGAAATCCAGGCGCCGAATACGAACAGACCCGGCATAACGCGGGGGCCCTTTTTGTTGAGCGTATCGCCCACGCCCAAGGCATCAATCTGGTGGTCGATCGCAAATATTTTGGCCTGACCGGGCGCTTCTCGCATCAGGGTCAGGATGTTCGTCTGTTGATTCCCACCACCTACATGAACCGCAGCGGCCAGGCTGTCGCGGCGCTTGCGGGCTTCTTCCGGATCAAACCCGAAGAAATCCTGGTGGCCCATGACGAACTGGACCTGCCACCCGGCGTAGCCAAGCTCAAGCTCGGCGGCGGGCATGGTGGGCACAATGGCCTGCGTGACATCATCGCGCAGTTGGGCAATCAGAATAATTTTTACCGTCTGCGGCTCGGCATTGGCCACCCAGGCGTTGCCAGTATGGTTTCAAATTTCGTCCTGGGTCGTGCGCCACGCGCCGAACAGGAAAAACTCGATGCCAGCATCGATTTTGCCCTCGGCGTGCTGCCGGATATCTTCGCCGGTGAATGGAACCGTGCGATGAAAAACCTGCACAGCCAGAAGGCTTGACTCTTATCCGAGGGGAAACACCATGGGATTCAATTGCGGCATCGTCGGCCTGCCCAACGTCGGCAAGTCCACCCTGTTCAACGCCCTGACCAAGTCCGGTATTGCGGCGGAGAACTTCCCCTTCTGCACCATCGAACCCAACAGCGGCATCGTACCAATGCCGGACCCGCGTCTTGACGCACTGGCGGCCATCGTCAATCCCAAGCGCATCCTACCGACCACCATGGAGTTCGTCGACATCGCGGGCCTCGTCGCCGGCGCCTCGAAAGGTGAAGGCCTGGGCAACAAGTTCCTGGCCAACATCCGCGAAACCGATGCTATCGCCCACGTGGTCCGCTGCTTTGAAGACGAGAATGTGATTCACGTCTCCAACAGCGTAGACCCCAAGCGCGACATCGAGATCATCGACCTGGAACTGATCTTCGCCGACCTCGACAGCTGCGAAAAGCAACTGCAGAAAGTCGCGCGTAACGCCAAGGGCGGCGACAAGGATGCAGTGGTCCAGAAGGGCCTGCTGGAGCAGTTGATCGCGCACTTTACCGAAGGCAAACCGGCGCGCAGCCTGATGAAGAATATGGGGGCCGATGAGAAGGCCGTGATCAAGGGCTTCCACCTGCTGACCACCAAGCCTGTGATGTACATCGCCAACGTTGCCGAAGACGGCTTTGAGAACAACCCGCTGCTCGACGTGGTCAAGGCCATTGCCGACGAAGAAGGCGCCATCGTTGTTCCGGTATGCAACAAGATCGAAGCGGAAATCGCCGAGCTCGATGACGGCGAAGAAAAGGACATGTTCCTCGAGGCCCTGGGCCTGGAAGAGCCTGGCCTGAACCGCGTAATCCGCGCCGGCTACGAAATGCTCAACCTGCAGACCTACTTCACCGCCGGTGTCGAAGAAGTCCGCGCCTGGACCGTCAAGGTCGGTGCTACCGCGCCACAGGCGGCTGGCGTGATCCACACCGACTTTGAGAAAGGCTTTATCCGCGCTGAGGTGATCGCTTACAACGACTTCATCCAGTTCAAGGGTGAAGCCGGTGCCAAGGAAGCCGGTAAGTGGCGCCTGGAAGGTAAGGATTACATTGTCAAAGATGGCGATGTGATGCACTTCCGTTTCAACGTGTAAGCGTTAGCTGAACCTCTGCCCGATACAAAAAAACCGACGCATTGCGTCGGTTTTTTATTGCCTCCTGTTTCTACCTGCCACCCAACTAAAAGCCCCACACCTAGAAAACTTAATCACTCATAACCCTTGATCGATTTAAACGATGAATCCTTCAAGCCTTAAGTCTTCTCCTACACTAAAGATTCAACAACCATCAAGAATGCACTTGAACAATACAGCGCCCTGACATAGTTAATATTTGACACGCTCTCGCGCAGTATTTTCATACTAATAAGCACGATGACATTTTTGATTATTTGCGCTCTACTGACCGCACGCCAACAGCGTTCTATCAACAGTGAAGTGATAGCGATAGTGGAGCACCCTGACTATGTCAGCCTCTTACAAGACAACAAATGAGACATACTTCCCTTCTGTTGAAACCTTGGATATCGAACGTACGCTCAAGAGTACCGCAGCGCTCGATATCGATATTTTGTTGTTGGGGGAGACGGGTACTGGCAAGGATACCCTGGCCCAACGAATCCATCGTTTGTCGGGGCGACGAGGTCATTTTGTCGCAGTGAACTGCGCCGCCATCCCGGAAAGCCTCGCAGAGAGCCAACTGTTCGGCGTCAACAGCGGCGCCTATACAGGAGCAGTGCAATCACGTGCGGGTTTTATCGAAACCGCACACCTGGGCACCTTGTATCTGGATGAAATCGACAGCATGCCGCTTTCCATGCAGGCCAAACTGCTACGTGTGCTGGAGTCACGTGGCGTCGAACGCCTGGGCTCAACCCGGTTTATCCCGGTGGACATGCGAGTCATCGCCTCTGCGCAACAATCCCTGCATGAGATGGTCGAGCAGGGAAAGTTCAGGCGCGACCTGTATTTCCGCCTGAACGTCGTAAATATCAATCTGCCTGCGCTGCGCAATCGCCGTGACCGAATCGTCCCGTTGTTCCTGAGTATGATTCAAGAGGAAGCCGAGCACTATAAGTGTCTCGCCCCAAACCCTTGCAGTGAGCTAGTCCAACAGTTGCTGTGCCATCCATGGCTGGGGAATGTGCGTGAACTGCGCTCGACTGCCAAACGTTTCGTGCTGGGTCTGGCGCCATTATCAAGCTCGCCCTCGAACGCTACAAACCAACCCACCAACCTGAAAGAACGCCTGCAACAAATCGAGAAAGCTCTGATTGAAGAGTCGCTGCGGCGTCATACCTACTGTGTGGACGAGGTGGCTGTAGAGTTGGGCATGGCAAAGAGAACGCTTTACTACCGAATGAAACAACTAGATATACAGTAGCCCGCTGCTCAGCCCACACCGAAGACACCTTCAGACACACCCTTTAAGTAAAAGCGGGAACCATATTCGAGCCTGAACCACACAAGGATGAGCCTGATATATTTAGTGCCTATCGGCAGCAACACTATTGCAACTACGCATCAAGGCTCAAATGTCATTTCTTAGATAGCGGAGCATCACTATGAGTATTTCTGGCATCAACCCGCAAAGCTACCACCCCCCGGTCACCGGTGGCGAAAACGCAGACCTTAAGGCAGAAAGGAAGCAACTGCTTCGCGAATCCATGAAAGAAAGCAATGAGGCATTCAGGATCAGTGAGCAGAAAAAGAACAACGACGCGCTGCGTTAAATAGCTTCACCGCCCTTGGTCATCAAAGGGCGGGTTTCCCCTTAGAGGTCCATATGCAAATAGAAGAAGTCGACGTATTACGCGAATATCAAAACGGCCTTACAGCCCACAGGTCCCCTACCCAACCTACGCACCACAGCGAAGATGCGAGCTTTTTCAGCGCGTTATTGGCCCCCTCGATGCAACGGGTTACCGCCACGCCATCCGCGAACGCACTGACCGACGCTTTGCAGTATTTGGACAAGGCTAAAAGTGGTATGAGTCGAGGTCTCAAGGACTTCAACAATGAGTTCAAAGAAAAAAATCGGCTCAACTACACCCCCAATCTTTCAGACTCCATTCTACTGACCCAAACCCTGGTGAAGTGCGTCGGCAAGGGCGCGCAATGCCTAGAAAAAATCAGCAACCTGCAGTAGGAAAAAATGACTCGTTTTCTATCCGTCGGATTAGTTTTCTCGCTGGCGCTGATGCTGGGCGGCTGCGGCGAAAGTGTCGAACTGCATCGCCAACTCTCCGAGCAGGATGCCAATGAGGTCATCGCGGAACTGGCTGACAAACACATACGCGCACAAAAAGTGCCTGCCAAGGACGGCGTCGTGGTGCGTGTCAATGCAGCCGATATCAGCCGCGCCGTTCGCACACTGGAAGCGGTCGGATTGCCCAAGGTCGCCCGTGCCACGATGGGGGACACCTTCCGCAAGGAGGGCGTCATCTCTACGCCACTGGAAGAGCGTGCCCGGTATATCTATGCCCTGTCCCAGGAGTTGGAGGCGACCCTGTCAAACATCGATGGGGTCATCGTCGCTCGTGTGCACGTGGTGCTGCCCGAACGCGTGGCTCCCGGTGAGCCCGTCCAACCCGCCTCCGCCTCAGTGTTCATCAAACATGACCCACGACTGGAGCCCGACAGCATCCGCGCGCGCGTACGCAGGATGGTATCCAGTAGTATTCCTGGCATGACCACTGCACTGGATAACGCGCAGAAGCTCACGGTGGTTTTTGTACCGGCAACGGCTTACCAGGAACAACAACGCCTGAGCTACTTCGGTCCGTTCCTGATCCCTGAGGAAGACGTCGGTTTTTGGCGTACCGCTATGAGCGCTCTGGTTATCGGCGCGATACTGACACTCGCCTTGGCGCTGTTCTGGCGCATACGAAGCCAACGATCCAGGCAGGAACCTGTAGCCCCAGCGCCTCTAGCGAATGAGTGATCATCTGGCCTGGGCCCAATGGTGGGCCAGTCCGTGGCAGTTTTCGCACCCGGACGCGACCAGCGCTCACGCCTACCACGCAGTACCCGCCTTGTGCCGCAGCCAACCCGCGCTGGCGTGCGCAGCGTTGGGCATCGAGCCATGCCTGCCTCCCCCTCCCTGTGCAACGGTGCTTGGTTTGGCCCTGGCTTCACGGGAGCAGTTCGATCTGGCGATAGCACTGCTGGAGCTTACGTGCCATCCCAACCTCGACAGCCCCTTGTGCGATGAACACCGCAAGTGGTGTGAGCGCCTTGCCAAGGCGCTACACCCTGACGCCCTGTTGCAGCCGGAGGATGATCCAATGCAATTGCTGAGGGCCTGGGTCGAGCCTGCTGTCTGGCAACGCCTTCGTCTGCGCTTGCCGCCTGACCGGGTGCAGGCACTTGAAACCACACACCTGCCATTTGACGATGCGCATGGCCGGCTCAATACGCTGTGGCAGGCGATTGTCTGGCGTATCGACGCAACGGGTAGTGAAACAACTCGTCGTTAACGGCAACACACCAGAGCATTGTCTATGTTGACCCAACGCAAAATCGAATTGCACGACGGCGCTTCCGGGCAGCCAAAAGTACTGATTACCCGGGAGATGCTCACCGATTGCTTTCAGTCCGCGCAGTTGCTAGATAGCGCACGGGCCCAAGCTGAAGAGCTGCTGCGCCAGGCGGTTGAGCATCGTGAAGAAATGCTTGAGCAGGCCCGCCTCGACTTCTGGTCACGCGCCCACGCGCAACTCAGTGCGTGGGAGCGCCAACGCAAGGCGATGTGTGACAACCTCGAACACTACGCAACATCCATCGCCAACCGAGCCTTCCACTGCCTGTTGGAGGAAGTGCCTCCCCCAAAGCGCCTTTCGGCATTGGTCAAACAGTTGGTAACGACGCAAATTCCACCTATGAAGGCCACCCTGGTTTGCAACCCGCTCGAGCATGAGCAGATAGCCCAAGCCTTGGTCCAGCTGGGCTCTACACCTTGGAAGCTTCGCCCCGATGACCAGGTCAAACCTCAATCGCTGTTACTGGAAACAGATGAAGGCGATTTTCGGATCGACTGGGCCTCGATGCGAGAAATATTGTTTACAAACGTGTAGGAACATAGCGGTAGAGGCAGGCGATATCTTTAAAAAAATTTCTTCCGATGGAACTGGTGGCAATCAACCCGCCACACAGTTCAGACACATCTGGAGTAAAAATCATGGACTTTCACGGAAACCTGAAAAACCATCTATTGAGGCAAGTTCAGGCTGATATCAAGCGGGTGAATACGGCCTATAAAGATCCGGAAGCGCTCGATGCAGATATCGATTACTTCAGCAACCTCATGAAACAACAGAAGCTCTCTGTCATCGCGTTCAACGAACACACGCGCTCCAGACATACACTGCTCAAAACAGCGCTGGATGGCGTGCAATAAGTTGCAAGCACTCCTTGCCGGTTGGCTGAATGGCCACGAAGAGCAGCTCACCTTGTTTGAGAGCGACGACGAAATCATCTTTCAACGCGTTTCGAACAGACTGCTGGTAAAGGTCCAGTTGACCCAGGCGGGTGACCACAAAGCCCAGTTGCGCACCTGGATGCGCTTGGGAGGCCCTAGCCTGAGCTATTTTCACGGTGCAGTTGCATTGGCGCCGACCACCGGTGCGCTTTGGCTTATTCAATGCGTGGAGAGGGGGCACGGCGAAGCACTGGCGAAGTGTCTCGAGTCCCTCCTCAACCAACGCGACACCTGGCGCGCCGTCGTCGCGCGCCAGGCGCGGCCTGTACGCACATTCATATCCACGTCGCTGCGCTCGACACCGTACTAACCAGAGACTTTCCCATGCCTGATAAAAACGACAAGCACAAACGCTTGCGCCCTCACGTACCTGCTTTTACTCCCCGCGCCGCCTGGTGTTGGCTCATTATGCTGCCTGGGTGGCTGCTACCACTGGATAGCGCGCTGGCCGCAATACCTCCTGAGTGGAAGAACACGGCCTACGCTTATGAAGCCCAGCACAAGCCAGTGCGCGAAGTGCTGGAGGATTTTGCCCAGACATTTGGTACTCAGCTCCAGGTCGAGGGCCTGCTCGAAGGTAACGTCAACGGCAAGATACGCGCAAATACGCCGCAATCATTGCTCGACCGGTTGGGGGTCGAACACCGTTTCCAATGGTATATGTATAACAACACCCTCTATATCAGCACCCTGGACCAGCAAGAATCCGCGCGCCTGGAAGTCTCCTCCGAGACCATCGCGGACCTCAAACAAGCGCTGACCGATATAGGCTTGCTCGACAGTCGTTTCGGCTGGGGCGAGTTGCCGGAAGACGGTGTTGTGCTGGTCTCCGGCCCGAAGGTTTATATCGAACAGATCAAGCGCTTCAGCAGCCAGCGCCGTTCTACGGATGAAAAACAGAGCGTGCTGAGCTATCCACTGAAATTCGCCAGCGCGGCGGATCGCCAAATGGAATATCGCAACGAAAAAATCATCATCCCCGGTGTAGCCACCATACTAAGAGGGCTCCTGGAACCGCGCTCACCCTCATCGTCTTCGGCGCAGTCTCAACGCTCCATCACCCAGCCCCCGTTCATCACACCGGTGGTGCCACGCTTGAGCAACCCGTTGCTGGGGCAAATGCTCGGCTCCACGCCGACAACCGGGTTGAACGACTCGACCGATACGGGCATGTCAATCACCCGGCGGGTCCCCCTCAGCCCTGCCCGTATCCGCGTCGAAGCCGACTTGCGCAATAACGCCATCCTGATTTATGACGTGCCGGAACGGCAGGCAATGTATCGCGAACTGATCACCCAGCTCGACGTGGCACGCAAACTGGTGGAAATCGATGCCATCATCCTCGACATCGAGCGCACGCAACTGCGCGAATTCGGGGTGAGATGGGGCTTTCAGAACAGTCGCTTCAGTGGCGCAGCCAACATGATTTCCGGCAACGCTCAGCTGACAATTGAAAACCGCGGTCGTTTCGACGCGGAGATACGCGCGCTGGAAGCCAAGGGCCTGGCAACCATGGTGTCCAATCCGTCAGTCCTGACACTGGAAAACCAGCCAGCGGTAATTGATTTCAACCGGACCCAATACCTGACTCGCGGTCGGCAGAACGCTACGATTTTACCGATCACCGTGGGTACCAGCTTCCAGGTCGTGCCCCGCGTCATCACGAGCCGTGGTGGCCATCAGATTCAGCTGTTGGTAGATATCGAGGACGGTAACTTCGAAGAGGCCAAACCTACTCCCGGTAGCTTCGATGTACGCCGAGGCAAAGTCAGCACCCAAGCCATCATGGCCGAAAAACGTTCGCTCGTGGTCGGTGGTTTCCACGTCACCGAAAGCACCGACAAGCACAGCAAAGTACCCCTGCTGGGGGATATTCCGCTGTTGGGCAAGGCGTTGTTTTCCTCCACTGAACGACAGAACAATCGGCGCGAACGTCTATTTATCCTCACGCCACGCGTTATCGGCGACCAGACCGACCCTTCACGCTACCTGCCCCAGGCAGACCAGGTCGAATTGCAAGCCGCTCTCACCCCCCTGGCCAGGCGCTACGACCCTCACCAGCCAGTGATCAAGCGCAGCGACATTATCAGTACCCTGGCGCACCTGGTCACCGGGCAAGTGCCCAAAGCCTTCAAGGTAGCGCCGATGCCCCTGGGGCTGAACACCTTGTGCAGTACCCGCAACTTGCTGGCGCTGAACACCGAGCGCAGCCAGTGGTACGCCGGCCCGCAGTACAACGTAGCCGTGGTGGTGCTGCGCAACCAGTTCAATCGCAATGTGCGCATCGACGAAAAGGAATGCAGTACTTCGCAAACCCTGGCCGTGAGTGTCTGGCCCCGCGCCTGGCTCAAGCCGGGCGAGGAAGCAGAAGTGTTTATCGCCATGCGCCCGGTGGTCAAGGATGAACACATCAGCGTGCCCCGTCCCTCCCTGATCACTCCAACTCAAAAGGCCAAGCCATGAAACATCGCTCGCTGTACGTCACCCTGATCGGCGCGGCGCTGCTCGTCGCCGGTTGTACGCCCACGTGCAAGGGCGACTCCTGCTCACGTCCGCAATCGTCCAAGGACAAGCTGGTGATTTGGTGGCCCTCACAAACGCGCGTCGAACCCGGCCCTGCCGGAGAGCGTCCGGACTATCAGACGGTGTCGCTGGAACGATGAGCGCCCAGGGAACCCCGGCCGATGAACGCCAGGTCTTCCTCGACAGCCTGGTGGGCGGCTCTGCCGCCCACCTGACGCTTGGCCCGGGGGTAACAGCCAGCAACATGCAAGCCGGAACCCGTCAGGGTCTGGCCCTGCACGTGGCTCGCGAGGCGCTGCAAGCCTCACAATTGCAGAACGCGCTGGAGCGGCGTTTCGAGCAGGCCGTGGCATTCGATGGCTGCTTTATCTACATTGACGCACAGGACGCGCTGGTGATCTGGCATGCACTGCCCCCACAGCCCAACCTGCTCGACAGGCTCCTCAGCCGAATGTTGTCGTTGGCCAACCTTGAAACCCTGGATGCGCGTACCCGGCGCTGATCAACGCAGGTCAAGCTCCGGCAACTCCAGAGTTTCACGCTTGGCCTCATCATCAAGCTCGCGCAGGGTGCGGTAGATCAATGCCACGGCCTGCAGGGTTTCACGAGGAATTGTCGCCCCCAGCTTGTTCGTATACAGCGTACGGGCCAGCCACACGCACTGGATCACCGGTACATCAGCCGCTTTGGCGCGAGCGATCAACGCACGGGCGTCATCATCAGTCCCTTTGCTCACCAGCAGGGGCAGCGGCGTTTTGCCGGGGCGGTAATACAAGGCCACGGCAAAGTGCGTCGGGTTGACCACCAGCATATCGGACTCCTCCAGCTTGGGCAGCTTGACCTTCGGCTCCTCCTGGGCCAATTGCTGCGCCAGGGCGCGGCGCTGCCCCTTCACGTGGGGATCGCCCTCCATGTCCTTGTACTCTTTCATGACCTCGACCTGGGTCATGCGCATGCGCTTGGCAAAAAAGTATTTCTGCATTGCGAGGTCGATAAGCGCCAGCACCAGCAATAACCCGAGACAGGCATGCAGCAGATAGCGGAACAGGGCGATCAATCCCAGGAGGTAGCTTTGCAGATCGCTGGTGGCCATATTGATCAACGCCCCCAGGGAAGGCCAGATCACCACGTACAGGATCAGGCCCAGCAGTGTTGCCTTGACGATGCTCATCAACAGGTTCATTACCGACTGGGCAGAAAACATTTGCTTGAGTTGGCTGAGCGGGTTGAGACGATTGAAGTCGAGCTTCAAGGCGTCCGGCGCGAACAGAATCCCGAACTGCATCCAACTGCTGACCAGCTTCGTGATAATCGCCACCGCGGCCATCAACAGGGCGAAGGAGAAAAACAACATCAAACCTTCGACCATCACTTCTTCCAGCGCCTGCGGGAAAGGCAAGGACAGACGCGTGATCGGCAGCAGCATCAACTGCTGGAAACGTTGCAGGCTGCTCTCGGCGGTGAACAAGGCGATTTCGCTGATAGCTGTCAGCACCAGTAGCTTACCCACATCCTGGCTTTGGGCGACTTGGCCTTTCTTACGCTGATCACGCAGCTTCTTGGCTGATGCGGGGTGCTTCTTTTCCCCCGAATCACTCATGACAGCGAGACCTTGAAGAACACGCCCAGGGAGTGCTTGAGGTCTTTAAGCAAGCCCATGCGCCCGACGATCAGGTCCTGCAGCAACGCAAAATACAACAACAGCACACCGATACCCGCCAGGCTCTTGAGGGGCGACGCCAGCGTACTCACTTGCAATTGCTGACTGTAGACCCCCAGCAGCGCGATGCCGAACTCCAGCAACAGCAGCACCGCAATAAAGGGGGCAGCGTAGAGCATCATGTGCGTGAAGGTATCGCCAAGCAGGCCGACAAATACATCGAACCCATCGGCAGCGGGCAGTGGAAACCACACCGTCGGTGGCCAGAGCAGATAGCTGTCCCAGATCACCTGCGTCAACGCCCCGAGGCCCATACTGGCCATCAGCAAAAAAATCGCCAATTGTTTGAACAGATGCCCGGCCGGCGTCGCGTCTGGCCCAAGCGAGGGGTTGAGCTGACCACCGGCCAAAGCGCCCCGCTGGTTATCCAGCAACGCCCCGACCGACTCGAACAGCCAGAACGGCATCGACAGCAACACGCCCAGCAATAACCCCAGGGCCAACTCTTTGAGGACCAGCCCTCCGAGCATCAGCGCCGAGTGTTCCTGGCCCTCCAGCAAGACATGAATGGCAGGTGCAGGCAGCAGTGCCATGACCACCACAATGGTGTGCCGCAGCATGCCGCGTATATGTTGAAAACAGAATGCCGCCACGAGGAAAGCGCAGGGGTATATACGCGCCATGGCGACCAGCAGGGAGGGCAAATATTCAAGATATAACAGCACAGGCAGACCTCAGTGCAGGGCCGATCGACCGATCATGTCAAAGGTCAAGTTCATCAACTGGATCAACTCCACACCGATCCAGCGACCGGTCATGATCAGGGTGATCCCCACTGCCACCAGCTTGATACCGAAGGGCAACGTCTGGTCCTGGACCTGCATCAGTGCCTGCACCAGGGAGGTCATGACCCCCACCACCACCGCCACGATCAGCGGCGGCGCCGTTAGCATGACTACCAGCAACATGCCCTGCTTGAACAGTACGATGGGTTCCATAGGTCACTCAGAGATAGGAAAAGAACAGGCTGTCGAGCAACCGCGACCACCCGGAGACCATCACGAACAAGAGCAATTTGAGCGGCAGGGAAATGGTCATGGGCGAGACCATTTGCATACCCAAAGCCAAGAGGAGATTGGAAACAATCAGGTCAATCACGATGAAAGGGATATAGATCAGAAAGCCGATTTCGAACCCCGCCTGCAACTGTGACAGCACAAAGGCCGGCGCCAGCAGGATCAGGTCCTCACGTTGGACCTCCTGCGCCATCTGCGCCGGCCACATGCGCATGGCATTTTCCAACAGGTGGGTAAGAATATCCGGGTCACTGTTGCGCAGCATGAAGGTGCGCAATGGTTTGATCGCCTCCATTCCCGTCTGTTGGAGTGCGCCTACGCTGGTCAGGTCCAGGGGCGACACCTTGACGATCTCGGCCATCTCATAACCTACAGGCGCCATGATGAACAGGGTTGCCGCCAGGGCAATACCATTGATGGCCATGCCCGGAGGCACCTGCTGCACACCGATGGCATTGCGGGTGATCATCAGCACAATCACGATCTTCAGGAACGCCGTGCAGACGACCAACAGCATGGGCATCAACGACAGTGCCCCAAGAAATATTGCCAGGACGACCGGATCTATTCCCTGGAAACTATTCATCGAGAAAAGATCACGCGAGACATCTGCAGCCCCAGTCGCCCGTCCACTTCAACCAACTGGCCCAGGCCGAGGGGGCGGTCGCCGTAATAGAGACCGGCAGTGCCGGGGGCATAGCCGGCAACCCCCAACACCGCGCCGGGCGCAAGGTTGCGTAATTCGCCGAGGGTCAGGTTCAGCGTACCGCACCGTACATTGAGCGCCATGCTCAGCTCGTCGAATGGTTCATGCCCGAACACATCCATCACCGCTGTTTCATCCTCATGCTCTGAGTAGGGCTGTGTTGCAAAATCCTCATCCACAAACATATCCTCGATAGAAGTAAGGGTCAGACGCATCGGCCCGGATTCAGCGTCGATCCAGCCCACCAGGCGCTGTTTGCCAACCTGCACGTGGCCGGTTCCCGACGCACTGAAAAAGGCTCGCTCAAGCACCAGCACGTCACCAGCCCGCAAGCCGCGCAGCTGGTGCATGGACAACCGCAGGTGCCCAAGCGTTACGTCAACCGCCAGCCGAAACTGCGCCGGCATCGGCTCAGCCCTGGATCGCCACGGCCCCGCCTTGCATAGCGCCAGAAAGCTCTCGACAGACAGCCACAGATAGCCCGCCACGCGAGAGGCCCCAAGCGTCACGCAGAGTCGACAACCAAAGTTCATGGGGCGAGCGCCTGGCAGCAAACGCAGGTACCCAAACAACGCCTGCACCTGAGGGCTCAGATGATGCTGGAACAACTCCCAGAACCAGGCGTCCGGATCATTCCCGGCCTGCTCGAGCGTCACGGGGCATTCACCCATCAAGCTGAACTGTGGTCCTGGCTCACTGAAGGCCAAGACGCCACAGGCGGTTTCGAAGCAGAGCGGCTGGATGCCCACAGGAGCAGTACCAGGCTCCATTCTCAACTCGCCACTCGACCCAGCGACCTCGAACGGCATACACAACCCTTGCCCCAAGCGCTGCCGGGCAACCGCAATATCGGTTTTGAATCTGGGAAGTATCAAAGGTGGCAGCATCATGCCTACGTCGATTTTGCCAGATACAAACTGACAGGCTGGCGCAGGCTCTGCGCCAACCGTTGCTCACATTGTTGGCGTACACCACTGAGCCAGTGCACCGTATTGTCTTGCTCTGCATGCAGCTCGACGTTCCAGCCCCCCTGCTCCCGGCGGATACTGGCGTTGATCCGCCCCAGGCGGCCCAGGTGAAAAACAGCCATCAACGGCCATTGCGAACCAACGAGCATTCGCGGCGCCAACTGCTCGGTCAGTGCCCCGATCATGGCGACATCGCCCGAGGCTTTGATTCCATTCAGAGACGCTCCATACCCCCCGCTGTCCTGGCCCCCATCGTCAAACAACCGGGCGAACAATCGCCCTTGCTCCCAAGGCACCAGGGTACCGAATTCAGGTGCACGATCATCGCGAGACTCGCGCGGACGCTGACGTTCAGGCGGACTAACTGAAACCTGTTTCATATCGGCTCCTGCCTCAGTAACTCAGATAACTCTTGTATTTTTTCTACCTGGCGCAAGCACAAGGTGACGTGTTTCTGCGCCTGGCCGACCCGTGCAGCCCGCTCTTGCTGCTGCTCTTGGAGTTGCAACAATTGGCCTTCTTCACGCCGGGTACCCGCCGATAATTGCCGCTCCTTGGCACTCCAGTTTTTCAGCGCCTTGAACGTCACCACCTGCCCCTGGTGCTGACTCAACAGCTGCGCGCATTGCCGGGCCTCTTCCAGGCGGGTTTGCTCGAGGATTTCCTGCGCTTCCCGGATATGCGCGACCAGCGCTTGCTGCGCCCTTTTTGCCTCACGCAGCGCACGCTCGGCGCGGTCTGCACGGTGTCGGCGCAAACGTCGCAGGGTATCGATTTCAGCCGGTAACACTTCAGAATGGGACATGGGCGGTCAGCTCAGCCAATTGGTCCATGGTGGCGGCAAGCGGCGAAGGTTCGCGCAAGTCCTGGCGCAGAAAGCCATCTACCGCCTGCCGACTGTCAACAGCCAGGTCGGTGAGTGCATCGTTGCCGGGCTGATATTCCCCCAACTTGAGCATCAGCTCGATCTGCTGGTAAGCCGACAGCAAGCGTCGTAGCGCCGTGCCGGCACGGATATGCACGGGCTCGGCAACATTGCTTAGAATCCGCGAAAGGCTGGCCAGGACATCGACCGCCGGGTAATGGCCGCGCTCGGCCAGCTTGCGCGACAGGACGATATGACCGTCGAGCAGAGAGCGCACCTCATCCGCTACCGGATCGTTCATGGAGTCCTGTTCGATCAACACTGTATAGATGGCCGTGATCACGCCTTCACGGGTCAAGCCGGCACGCTCCACCAGACGTGGCAGCAAACTGTAGACCGACGGCGGCAGACCACCGCGCCCCAAGGGTTCACCGGCAGCCAGGCCGATTTCACGTTGGGCCCTGGCAAAACGGGTCAGAGAGTCGATCAGCAACAGCACCCTCTGGCCCTTGCGCCGGAAACCTTCGGCCAGCGCAGTTGCCGTGAACGCAGCACGCGCGCGCTCCATGCTTGAGCGGTCGGAGGTTGCACACACCAACACGGCCTTGGCACGCAACTGCTCATCCAGTTCATGATCGAGAAACTCGCGCAGTTCCCGGCCCCGCTCCCCGATGAGACCGAATACGATCACATCGCACTCCACGTTACGGGCGATTTCGGCCAACAAGGTGGTCTTGCCACAACCGGCTCCGGCAAACAGCCCGACACGCTGGCCCTCCCCCAGAGTCATCAGGCCATCAATCGAGCGCACCCCCGTAGCCAGTGCGCGGTTGATCCGCGGCCGTTCGGTAGGAAGAGGCGCCTCGCATAACACTGTGGTCGCCCCAGGGGTGTCCGCTTCCACGAACGCGCTCACACCATCGCCCGCAATCGGGCGGCCAAAACCATCCAGCACCTGCCCCAACAACTCATCACCGACCCGGACCTGATGCGGAACCCCCAACCGCTCGACGCTGGCGCCTACACGCACGCCTTCAAGGTTGCCCAGGGCACTGAGCACCGCATCGCGCTGATCGAACCCGATGATCTCGGCGAGCATGTAGTCGCCCGGCCCTTTTTCGACTTTGCATAGGTCACCAATACGTGCCTGCGGCAACCGGCACTGCAGCAGCATGCCGTTCACGCGCTGGATACGACCGAGCATTGTCACCGGCGCGAAACTGCTCAACGCCTGTGACTGGTTCAGTTGCCAGGCCTCCAGACGCTCCTGCAGCGACCCCTTCACCAGCCCACCTCATAGCGTTGCTCGCCGTCAAAAACCACTTTGCTGTTATCGATCAAAACCAGGCGCAGGCCATCCACTTCATCACCCACGAATAAGCGGCTTCCTTCCTCCAGCACCACGTGGCCATTCGGGCCACCCACTATCTGCGAGATCTTGAACGGTAGCCTGCCTTCGCGTACCCGTACGCGACTGAGCACCGGCACCACAGTGTCGAATTGCTCGGCAAAACGGTCGAGCATGCGCGCAATCAGTTCCACTTCATCCTGGGAAACAACACCATTGAGGGCAATCTGACCATTGACGATCTGCAAGCTGACGCGCTGGAGCAATTCACGTTCGTTGAGCATCTTCATGAGTTGCTGACGCACCTCAGCGGGTGAGTCCAACCCGGGTTTCTGAATGACCGCCGGCATCAGCGATGCCTGGGCCTCACGCTCACCGCTGAAGATAATGCCGACCGCAGCGATGATCACGGCGCATAGCAGAACCAGGCTGACCAAGCGTTTTTGCTGCAACAAGGGAATGGAAGACAGCGTCAGCGGCAATGGCGCCTGGGGCAAGGGCTCCGTTGCCGGCCGGGGCGGCTTGAGCACCGATGCCTGCCGCCAAGGATGATCGGCAGGGCAGACACACAAGCTGACGGGGCCAATCATAAACGGCGTGTTGAGTGCCAGATCGCCGATCTGCGCCAACATTTGCCCATCGCCGTTTTTCAGCAGCCCCGCTTCAGCCTGCACCGACCAGCGCCCTTCGAGCAATAGCAGGCGCGCGTGGTGCTCGGCGATACCGGGATCATCCAGCAAGAGATCAGCGTCCGCGTTGGCGCCAAGGCTCCACTGCTCACCAAACAGAGGCAGCGCGGCCCCTTGATGCAAACCATCCAACACTCGGAGTTCGAACATCAGTACGTCCCCCCGTACTCTGCAAGTAGCGCTGTGTTCATGCCAATGTCCCGTGCATCAACTCATCCTGGCCAAGGTCAAAACGCCCCAGCACCTTGACCTTGGAAGTGCTCCCCAGCTCGGCGAAAGACAACACCGGCACATGGTTGAACTCCTCAAGCAACAAGGTGCGCAAGGGGCTGCGCAAATCCTGCGCCACCAACAACACACTTTTTATTTTTGCCCGTGCGCTGAAGGCCTGGTTGAGCAGGTTGACCAGCGCAGCGCTATTATCGCCGTCGAGTGCAAAGAACACCCCGGTCTGGGTCTGGCGCAGCGCCTCGCGCAGGATGTTTTCGGTATGCGGTGACAACAGCCAGGCATGCAGCCCATCGGCCTCGCTGTACTGGTGGTAGATCTGCGACTTGAGGGCAATGCGCGCATAGTCAGCCAGTGCTTCCGGCTCGCGTTCGTGCTGGCCATATTCGATCAGCGATTCGACAATCAACCTCACGGCGCGCAGCGGAACCCCTTCGCTGGCCAGGCGTTGCAGCACCGCCGAAAAGCGCGAGATCGGCATGATGCGTTGCAGTTCCTGCACCAGCTCGGGTTGGTTGTTCTCAAGCCAACTGAGGATCGACTTGCTCTCTTGAATCCCCAGGAACTGCGGCCCACTGAGCATCATCGCCTTCTTCATGCGGTCGACGATCAGGCTCGTCGCCGTGAAGCGCTCCAACTGCGCATCATTGAGCAGTGGGTCGTCGGGTGGCAGCCAGAGCCAATCCTGCTCATTGCGCTCGGCCAATCCCGGTACGCCATGCTCAGGCTCAACCGTCAGGGCGCTGCGCTCCACGGCAACGTGCTGGACCACCGACGCCTTGACCATGGGTACCTCATGGACGCAGAAGCGCATTTCATCATCGTCCAGCGAGTCATCGATCTCGACTTCAAACGGCGGCAACGTCAGGCCAATATTGGCAACCAGGGAATTTCGAACCTGACGGATTCCGTGAATAAGATCGGTCACCTCAGGCGTGCCGCGCAAAGCCGAGGGAAACTGCAGCAGATAGGGCCGGGACGGATCAAACCCGCGCAGATCCTCTTTGCCATTTTCTTCAGGCCGCACGGCTTCGACGGCTTCGGCTTCTGGCTGCGCTTCACGTCGGCGCCGACGGTCGAGGTAATAACCCAAGGCGCCGGTCATCATCGCCAGCAGAATAAACACCAGGGTCGGCATGCCAGGCACGATCGCAAACACAAGCATGGCCACCGAGGCGATCATCCAGCTCTTGGGCTCACTGGTCATCTGGCGTGCGATCTCGGCGCCCATGTTCGTGATGCCCTTGCGCCCTTCCGGTGCCACGCGGGTAATGATCATGCCGGCGGTGAGAGAGATCAACAGCGCCGGTATCTGCGCAATCAGACCATCGCCAATCGTCAGCACCGAATACAGCGCCATTGAGTCGGCGGCGCTCAAGCCATGTTGGAACATACCTGTGGAGAAGCCGCCCAACAGGTTGACCACAACGATGATCAACCCCGCGATGGCATCCCCCTTGACGAATTTCATGGCACCATCCATGGCCCCGAACAGCTGACTCTCGCGGGACAACTGCTCACGCTTGTCCCGCGCTTGCACGCCGTCAATCAAGCCGGCACGCAAGTCACTGTCGATGGACATCTGCTTGCCCGGCATTGCGTCCAGGCTGAAGCGCGCCGCCACTTCGGCAACCCGCTCAGAGCCCTTGGTGATCACCAGAAAGTTGACCAGGGTCAGGATTAGAAAGATCACCATCCCAACAGCCAGGTTGCCGCCCACTACGAAATTGCCGAAGGCCTCAACGATATCGCCGGCGTCCTGTTCGAGCAGGATCAAGCGCGTCGTTGCGATCGACAACGCCAGGCGGAACATGGTGGTCAGCAACAAAATCGACGGGAAGGAAGAGAACGCCAAAGGCCCGGGCAAGTAAAGCGCGAGCATGATCAACAGGCAGGCAATACAGATATTCAGCGCAATCAGAATGTCCACCAGCCAGGTAGGCAGCGGCACGATGAAAATGAACACAATGGCCATGATCACCACCGCGCCCAAGACCTCGGCACGCTGCGCCACCTTGAGCAGTACACCGTTGAGGGTGGACAGCACGCTCACGCCAGGATAGTCGAATTAGGAAAACCAGGGCGTATGCGTTCGAGGCGAGCAAGCTCGTCCATCACCAGCAGAAAATTGTGCAGCGCCTCTTGGCGTGATTTGCTATCCGGCCACAAGGCCTCGGGCAACTTTTGAAACAGCTTATAAAGCGCATTGAGAGACACGAGTTTTGATGTGCTGGCCCCCATATCTTCAGCCAGGCGCATGACTTCATTTGTCACGATGCCGGTGTCTGCATAACCCAGCATGCGTCGCAGCAGGCTTACCGCATGCATTTCGATTGCAAGGTTCTGAATCAGCTCACGACAGCTGCATAACACCCCGCTCAATGCGCCACATTTGCCCAGTCCTGTCAGCAAGGTGCGCAACATTGCCGTAGGGACGGAGGACACATGGGCGGCAATGTCGGCCGTCAGGGCGCTGGACATCATTTTCAACCCATGTGCAAAACGGTCGTCACTGTAGATGCCGAGCAGCGCGTGCATCATGGTCGCCAGGGATTGCCGTGTCACCACACTGGCGTAATAGAGCGCGCGCAGCGCCTGGAGCTCTTCTGGATCGCCACTCTTCTTATGCAAGGCCATGGCAATATTCAGGCCCGCCTGGATCTCCCCTTTGAAGCGGATCTCCAGCTTGGCAATTGCATCCCGCGCCAGGTCGGCTTCGGAGTTGCGCACGTCGGCCTCGGCCTGCCCGCACACCGCCTTGAGTACCACGAAGGTGCGCGCCGGATCACCGCCAGTGAGCTCCAGCAATGTATCGATGCTGGGTTGCGTGAGTAATTTCTGCCTGATTCGACGTACTACCGCGGCAAAGCTTTCCTGGGCCGGATGCCCCAACTGCTCATAGAGCTGCGCGAGCACCTGGACAGGAGGCACACGCACGTCAATTACACGCTTATCCAACGTACGACTGCTGGATTCCACCTCCTGACTGAAGTGCAGAGAAAGATCATCGACACCTTGGCCTGGCTCAGGTTTGGCGGCCGGGCTAGCGGTGGGGAGTTCCACCCGCGGGGTCATTGGCACTTCGTTGGTAGATTCGACTTTCATGGGCAGGCCAGTACAGGAAGAGAGTGTCCATATGTGGTCAGGCCCGCCCAGATGGTTCCACTGAAACTCACTCATCCAACAAGATGAAAAAACCCGCACAGGTCCCTGGTGCCTTTTGCAAATTACTGCACAAAACCACCACGACCATAACGTATTTATTTATATAAATCATAAGGTTACACAATGATTCTCCTTTGGCACAGGCAGTGCAAAAGAGGTAACCGCCGAAACTATTTCGACTGCGTCTACCTTAAGGAAAAATCATGAATATCCCTATTGAAGCCCTCGTTCACCTTGGTGGCAGTTCGCCTCAATTCATGCTCCATCTGACAGACGATCAACAGAAAAAACTTCGCCGTTTCATTCACAAACGGGTCCTGAACCCGGAAGACGCGGATGATCTTTTGCAATTGACTTACCTGGAGGCCTGGCGCAATCGCGAACGTTTCAGTGGTACCGCGACACTCAGCACCTGGATGTGCGGCATCGCACAGAACCTGATCCGCAATCACTTCCGGCGCCTGTATGCCAAGCCTGCACATTGCGAATTCGACGAGTCGCTGTGGCATGGCCATGAAGAAAGCCACAGCCTGGACTGGGAGTTCGAAGTCAACCGGCGCTTGGAAAATACCCTGAGTGCGATTGACCACTTGCCGACCGAGATGCGCAGAACACTGTACGCCTCGCTGGAAACCGACGGCAGTTACCAGGACACCGCCGATGTACTGGACATTCCTATCGGCACCGTGCGCTCGCGCTTGTCACGGGCCCGCGAACAGCTCAAGCGCGTCACCCACCCCCCACTGCATCGGTAAGTTGAGTTAGCCAGTCACGTGTTGGGCGACAGGGATATCTGCCCAACATTGTCGGACATGGCCTGCGAGTAAACCTTCGAAGACGCCAAGCGCTTCCACTCCCCTCATCCACAACGCATTCGTCACCGCCCGTCGCCAAAACCAGGGCTTTGGCTTAAACAGTTGAAAGCGTAGAAAAAAATTCAATAAAAACGCTTGACGCATTGCCGTTCCAAGCGAATAATGCGCGCCACTTGGCTACATAGCTCAGTTGGTTAGAGCATAGCATTCATAATGCTGGGGTCCGGGGTTCAAGTCCCTGTGTAGCCACCAAGTACTAAAAACGGCTTACCGAAAGGTAGGCCGTTTTTTTATGCGCGCAAAAAACTCCCTAACTGTATTTTGACGCCCCCCTACCCCACTGTTAGTGTCCAGCCTCCCCTGAACACGGAGTGCCCCCGATGCAACTGGACATCTACCAAGTCGACGCTTTCAGCCACCATCCCTTCGGCGGCAACCCGGCAGCAGTGTGCCCGCTCACCGAGTGGCTGCCCGACGAGCAACTGCAGCAGATCGCGGCCGAGAATAATCTTTCGGAAACCGCGTTCTTTGTACCCCGTGGCGAGTTCTATGAGTTGCGCTGGCTCACGCCGGAAGTTGAGGTGGACCTGTGCGGCCATGCCACGTTGGCAGCCGCGTGGGTATTGATCCACAAATTGGCGGACGCCCCGCAGGTTCTGCGCTTTGCCACCCGTAGCGGCGAGTTGCGGGTAACGCGCAACGGCGATGAGCTGGCGATGGATTTTCCGGCAAAGAAACCCGAACGCTGCGAGCCGCCCCACGGCATGTTGAGTGCCCTGGGGCTTGAAACCGCCGAGGTGTTTGGCACCGACGACTATATTGTGCTGGTGGAAGATGAAGCGCAGGTAGCGACCCTCGCACCGGACTTTGCGCGACTCAAAGGCCTGCCTAAACGCGGTATTGCGGTGACCGCCAAGAGCACGCGGTTTGATTTTGTCTCGCGCTGGTTCGGCCCGAATGTGGGCGTCAATGAAGACCCGGTTACCGGCTCGGCGCACACCTCGCTGGCACCGTTCTGGGCCGAGCGCCTGGGCAAGTCACAATTGAGCGCCGAACAAGGCGGCCAGCGTAAGGGCCAGTTGCGCTGTGAACTCCAGGGTGACCGGGTGATTATTTCCGGCAAGGCCGTGCTGTACATGCAAGGCACGATTTACCTGTAAAAAACGCAGTAGCCCAAGGACCACAGCACCTTCTCAACATGAACGGAGTTCAGCGCGTGTTTTTGATTTCCCGCCGCAGCCTGACAGTCATCGCCGCAACCCTGGCCCTCGCAGCCTGCCACACGCCCGTCAACGAACAGCCTCCGGCGCCAGAGCTGGGTTCGGGCTATCGCACCGACCTGAGCACCCGCCACGCCGAGCGCCATATGGCCGCCGCCGCCAACCCACTGGCCGCTGAAGCCGGGCGTGAAATGCTGCGTCAAGGCGGCTCAGCCATTGATGCGGCGATTGCCATGCAAGCGGTATTGACTCTGGTGGAACCGCAATCGTCCGGCATCGGCGGCGGTGCATTCATCATGCTGTGGGATGGACAACAGGTGCAGGCTTATGACGGCCGTGAAACAGCACCGGCCGGGGCGACAGAGCGTCTGTTCCTGAAGGCCGACGGTACGCCGATGGCGTTCACGGATGCGCAGATTGGCGGGCGCTCGGTGGGTACGCCGGGCGTACTGCGCGCCCTGGAGATGGCGCACAAAAAGAGCGGCCACCTGCAATGGGCCAAGCTGTTCGAGCCGGCAATTCGTCTGTCGGAGCAAGGCTTTGCCATTTCCCCACGCTTGCACAGCTTGATCGCCGCTGACCGCTTTATCGCGCAATCACCCGACATGGCGGCGTACTTCCTGAATGCCGACGGCTCGCCAAAAGCCACCGGTACACGGTTGAAAAACCCGGCACTGGCCGCGGTGTTCAAGCGCATCGCCAAGGAAGGGCCGGATGCTCTATACCAAGGCCCGATTGCCGATGAAATCGCACGCAAGGTACAGGGCCATCGCAATGCCGGCAGCCTGTCCCAGGCCGACCTCAAGGGCTACGCCGCCAAGCAGCGCGCACCGCTGTGCACCGACTACAAACAATGGAAGGTCTGCGGCATGCCACCGCCGTCCTCGGGCGGGATTGCCGTGGCGCAGATCCTGGGGACATTGCAGGCGCTGGAAACCCGCGACCCACGCCTGGCCATCGCCCCCATGACACCGGTCAAGAGTGTTTCGCCGGCCGGGCTTGAGCCGACACCCGAGGCCGTGCACCTGCTCGCCGAAGCCGGGCGCCTGGCCTTTGCCGACCGCGCGCTGTACGTGGCCGATGCAGACTTCACCCCCGTCCCGGTCGCCGGCCTCGTCGCGCCAGGTTACCTGGCACAACGCGCCACGCTGATCGGCGAGCGCAGCATGGGCATCGCCAAGCCCGGCCAACCCGCCGGTATTCAGGTGGCGTACGCACCAGACCGCTCGCCGCTGCGCATCTCCACCTCACAGGTAGTGGCAGTGGACGACCAGGGCGGCGCCGTGTCGATGACCACCACGGTTGAAGCAGCATTCGGCTCTCATGTGATGGTCCAGGGCTTTTTGCTCAACAACCAGATGACCGACTTCTCGTTCATCCCCGCAGAAAACGGCCAGCCTGTAGCCAACCGCGTACAACCGGGCAAACGCCCACGCTCGGCCATGGCGCCGACCCTGGTGTTCGACCGCAACACGGGCGAACTGCTGGCTACCGTCGGCTCCCCCGGCGGCTCGCAGATCATCGAGTACGTGAGTAAATCCCTGGTGGCCATGCTCGACTGGAAGCTCGACCCGCAGGCGGCCATCAGCCTGCCTAACTTCGGCAGTCGCAATGGTGCTACCGAGTTGGAAACTGGGCTGTTCAGCCCGGCGCTGAAACAGGCGCTCAAGGACAAGGGCCACGCCCTGAGCGAGATCGAGATGACCAGCGGCGTGCAGGCCATCGTGCGCACGCGGGATGCCCAGGGCAAGGTGACGCTCAGTGGCGGTGCTGACCCTCGGCGTGAAGGTGAGGCGTTGGGTGATTAAGGTGTTGATCTATTCGTACAGGCTTATAAAAAAGACCTGCAACCTTACGCCTTAAATCCTACGCAGAGCGCCAGAACTCAAAGTGCCATGTCATTTTTTACGATAGAAACCTTCTTGAGCAGCCCCTTCTCACCTGCGATTTTCTGGCCCGCCCTTTCTTGCCAGAGGCTACGTCAAAGACGTAGAATTTCGCGTGCTCACTCTCATAGAATCCCCTCTCTTCAGCAGGCAATGGCCTGACTATTGGACTGAAGATGAAAAAGGTATCTTCATGGCGTTTCTCGCCAGCCATCCTGATGCTGGAAATGTCATTCCGCGCTCGGGAGGTTGCCGAAAGATACGCTGGAGCATGGAGGGCCGGGGTAAAAGTGGATCAGTGCGGGTCATCTACACCACACAACTGGAGTGCGGAGCAGTCGTCGCGCTACTGATTTATGGCAAGAGCGCCACGGAGAATATTCCGGCACATATCCTGTACAAAATCGCAAAGGAAATGAACCATGCCACTCACTGATAAAGAACTGAAGGAACGTGACGCCAAACGCAATATAGGCGAAGAACTACTCACAGCCATTCAGGATGTCAAAGCGGGACGTTACGGTGCCGTGCAGCACGTTGAGGTCACTCAGGCTGCCGAAGCAAGAAGCAAGACAGGGCTCTCACAACCCAAATTTGCCGAGCTTCTGGGCGTGTCAGTAAGAACCCTTCAAGAATGGGAGCAAGGGCGTCGCGCACCTTCCGGAGCAGCACGTTCGCTACTGCATATTGCGGCCATAAGGCCGGACGTTTTTCGCGAAGTACTCAGTAACGCCTGATCGCGTTACTGCTTCGGGCCAATCACTGGCGGTTGATCTTCAAGCCCTTGCGCCCCGCATGCCGCTCCAACGCCAACTCAATCAACCGGCTCACCAACTCGCTGTAGCTCATGCCCGCCGCCTGCCACAGCTTGGGGTACATGCTGATGCGGGTAAAACCGGGCAGTGAGTTGATCTCGTTGATCAGCACTTCGCCGTCCTGCGTCAGGAACACATCCACCCGCGCCAACCCGGCGCAGCCCAACACTTCAAACGCCTCAATGGCCAGGCTGCGAATCCGTTCGCTGGCTTCGTGACTGATCGCCGCCGGCACCACCACCTGAGCAGCCTGGCCATCGATGTATTTGCTGTCGTAGGAATAGAAACCACTGCTCACCACGATCTCGCCACAACCGCTGGCGATGGGCTCGTCATTGCCCAGCACGGCGCATTCGATCTCACGGCCCTGAACGGCGGACTCCACCAGCACCTTCTCATCAAACCCCAACGCCAGTTCAACGGCAGCGCGGTACTCGGCTTCGCTGCCGACTTTGCTTACCCCCACCGACGAACCCTGGTTAGCGGGCTTGACGAACATCGGCACACCGAGCTTGCCAGCGGCCGTTTCAAACGAGGTGCGCGCCGCATTAGCTCGCGTAAGGGTGATGAACGGCGTGACCGCAATACCCGCGTCACGTAGCAGGCGCTTGCTGATGTCTTTGTCCATGCACACCGCCGAACCGAGCACGTCGGAGCCGACGAAGGGCAAGTCCGCCATGCGCAGCAAGCCCTGCAGGCAACCGTCTTCACCGAGGGTGCCGTGGACAATCGGGAAGATCACGTCGATGTGTTCCAGCATGCCCTGCCCGGAAGTTTCCACCACTTGCTGGCTGGCCTTGCCGGGCACCACGGCCAATTCACGGTTGGACTGGTTGAGGGCGATGAGCGCCGGGTTTTCCTGGTTGAGCAGGAAGTTCGAGGTGTCGTTGAGGTGCCAGTGGCCGGCCTTGTCGATACCGATCAAAACCGGCTCGAAGCGTGAGCGATCAAGGGCATCGACAATGTTGCGCGCCGATTGCAGCGAGACCTCGTGCTCAGCCGAACGGCCACCAAAAATAATCCCTACCCGCACCTTGCTCATGACCCGGCCTCACTGTTGAAAGTAAGGCTTCTTACCATGGGTGGTTAGCGATTCGCTACCCGATGTGCATTGCCCCACACCTGCACAATCGTACAAGACCCCGGCAGACAACCGGTGCAGACTCAGTTAACGTGTTTCCACTTCCTTTTGTGACAAGTCACCATGGGCAACCCCATCCACTCCCTCGACTGGCTGCACCGCGCGCCCCACGCCAGTGGCCTGGACCGTATCGAGGCGTACTTTGCCGGCTTCGCCTTCGACCCTCATCGCCATGATACGTACGCCATAGGGCGCACGTTGTTCGGCGTACAGAGTTTTCATTATCGCGGCGGCACAACCCACAGCCTGCCCGGCACCACCATGGTGATCCACCCCGATGAAACCCATGACGGCCGTGCCGGCAGCGATGAAGGCTTCAAGTACCGGATGATCTATGTGGAGCCGGCGCTGATCCAGCAGATCCTCGGTGGGCAGCCGTTGCCGTTTATCCCCGGCGGCTTGTCCACCGACCCACGGCTGCACCGCGCCAGCGAAGTGTTGCTGCAAAGCCTGGATTGCCCGATTGACCCGATGCAAGAGCAAGATGCCCTGTTCGACCTGGCCCACGCGCTGAGCGCTGCGTCCGGGGCCATCATCCGCCGTAAATCCTTCGACTACTTTGCGGCCGAACGCGCCCGTGAATTCATCCACAGCGCCCTGGGCCGCAGCATCACCCTGGATGAAATTGCCGACCACGCCGGCCGCGACCGGTGGGCGTTATCGCGGGATTTTCGTTTGTTATTCGGCACCAGCCCCTACCGCTACCTGACCATGCGCCGACTGGACCTGGTGCGCCACTTGTTGGCCCAGGGCCAATCGTTGGTGGATGCGGCGATGACCGCAGGCTTCACCGACCAAAGCCACATGACCCGCCAATTTCGCAGCACCTACGGCATGCCGCCATCGCGTTGGGTGAAAATGCTCGGACGCTGAGTACTGGGTTGGAATACGTTCAAACTGTGGGAGCTGGCTTGCCTGCGATGCAGACACCTCGGTACATCAGATACACCGAGGTGATGCCATCGCAGGCAAGCCAGCTCCCACAGTTGATCTTCGTGGCTTTGCGCCTCTGTCAGAGCTGGCGCCCGACAATCGGTTGGCCAATGGCCAGGAAATTCCCGCCCGCCACATGGTGCAACGTGCGCAGTTCATCATGCCCTTCAAAATGCCAGCGGCCCTCGCTGAATACCCGCTCATCAGCATAGGCCGCGACCACTTCGCCCAGGAACAGGTCATAGGCCTGCTGATTATGCGGCTCGGGCAGCAGGCGGCATTCCAGCCAAGCCACGCAGCCTTCCAGCATCGGCGCCTCGGTGTGCTCACCGCTGAAAGTGTGCAGGCCGTAGGCTGCGAATTTGTCGGTTTCAGCACCGCGGGTATTGCCCACCGTTTGCACCAGATCAGCCTGTGCGGCACAAGGCACTTGCAGTACGAAGGTGCCGGCGCCTTCAAGTAGCTGGCGGGTCCAGGTGGCCTTGTCGAGCACCACCGCGACTTTCGGTGGTTCGAAATCCAACGGCATGGCCCAGGCAGCAGCCATGATATTGCGCTGGCCGTTGTGGGCTGCACTCACCAACACGGTCGGCCCGTGGTTGAGCAAACGGTAAGCCTTGGACAATGGGACGGGGCGACGGAACGTAGGGCTCATGGTCGATCAGCTCTGCAAGCGAGAAAAGACCTACGATACCTCAAGCACAAGCCCGACAGGTCAGCTCGACAGCTGATTGGCAAACTGCCCGACCGCACTCACTACTTTTTGCGCACCGTCCTGAATTTCGACGATCACGGTACCCGCCTCCGCCGCCAGGGCCAGGCCCTGCTCGGCTTGCGCACGACCGTCGGCCATCAAGGCCACCGCGTCGCGGGCCATGTCCTGGTTCTGGCGCACCACACCGACAATTTCCTCGGTAGCTTTGCTGGTACGTGACGCCAATTGCCGTACTTCATCGGCCACCACCGCAAAGCCACGCCCCTGCTCACCGGCACGCGCCGCTTCGATGGCGGCGTTGAGCGCCAGCAGGTTGGTTTGCTCGGCAATGCCGCTGATCGTCTTGACGATGCTGCCGATCACTTGGGACTGGGCATTCAACGCCTCGATGCCTTCACCGGCCTGTTGCATGTGCTGGGCCAGGTCGCGCATAACGTCCACGGCCTGGGTGACCACGGTGGTGCCGCGCTGGGCGCTGTCGTCGGTTTGCAAAGAGGTGCTGTAGGCAATATTGGCGGCCTCGGCCACTGCCTGCTCGCGGTTGACCTGGTCGGTAATGACCGTGGCGAACTTGACCACTTTGTACAGCCGCTCATTGGCGTCCAGCACCGGGTTGTAGGTGGCCTCCAACCACACCAAGCGGCCGTGGCTGTCCACACGTTTGAAGCGCGCGGCGACGAACTCACCGGCGTTCAGGCGCTTCCAGAACTGTTGGTATTCGGCACTGTTGTATTCCTGTGGCTCACAGAACATACGGTGATGCTTGCCTTCGATCTGCGCCAGGCTGTATCCCATGGCGCCGAGGAAGCGGTCATTGGCGGTGAGTACATGCCCCTCCAGGTCGAACTCGATCAACGCGGTGGAACGCATCAGTGCAGTGATCAGGTTTTCATGTTCACGCGAGCTCTCGATGGTGCGGGTAAGGTCGCTGGAAAAAATCGAAAACTGCTTGATGCGCCCCTCCGAACTACGCACCGGCTGCACGATTGAGCGCAACCAGGCTTCCTTGCCATTGCCGCGCATCAGGCGTACGGCGCCGGCAAAGTGTTCGCCGCGGGCAAGCGCGTGCTTGAAGCGCAGTTGGAACTCGTCCTGGCGCACATGTGCCGGCACCAGGTCTTCGATAGCACGCCCGACAATCTCGCCCAGCGAATAAGCCAGTTCCTGCAGGAAGTTGGCATTGGCCCACTCCACACGGCCTTCAGGGTCCAGTGTCAGGCAGAGCATTTCGCTTTCCAGGCTCTCTTTCACCTGGAGCAAGCTCGACAATTCTTCGCGCAGAGCGGTCAGCTCCTGCTTCAGGCGGGTATTGAACATGGGGCACCGTTAGGCAAGTGAGGTAGGTGTACTCACTTGCATCGGCGCTGCCGGGGTTTTCTGAAGAGCGCTTGAGCCCTGGGCCGAACTATATTTTCAACCGCCATTGTTACGGCATACGCCCATGACCTGATATTCCAGGGTATTGAGCTTGCCGCTGGAGTCTTCGTAGGTCATGCGCGACGGTACGGCGTTGCACGAGCGGATCGGCGGCGTCACGTTGACGACCTTGGCAATGTCCAGGTCCATGCCATAGCGGTACGCCTGGACCTCAGGCACCGGCTTGCCTTTTTTGATGGCGTACGCGGCCATGGCTTTCTCATTGCGCTCCATCATCAGGGCAAAGGTGCGGTCCCCACCCCCTTCGGCCAGTGCGCCAAATGACAACACAGCCGTTAATACAGCCAAACCTGCTTTATAAAAGTTCATCGCGGTTTCCTCGACTGAAAAGTTCAGTGTCGAGATTAACCAACCCACCCTGACGGCAGGTTCACCAGAACATTACTTATTTGTTAGATAGTCGTTAGTTTCCAGAATTGTAATGTGCAAGCCATGCAGTTGTTATCCGCCATTTGCAACTATCAGCCAGGGCCAGATCAATAAAAACGCCCGCCTCTATAAGAAGCCGATAACTGCCATCACCGAGGAGCGCATCATGAGCATTCGTCATTACACCCTTCCCTTTTCACTGATGGCTGCACTGCCCATGGCCGCCATGGCAGTGGAGGACAAGCCCGAGGGTTTTATAGAGGGCAGCCGCATCAACGTGCTGGCACGCAACTTCTACTTCAACCGCGATGACCGCAAAGGCCAGTCCAGCCCCACTGGCAATGGTTACTCCGAAGCCTGGGCCCAGGGTTTCATCGGCAAATTCGAATCCGGTTTTACCCAGGGCACCGTGGGTTTTGGCCTGGACGCATTCGCCATGTACGGCCTCACACTTGACTCGGGCAGCGGCCGCAGCGGCGGCAAAGGCTCGTTCGGCGTGCTGCCGGTGAACAGCGACAACCAGCCGGAAAACAGCTACAGCAAAATCGGCGGCGCGGCGAAACTGCGCGTGCTGGACACCGTGATCAAGGCCGGCGACGTGTTCCCACTTACGCCGGTGGTGGCCTACGGCGACTCTCGCCTGTTGCCCGAGAGCTTTCGCGGCGTCACCCTGCAAAACACCAGTCTGGAAGGCTTGAGCCTGCAAGGCGGGCGCCTGAGCGGCATGAGCCAGCCCAGTGAAAGCGGCATGAACAAAGGCTTTGCCACCTTCTATGCAGGCAAGGTCGACTCGCCCTGGATCGCCTACTTCGGCGGTGACTACCAGCTCAACAGCCATCTGGGCTTTAGCCTGTACAGCAGCCGCTTGAAGGACGCCTGGGATCAGTACTACTTCGGCAGCAATGCCAATTACGCATTGACCGACGACGTGTCATTGTTCGGCGACTTCAACTACTACAAGGCCGTGGACGAAGGCCAGAAACGGCTCGGCGAGTTCGACAACAACATCTGGAGCGCCAGGCTCGGGGTCAAGGTCGGTGCCCACAGCGTGGCCGTGTCGCACCAGCGTAACAACGGCGACGATGACTTCGACTACCTGCGCCAATCAGACTCGATCTTCCTCAATAACTCGATCCAGTACAGCGACTTCAACGCGCCCAAGGAGCGCTCATGGATGGTGCGCTACGACCTGGACATGCAAGCGTTCGGCATTCCCGGCTTGTCGTTCATGACCCGCTACGGCAAAGGCACCGGCGCCGACTATAGCAACGCCAATGCCGTGTATATGCGCCGCGATGCAGCGGGTAACCCCTTGACCGATCAACGCCGCTGGGAACGGGATATCGAGGCCAAATACGTGGTGCAAAGTGGGCGTTTGAAGGATTTGTCCCTGCGCTTGCGCCAGGCCACCGTGCGCTCCAGTGCGTTTGAATCAGACCTGGAAGAAGTTCGTCTGATTGCCGAATACCCATTGGTCGTGCTGTAGCCCTTACATTCGCTCGCGATTAACTAACATCTGTTCACAAATAGCCAGTTATCAAAATTGTAATATTGGCCTCAGCTTCTCGTTAAGTGGAACTTTCTATACTCGCTTCAACTTATTCACCCGAGCACATTCATCTCTGAAGCTTTTGTGTAGCTCCTTTGGAAAGAGATGAATTTTTAACGCCCCGCTTGGGGCGTTTTTTTTGCCTGCGACACATGCGACCGACGGTCGCAGTTGACCCTAAAGCTACTTTAGCCTTCAGACTTTTCCCACTTCCGAACCCGCCGCCATAGGGACATGGGCGCCTTCTCTCCCCTAATTCAAGAGGTAACCCCCATGCGTATTCTTGTGGTTGAAGACGAGCAGAAAACCGCCGACTACCTGCAACAGGGCCTGAACGAAAGTGGCTACGTGGTCGACTGCGCCGCCAATGGTATCGACGGCCTGCACCTGGCCGGGCAACACGCCTATGAACTGGTGATTCTGGACGTGAACCTGCCGGGCAAGGATGGCTGGCAAGTACTGGAAGAATTGCGCCGCAACGGCACCCAGCGCGTGATGATGCTCACCGCCCGTGGCCGGCTGGCTGACAAGATCAAGGGCCTGGACATGGGCGCCGACGATTATCTGGTCAAGCCGTTCGAGTTTCCCGAACTGCTGGCTCGCGTGCGCACCCTGATGCGTCGCAGCGAGCACATTCCACAGCCGGAAGTGTTCCGCGTCTCGGACCTGGAACTGGACCCGCGCCGCCACCGCGCTTATCGCGGCACCCGGCGCATCGACCTGACCACCAAGGAGTTCGCGCTGTTGCAAGTGCTCATGCGCCAGGCCGGCGAAGTGCTGACCCGCACACAGATTATTTCCCTGGTCTGGGACATGAATTTCGACTGCGACACCAACGTGGTCGAAGTCTCCATCAGCCGCCTGCGCGCCAAGGTGGATGACCAGAGCGAGGTCAAGCTGATCCACACTATTCGCGGCGTGGGCTACGTGCTGGAAGCGCGCCCATGAAGACCGGCAGCCTGTCGATGCGCCTGGGCCTGACGGTCAGCCTGATGGGCGCGGGCCTGGTGTTGCTGCTAGCGACCCTGGCCTACCTGGCCCTCACCCATGAGCTGGAAAAACTCGCGCGCAAGAACCTGGAAAGCAAGATGGAACAGATCCAGCACAGCCTGGCCCTGGGCCTGGACGCCCATGCCATCCGCGCCCGCCCGCACTCGCTGATGGACCTGGTGATCGGCCACGACAATTTCCACCTGACCATCGTCGGCACCGCGCCCGATAACAGCGTGCTGCTGAACGTCGGCAGCAAGCCCCAGGAGCCACTGCTCACCGACTTCAAGCCACGGGAAACCCTGGGCTACCTCAATTGGGTCGACAGCTACGGCAACCAGGTACTCAGTGCCTCCAGCTTGATGCGCCTGGCCAACGGTGAACGCGTGCGGGTGCTGCTGTCCCTGGACCGCATGGACGACCAGGCATTGCTCAGTGCCTACCTGCGCGCCACGCTGATTGCGCTGCCGCTACTGCTGATACTGATTGGCATGGGCGCCTGGTGGCTGGTGCAACGGGGCCTGGCGCCGTTGAAGCAGTTCAGCCAGGTGGCGGCGAAAGTCACCACCCAAGACCTCACCCATCGCTTGTCTGTGGACAACCTGCCCCACGAACTGGGTGAACTGGCCCACGGCATCAACGTGATGCTTGACCGCCTGGATGCCGGGGTGCAGCAACTCTCGCAATTCTCCGATGACCTGGCCCACGAACTGCGCGCGCCCTTGACCAACCTCATGGGCAAGGCCCAGTTGACCCTGTCGCGCCAGCGCCCGCCGCAGGAATACAAGGCGGTGCTGGAATCCAACACCGAAGAGCTCGAACGCCTGGCGCGGATTGTCAGCGACATGCTGTTTCTGGCGCAGGTCAGCCACCCGGCGGCGCGGGCCTCATTCACCGAGGTGTCCCTGGCGCAGGAAGCCCAGCGGGTGATGGAGTTGTTTGCCATGAGTGCCGAAGATAAAGGCGTCACCCTGAGCTTGCGCGGCGATGCCCGGGTGACCGGCGACCGCCTGATGATCCAGCGGGCGATTTCCAACTTGCTCTCCAATGCCATTCGCCACACACCCGAGGCCTCTACCGTGTTGCTGTTGGTGGAGACCTACGAGCAGAGCGTATCGCTGTCGGTGGGCAACCCGGGGCGAGGCATTGAAGCGCACCACCTGCCGCACCTGTTCGAACGTTTCTACCGCGCCGACAGCAGCCGTACCCGTGCCGAGGGCGGCACCGGGCTGGGGCTGGCCATCGTGAAATCGATCATGCATTTGCATCAGGGGCATGCTCATGTCACCAGCCAGCCTGGGCGTTTTACGCGGTTCAGCCTGGTGTTTCCTTCAAAGCCAGCCTAGGCCCAATGTAGGAGCGAGCTTGCTCGCGAAAAACGTCAACGATAACGCGTGTTTCCTGAATAAACGCGGCGCCTGTGGGTTTTTCGCGAGCAAGCTCGCTCCTACAGAGGGTAAGCCCGCACATTGCGGCGTTTTCACGGTTGTCAGGCGGTCTCTTCATCGCGGCGATGAGCCCATTGGTACAACGCCGGCAGCACCAGCAAGGTCAGCAAAGTCGAAGAAATAATCCCGCCAATCACCACCGTCGCCAATGGGCGCTGCACTTCGGCGCCGGTGCCGGTGGCGAGTGCCATGGGGATAAATCCGAGGGACGCCACCAGCGCGGTCATCAGCACCGGGCGCAAGCGGGTCAACGCGCCTTCGTGAATCGCCACCGATAACGAGCGGCCTTCCTCGCGCAGGTTTCGGATGAACGCGATCATCACCAGGCCATTAAGCACCGCCACGCCCGACAAGGCGATAAAGCCCACACCCGCCGAAATCGACAGCGGAATATCACGCAGCCACAAGGCCATGATCCCGCCGGTCAGCGCGAAGGGGATGCCGGTAAACACCAGCAGGCCGTCCTTGAGGTTGTTGAACATCATGAACAGCAACCCGAACACCAACAGCAACGCTACCGGCACCACGATGCGCAAGCGTTCGGAAGCCTCCTTCAACTGTTCGAACTGGCCGCCCCAGGTGGTCCAGTAACCGGCAGGGACTTTCACCTGGGTGGTGATGGCGGCTTCGGCCTCCTCGACAAACGAGCCGATATCGCGCCCGCGCACGTTGGCGCTGACGATCACCAGGCGCTTGCCGTTCTCGCGGCTGATCTGGTTGGGGCCCAGCACCAGGTCGAGGCTGGCAACCTGGGACAAGGCGATAAAGCCCAACTGCCCCGAGGTACTACTCGCCAGCGCCGGCACCGGGATCAACAGCCGTGACAAGCCGTCGATATCGGTGCGCAACGTGTCGGACAAGCGCACCACCATGTCAAAACGCCGATCACCCTCGTACAGCGTACCGGCCTGGCGCCCACCGACAGCGACGGCGATGGTGTCCTGCACATCACCCACATTCAGGCCGAAGCGAGCGGTCTTGTCGCGGTCGATATTGATGGTCAGCACCGGCAGGCCGGAGGTCTGTTCCACCTTCACTTCCGAGGCGCCGTTGAGCTTCTGCAAGGTCTCGGCGATTTCCCCGGCAGTCTGGTTGAGCACCGCCATATCATCGCCGAACACCTTCACCGCCACATCGCTGCGCACTCCGGAAATCAGCTCGTTGAAGCGCAACTGGATCGGCTGCGACAGCTCATACACGCTGCCCGGCACAATCGCGCTGGCCCGTTGGATATCGGCGATGATTGCCTCGCGGGACTTCTTCGGGTTCGGCCATTGGTCCTTGGGTTTGAGCATCACGTAGCTGTCGGAAATATTCGGCGGCATCGGGTCGGAGGCGATTTCCGCCGTACCGGTGCGCGCAAACACCCGCTCGATTTCCGGCACTTGGGCCAGTAAGGTTTTTTCCAGCTGCTGCTGCATCTGCACTGATTGGGTCAGGCTGGTGCCAGGCACACGCAGCGCCTGTTGGGCAAAGTCACCTTCGCTGAGGCTGGGGATAAATTCACTGCCCATGCGGCTGGCGACCAACCCCGACACGACGATGGTCAGTGCGGCCAGGCCGAACACCAGGGGCCGACGCACCATCACCCAGTTGAGCACCGGGTCATACACCCGACGCGCACTGCGCATGACGAAGTTTTCTTCTTCCTTGACCTTGCCGGTGACGAACAACGCAATCGCCGCCGGTACGAAGGTCACCGACAGAATCATCGCGCCGAGCAAGGCAATCACCACGGTGAAGGCCATGGGGTGGAACATCTTCCCGGCCACGCCCGTGAGAGCGAAGATCGGCAGGTACACCACCATGATGATCAACTGCCCGAAGATCAGCGCGCGTCGTGCCTCCTTGGCCGCGGCGAACACTTCGTGCAGGCGTTCACTGCGGGTCAGCAACCGGCCGTGGCGCTGCTGTGCGTGGGCCAGACGGCGGATGGCGTTCTCGACGATCACCACCGCACCGTCAACGATAATGCCGAAGTCCAGCGCGCCCAGGCTCATCAGGTTGGCGCTGACTTTGTTGGTGAACATGCCGGTGAAGGTGAACAGCATCGCCAGCGGAATCACCATCGCAGTGATCAGCGCTGCACGGATATTACCCAGGAACAGAAACAACACCGCCACCACCAGCAACGCACCTTCGAAGAGGTTTTTCTTCACCGTGGCGATGGCTTTTTCCACCAGGTTGGTGCGGTCGTAAACAGTGACCGCCACCACGCCTTCGGGCAGCGAGCGGTTGATCTCCTCAAGCTTTTTCGCCACCGCCTGGGACACGCTGCGGCTGTTCTCGCCGATCAACATGAACACCGTGCCCAGCACCACCTCACGGCCATTTTCGGTGGCGGCGCCGGTACGCAGCTCACGACCAATGTCGACCTGGGCCACATTGCGCACGCGGATCGGTGTGCCGTCCGAGGTGGTGATGACAATGTTGGCGATGTCGTCGATAGACGCCACCTGGCCCGGCGCGCGGATCAACAACTGTTCGCCGCTGCGCTCGATATAGCCGGCGCCGACGTTGGCGTTGTTGCGCTCCAGCGCCGTGACCAGATCGTTGAGGGTCAGGTTGTAAGCGGCCAGGCGCTTGGGGTCTGGCGCAATCTGATATTCCTTGGCGAAGCCGCCGATGGTATTGATCTCGGCCACGCCTGGCACGTTGCGCAGTTGCGGTTTGATGATCCAGTCCTGGATCACCCGCAGGTCGGTGGGGGTGTAAGGCGTACCGTCCTCTTTGCGCACACCGTCCTCGGCTTCGACGGTCCACAGGAAAATTTCCCCAAGGCCAGTGGAAATCGGCCCCATGGCGGTTTCGATGCCGTCAGGCAATTGCTCACGGGCCACTTGCAGGCGTTCGTTGACCAATTGGCGGGCGAAGAACAGGTCGGTGCCGTCCTTGAAAATCACCGTGACCTGGGACAAACCGGAACGCGACAGCGATCGCGTCTGCTGCAGGCCCGGTAGGCCGGCCATGGCGGTTTCGATGGGAAAGGTGACGCGCTGCTCGGTTTCCAGCGGCGAAAAACCGGCCGCCGCCGAGTTGATCTGCACCTGTACGTTGGTGATGTCAGGCACTGCGTCGATGGGCAGTTTCTGATAGCTGGCGATGCCGACACCGGCCATCAACAGCACCGCCAGCAACACGATGATGCGCTGCTCGATGGCGAATTGGATAAGGCGCTCAAACATGGGGAATCACTCGCAGGATCAATGGGCGTGTTCGGCCGAGCCTTTGCCCAGTTCGGACTTGAGGATGAAGCTGCCAGCCGTCGCCACCTGCGCGCCGGCCTCCAGGCCTTTGCGCACTTCGACGTAACCGTTTTCACTGACGCCCAGTTCAAGATGGCGGGTGATAAAGCCGTCCGCGGTACGCACAAACACCGAGGGTTTGTCCTCGACGGTCTGGACAGCGGTTTGCGGCACGGTGACCTTGGCCTGGTAGGTATCGGTGGCCACTTGCACGGCGACGAACAAGCCCGGGCGCCAGGCGTCGTCAGGGTTGGGGACCGTCACGCGCACGGTGGCGGTGCGCGTCTGCTCACCGAGCAAGTTGCCCACATAGGCCACGGTGCCCAGCACTTCGGTGCCCATTTCCGTCGAGCTGACTTTCACCGGTTTGCCCACGCGAACCTTGTTCAAGTCCTTGGGAAATACGCCGAAGGTGACCCACACCTGGGACAGATCCGAGAGGGTAAAGGCATTACTGGTTTCACTGACCACCTCGCCCACCCCCAGGTGTTTTTCCACCACCACACCGGCGAAGGGCGCACGCAGTTCATAACGATTGCCGCCGGCCAATACGGCGCTGCCGCTGAGCGCAGTCATTTTTTGCCGCGCATTGTTCAGGGCGATTTCGGCTTCTTGCAGGGTTTGCCGCGCCAGCAGGTAATCCTGTTCGGCAGAGATTTTGTCCTGCCACAACTGACGCTCGCGCTGGAAGGTGGTACGCGCCAGTTCGACCCGGCGCTCACTGGCCGCCAATTCGCTGCGCTGGTCGGAAATCTGCTGGCTGGCGATCACCGCCAACAGCTCACCCTTCTTCACCGACTGGCCCAGGTTGACCTTCACCGCCTCCACCACGCCTGCCGCACGGGGCACGATATGGGAGGTACGGTCTTCATCAAAACGCACTTCGCCCGGCAGCGTCAGCACGGTGCTGATGGCACGCGGTTGCGCCTGGGCCAACTGGATGCCGGCGGCTTGAATCTGCTGCTCGGTGAGTTCGAGCTTGCCTTCTTCTTCCTCGGCGTGGGCGAAGCCGGAAAGCATCAGGCCCAGGGCGACGGCGAGCGCCATGCCATGTTTTTTGTTCATCAGGAGACTCCAGGAAAAATCAAAAGCGGGCGAGGTCGCCGTAAATGCGTTCGATGCGTACCCAGGCCTCGGTGGCCTGGGCGGTGGCCGCAAGGTATTGGGTGCGGGCCGCGATCAAGGTGCGCTGGGCGTCGAGCACGTCGAGGAAGTTGAACTTGCCCATCTCGAAGCCACGGGTGGCGCTGTCTACCGCACTTTGTGCGGCGGGCAGGATCTGCTGGTTGAACGCGCGCACTTCGGTATTTGCCGTTTGCCACAGGTCCAGGGCCTGGCGGGTTTCGGTGCGCAGGCGCAGCTCGGCGGCGTTGCGCAGGTCGCGGGCCTGGTCGGCGCGTCGAGTGGCCGCGAGGATGTTGCCCTGGTTGCGGTTGAACAGCGGGATCGGCATCGACACGCCCACCAGGTTCACCCGTTCGCGCACACTGGCGTCGTATTGGCTGCCGATCGACACGTCCAGGTCAGGAATGCGCTGGGCTTTTTCCAGGCCCACGCTGGCTTCGTTCTGCACAATGCTGAGTTCGGCCAGGCGCAATTCGGCAGTTTGCTCAAGGCGTGCCAGCAATGGCGCGGCGGCGGGTAACGCCGGTACCGAGGTGCTTGGCGTGGCGACGGCCTGGAAGTCGGTGGCGGCGCTGCCGGTACTGGTGGCGAGGCGACGGTAGGCGTCAGTGAGGCCAATCTGTGCGCGGTTCAATTCCAGACGGATTTGCGACACCTGCACCTGGGCGCGAGTGGCTTCCACCGGCGACGACTTGCCAGCGGTGACGCGCCCATTGGCGACCACTAGCCCGCGCTCGGCAAGCGTCATGGAGCGTTGCGCCAGGTCAAGGCGTTCCTGGGCGCGCAGGGCGCCGTAGTAGCTGTCGATGACCTCGGCACGCAACTGGTTGCGACGCTGCTCCAGGGTCAGCGCGGCGGCATCCTGGGCGCGGGTGGCCACCTCGATGCGTGCACCGCGCTTGCCGCCCAGTTCAAGAGTCTGGCTGAGTTTGATGCTGGTGGTGCGGCTGTTGCGGCGGGTGTCTTCGGCGTCCCAGGAGGCCACCGGGTTGGGGATCAGGCCGGCCTGTTGCCGGCCGCCTTGGGCGATGTCGATTTCCCATTGTGCGGCCGCCAGGTCCGGGTTGTTGGCGAAGGCGGTTTGCAAGGCTGCATCGAGGGTGAGGGGTTGTGCCTGGGCGGCGTTTGCGGATATCCACACTACCAGTGCCGCCGCCCCCAACAGTGTTCTAACGAAAATTGCCATAACGAGAGTTCCACGCCCATGAAGTCGCTGAGGTTTCCCAGCGGGGGCAATGTAGCTTTCGGTACTTATCAGGGCCGTGGGCGAAAGATTACAAATCCGTTAGCCAGGCTCAGGCATGCACTTCGTCGTGATCGTCATGTTGAAAACCCTCGCCCTCGACCTGGATCGTGGCGTGGGAAATATCGAACTGTTCGTGCAGTAACTCCGTCACTCGGCTGAGGATCTGTTGCTCAGTGCCCTGGGACGCATCCGCGACCAGATGCGTACTCAGCACGTTCTTGCCACTGGTGAGGGCCCAGATATGCAGGTCGTGTACGTCCTTGACCCCAGGCACGCCGCGAATGCCCTGCTCCACCTGCTCGATATCCACACCTTCTGGCACACCTTGCAGCAGGATGTTCATGCTCGCCTTGAGCAACGTCCAGGTGCGCGGCAATACCCAAAAGCCGATGGCGGCCGCGACCACGGAGTCAACCCAACCCCAGCCGGTGAACATGATCACCAGCGCGGCAATGATCACGCCGACGGAGCCCAGCATGTCGCTCCAGACTTCCAGGTAGGCGCCCTTGACGTTAAGGCTCTCGCCACTGGCAGCGCTGAGCAGACGCATGGAGATCAGGTTGACCACCAGCCCCAGCAGCGCAATCACCAGCATGCCGGTGGACTGGATTTCGGCGGGCGCCTGCAGCCTCTGGTAAGCCTCGTACAAGATGTAGAACGCCACGGCGAACAACAGCAATGCGTTGAAGGCGGCCGCCAGGATCTCGAAGCGCGCATAACCGAAGGTACGCTTGCGATCTGCCGGGCGCTTGGCGACTTGGATCGCCACCAGGGAAATCGCCAGGGCCAGGGCGTCGGTCATCATGTGCGCCGCGTCCGACAACAGCGCCAGGCTGCCGGTGATAAAAGCGCCGATGACTTCGGCCAGCATGAAGCTGCCGGTCAGCCCCAGCGCGATCCATAACTTGCGTTCGTGGCCGGCGCGTACTTGGGCGTGGCTGTGTCCTGCGCTCATGAAATGTCCTCGTGGGTTGGGATGGGGCGGATCATAGAGCTATAGGCCAGATCCACTGGCATGGTTTGCAAAATTGTCATCTGAGCGCCAGAGGGTCGTTAGCTTCGGGCGCACCAAAATCGTTCATGCACGCGTTGGGGAAGATGTATCAGGTATGCTTTTCGGGCCGAAACAAAAAGAAACATATTAGCCAACCTGCTCGATAAGGAGTTCCGTCTTGGAGTTATCGACTGCCGCGTGGATGGTTCACGACACCCGCCTCATGCTCTGCGTGCTGTTGGCGATCGCCAGCATCATTGTGCTAATCAGCGCGACCAAACTGCCGCCCTTCCTGTCGATTTTGATCGGCACCTTTATCGCCGGGGTCGGCGCTGGCCTGCCGCCGGAAGAAGTGGCAAAGGCGTTCAGTAAAGGCGCCGGGGCGATTCTCGGCGAAGCCGGGATCATCATTGCCCTGGGTGCGATGCTCGGCGCGCTGATGGCCGAATCCGGCGCGGCCGACCGTATTGCCACCACGTTGCTCGGGCTGGGCAAAGGCAAGTCATTGCCCTGGGTGATGGCGTTGGTCGCCATGGTGATCGGCCTGCCGCTGTTCTTCGAAGTGGGCCTGGTGATGATGGTGCCGATCATCTTTGTGATGGCCAAGCGTTCGAACCAGCCGTTGCTGAAGATCGCCATCCCTGCACTGGCGGGCATGACCACCTTGCATGCCTTGATGCCACCTCACCCTGGGCCGCTGATTGCCGTAGGCGCATTGCACGCCGACCTGGGCCTGACCATGTTGCTGGGCTTTTGCCTGGCGGTGCCGGCAGTGATCCTGGCCGGGCCGCTGTATGGCAACTGGCTGTCCAAGCGCCTGCACGTGGATGAGCCGGCCGATATCGGCGCCTTGTTCAGCGCACCGCCCAAGGCCCCGCGCCAGCCGAGCTTCGGTGTGTCGCTGCTGATCATTCTGTTGCCGGTAATCCTGATGCTCGGCAGCACCTTGGCTAAAGTCGCGTTGGCGCCGGAAAGCACCCTCGCCCTGACCTTGAAATTCCTCGGTGAACCGCTGGTCGCCCTCGGCCTGGCCGTAATCGCCGCGGTCGTCTGCCTGGGTTGGGCGGCGGGCATGCCACGCGCCGACGTCGGCAACACCCTGCGCAAAGCCCTGGCGCCCATCGCCGTACTACTGCTGACTATCGGCGCCGGCGGCGGCCTCAAGCAAACCCTGCTGGACGCCGGCGTCAGCCAGACCATCAGCAAAGTCGCCGAAGGCGCGCACATGCCCTACCTGCTGCTGGCCTGGCTGATCGCCGTGGCCCTGCGCCAGGCCACCGGCTCGGCCACCGTCGCCACCACCACGACCGCCGGCATCCTCGCGCCGATGATGGCCGGGTTGGCGGCGACGCAAAGCTCATTGGTCGCCCTGGCCATCGGCGCCGGCTCGGTGTTCTTCTGCCACGTCAACGACGCCGGGTTCTGGATGGTGCGTGAGTACTTTGGCTTGCAGTTGAAACAGACGATCTGGGTGTGGTCGGTGTTGCAGACGATTGTTTCGGTGGTCGGGTTGGTGGGGACCTTGTTGCTCTGGCACTTCCTGACCTGATCCTCAGGCGGCCAGGCTGTGGCGTTTGCCAAACAACGCCACACTCGCCACCCCCACCGCCCCCATCACCACGCAATACCCCACGCAGATCCACGGGCTGGTCGGCATCAGCGCGATCAATAACAACGGTGTAGTACTTGCCCAGAGTGCATAGGCAATGTTGTAGGTGAAGGAAATGCCCGACACCCGCACCTGCGCCGGAAACAGCCCGACCATCACCGACGGCACCGCGCCCACCACGCCGCAACTCAGGCCCGCCACGGCATACGCCGCACCGAGCCACACACCGCCGGCGATCAGGCTGGCGTACAGCAGCGCAATGCCCACCGGCAGCAACAGGCTGTAGACCAATACCGCGCGCCATGCGCCGATGCGGTCCACCAGCAGGCCGGCGAGCACGCAGCCAATATTCAGGAAGACGATGCCCAGGGCGCTGAGGGCGAAGGTGTGGCTGGGGCTCATGCCGAAGGTTTTCTGCATCATGGTCGGGGTAATGACCACCAGCACTACCACGGCAGACGTCAGCACGCAGGTAAGGATCATCGCCGGCAGCAGCACGGCGCGATGGTCGCGCAGCACGGTGCGCAAGGGCATTTCGGCGGCGGCCTGGCGACGCGCCTGCATCTCCAGGAACACCGGGGTTTCACTGAGCCAGCGGCGCAGCCATACGCCGATCACACCGAATACGCCGCCGAGCAGGAAGGGGAACCGCCAGGCGTAGTCGAGGATTTCGGCAGGGGTGAAGACTTGCGCGAGCAAGGTGGCGGTCAGCGCCCCCAGCAGGTAACCGAAGGTCAGGCCGGCCTGCAAAAACCCCAAGGCATAGCCACGATGGTGACGCGGTGCGTGCTCGGCGACGAAAGTCCAGGCGCTGGGCACTTCGCCGCCCACTGCTGCGCCTTGCAGCACGCGCAACGCCAGCAGGATCAGCGGGGCGAAATAGCCGATTTGCGCGTAGGTCGGCATGACGCCGATCAACAGGCAGGGCAAGGCCATCATCAGGATGCTCAGGCTGAAGACGCGCTTGCGCCCCAGGTGGTCGGCAAAGTGCGCCATCAGGATGCCGCCCAGTGGGCGGGCGAGGTAGCCGGTCACGAAAATGCCGAAGCTTTGCAACAGGCGCAGCCACTCGGGCATTTCCGGCGGGAAGAACAGTTGGCTGAGGGTCAGCGCAAAGAACACGAAGATAATGAAGTCGTAGATTTCCAGGGCGCCGCCGAGGGCGGCCAGGCCCAGGGTTTTGTAGTCGGAGCGGGAAAAACGCTGCGCCCGTGGGGAAAAGGTGGCAGTCATGTGCAGGCTCGGCAGGCAAACAAAATGGCGTGCAGGTTATGAGCTGAGCCCATCGATGGCAATCGTGACGGATATATTTGTTTTACTCATTGATCGTTGAAGATAACAACATTCCCAAATCAATGGCCGTAGAGGAACATGCCGTAAAACTGCCAAACCCCATAATAACTACAAGAGGAAAGACTCGTGGCCGATGCTATCGAAGACAGCCGCTATGCCCGATTTGCCCTGCGTTGCTCCAACTTCGCCGAGCGCTGGTTTCCTGACTCCTGAGTGTTTGCCGCCCTCGCCGTGATCATCGTCGCCGTCGCGACCCTGGGCATGGGCGCCGCACCGGCCGAAGCGGCCAAGGCATTTGGCGATGGGTTCTGGAGCCTGATCCCGTTCACCATGCAGATGGCCTTTGTGGTGATCGGCGGTTACGTGGTCGCCAGCTCACCGCCGGCAGTGAAGTTGATCGACCGCCTGGCGCGCATTCCCAAGAATGGCCGTTCGGCTGTGGCCTGGGTGGCGTTGATTTCCATGGTGGCGTCGTTGCTTAACTGGGGCCTGTCCCTGGTGTTCGGCGGTTTGCTGGTGCGGGCATTGGCCCGGCGCACGGATTTGCGCATGGACTACCGTGCCGCTGGCGCTGCAGCGTACCTGGGCCTGGGGGCCGTATGGGCGCTGGGGCTGTCGTCGTCGGCCGCGCAGTTGCAGGCCAACCCGGCCAGCTTGCCGCCGTCGATTCTGTCGATCACTGGGATGATCCCGTTCACCGAGACCATTTTTTTGTGGCAATCCGGCGTGCTGTTGCTGGCGCTGATCGTAGTGTCGCTGATCATCGCCTACGCCACCGCGCCTGGCCCCAACAGCGCCCGGGATGCCAAGGCCTGCGGCATTGACCCGGCCTTCAACCTGCCCAAGCCGCAGGCGCCGACGCGCCCCGGTGAATGGCTGGAACACAGCCCGTTGCTGACGATTCTGCTGGCGTTGCTGGCGGCCGGCTGGCTGTTCCATGAGTTCTCGACCAAGCCGGCGATCAGCGCCATCTCGGGGCTCAATACCTATAACTTCCTGTTCATCATGGTGGGCGCGCTGCTGCACTGGCGCCCGCGCAGCTTCCTCGATGCCGTGGCCCGTGCGGTGCCGACCACCACCGGCGTGCTGATCCAGTTCCCGCTATACGGCTCGATTGCCGCACTGATGACGGTGGTCAAGGGCGGCGACGGCCAGACTCTGGCGCACCATATCTCGACGTTCTTCACCTCCATCGCCTCCCACGACACCTACGCCCTGCTGATGGGCGTTTACTCAGCAGTGCTGGGCTTCTTCATCCCCTCAGGTGGCGGCAAGTGGATCATCGAAGCGCCGTATGTGATGCAAGTGGCCAATGATCTGCAATACCACCTGGGCTGGGCGGTGCAGATCTACAACGCCGCCGAGGCGCTGCCGAACTTGATCAACCCGTTTTATATGTTGCCGTTGCTGGGTGTGCTGGGGCTGAAGGCACGGGATTTGATCGGGTTTTCGTTCGTGCAGTTGCTGGTGCATACGCCGCTGGTGTTGTTTCTGCTGTGGGCGTTGGGAACGACGCTGAAGTATTTGCCGCCTGTGATGCCCTGAATAACGGGTGACCGCAACTGTTGGTAAACAGTTGCGGTCAAGGATTTACAGGAAGGCGTGCCAATAGATCAGGTAATGCACTCTGTACAAGGAATATGTGAATGGCGTGCCGCGAAGTCCGGATGCTGATCCATGATTTTCGTCGACACTTCACCAATGATGATCAGGCTCATGACCACAGCTTGTTGTGTTCGCCGGTCCTCCAAAAACTCTTCTTTGCTCAAGCCCTCTACAAAAGTGATCGCGTCAGTGGCAGCTTGCCAGATAATCCCCTAGCCGACTTTCCGTCATACTGGCCGGGCCTCCGCTAGCACTTTATCGCGAAACTTCAAAGGCAAGTCGCCAGGCGTAAGCAGGTCGACATTAACGCCGAGCAAGTCCTCAAGCTCGACCTGCAACCCACCGAGATCAAAGAGCGTTGTGCCCGGCGGCGCGTCTACCAGCAAATCAAGATCACTGCCTTCTTGGTCAGTCCCCATCAGTACCGACCCAAATACTCTGGGATTGGAAATACGGAAACGTCCGACCACTTCTCGTACAGCCGTTCGTTGCAGATCAAGTGCAGTTGAAGGTCTCACGACTCACCTCAGTGATGTGCATTAGAAGGGCAGTCTAGCAGCGCTTGAGCCGTGTAGACACGCCCCGCCCATCACACGCCTGTCTTTGTTCCGTCACATTCCATTGCTACCGTCCTGCGAAATATCTTGCAACATCTCGCCAAGGATTCCTCGCAATGAGTGACGAGCACAACGACCACCCTGCCCACGACTGCGCCCCCAAAACGCGGGTAGACACCAGCCGTCGGCGCTTCCTCGGCGGTGCGACGGTGTTGGGGGTGGGGGCGACCTTGAGTGCCTGCGGCAATACCAGCGAAGCACCGAACCCACCCGTGGCGCGGCCGCTCACGCCCCAGGAACTGGACAAGGCGCTGCGCGAGCAGGTGAAAACCGTGGTGGTGATTTATGCCGAGAACCGCAGCTTCAACAACCTGTTCGCAGATTTCCCCGGGGTGGAGAAACCGCTGTCGGCGTTAACCGCCAAGGACTTCCAGCAGCGCGACCGCGATGGCAGCGTATTGCCTGCCCTGCCACCGAGCTGGGGCGGTGTGTTGCAGGTCGGCCCACAAACGGTGGACGGGGTGACTTACCCCAGCGAAGTGCAATTCCAGCAAAACCTGCCCAACGCGCCGTTCGCCCTCAAAGGCCCGCAGGGCGAAGACCTGCCATTGAGCCTGGTGACCCGCGACCTATGGCACGTGTTCTACCAGAACCAGATGCAGATCAACGGCGGCAAGAATGATGGTTTTGTCGCCTGGGGCGATTCCGGTGGGCTGGTGATGGGCCATTACGCCCAAAGCCGTTATGCCCTGCGCCTGTGGGACGTGGCCAAGGAGTTTGTGCTGTGCGATAACTTCTTCCAGGGCGCGTTTGGTGGCTCGTTCCTTAACCACCAGTACCTGATCAGCGCCACCGCGCCGTTTTATCCCAATGCCGCGCAGTCGGTGGCCAAGGCGCAGATCGCCACGCTGCAAAGCGATGACCCCAGCGGCACGCGCCTAAAGCCCTTGGACACGTCACCGGCCAGCGCCATGACCGGCCCGCCACAATTCGGCCCCAGCGCATTGACACCCGATGGTTACGGCGTAAACACCCTGGCCCCACCCTACTGGCCCACCTGGATCCGCGACCCGCAAAACCCGGATTATTCCAAGCCCGACCTGCCCAATGTGCTGGTGCCGCAAACCCACGAGCATATTGGCGACAAGCTGTCGAAGAAGAACATCGACTGGGCCTGGTACGCCGGTGCGTGGCAAGCCACCCTGGAGCAGTTCAAGGACTCCGGCGGCATCCCCAAGATTCCGAATTTCCAGTACCACCACCAGCCGTTCAATTACTTCAAGCAGCAAGGGCCGCAAAACCCGGCAGAACGTGCCAGGCGCCTGCGCGACGGCGGTTTGGGCGATGAGTCAAGCACCAACCGGTTCTTCGCCGACGCCCAGGCCGGCAAGCTGCCCGCCGTGAGCTTCTACAAACCCCAGGGCAACTTGAACATGCACGCCGGTTATGCCGACGTGGCCTCGGGCGACCGCCATATCGCCCGCGCCTTGAAGGTGCTGCAAGAAAGCCCGCAGTGGAAAAACATGGTGGTGGTGGTGACCGTGGATGAAAACGGCGGCTGGTGGGACCACGTGGCGCCGCCCCAGGGTGACCGCTGGGGCCCGGGCTCGCGGGTTCCGGCGCTGGTGGTGTCGCCGTTTGCCCGCAAAGGCACGGTGGACCATACGGTGTACGACACGGCATCGATCCTGCGTTTGATCACCCGGGTGTTCCAGTTGGAAACCCTGGACGGCCTCAAGCAGCGCGATGACGCGATGATCGCGCGCGGCCAGAAACCCATGGGCGATCTGAGCAATGCCTTGCAGTTCAGCCTGTAGGGGCTTATCCAATAACGACATGCCGGGCGATTTAACACGCGATTTTCCCGGTCAGCCGCTACTGTGTGCAGGTGGGCTTCCATCCCGCGCAGACGGGCTTCGCTGACAAGGAATCGACTATGTTTAAACCGACCAGGCTGTTCTTCACCCTCGCCGCACTACTGGCGAGTGCGGTCGTACAGGCCGACATCGAGGTGCCACTGGGCAGCACGCAGCGCGTCACCCAGTTGTTCGCGTACCCCAACAACTGCAATGTGATCTGCTTCCGGCCATGGTCACTGGAGCAGACCGCCGAACACTATTTGAACCAGAGCCTGCAACGTGACGGTTACAGCCGGGCCAAGGTCAGTGTGAAGACCCACGACGGTCAGGTCACGGCGACCTTCAGCGGCGTGCCCGACAGTTACGGCCAGCCACTGACCACGCTGCTCAATACCGCCGACCTGGCTTACCAAGGCGCCAGCCAGCTCAACAGCGATGGCAAATGGGCCTACAACTGGTACCTGTTCCTGCCGTTGGGCATGGCCCTGGAAAACCGCAAAAGCATCGAGCTGTTGCACTTCCCTCCGGATTACTCGCTGACCCAGGCTCAGGATTACCTGGAATCGGCCACCACCGACCGCTGGGCCACCTTGTTAAGCGAAAATGGCGTACCGGCCACGGAAACGCCGGCGTACCAGACCATCATCGATATCGCGCCCATCGCTGCGCCGTCCAATGCCGGCAAAGACCTGGAAACCGTCTACGGGTATTTCACCGACTACCAGACCCGCATGGTCAAGGAACTGAGCCTGCGCCCTGGCGGCGCATTACCCATGGTGGCCTTCGGCGCGCCAGTGCGTAGCTGGATCAAGCAACAATACGGGCAAACCGTGGGCGTGCTGAGCCTGGCGCAGATCAGCCCGGAGCCTGGCAAAACCGTCGCGGTATTGGGCGCCAACCACCCAAGTTACATTTGGTATGCGGCCAGCCCCGACAGCTATGACGGTGATGAACAAAAGGCTGATGACGCCGGTTTGAAAGTGATGGGCCAGGACTTGAGCGCCGCCTGCTGGCAAGCAGGCATGGGCCAGAAACCCGCCAGCGATGCGAACGTATTGCTCAAGGCCTGCCTGAACACTTGGCAAGTCACGCGCAAGGAGCAGACGTGTGAATTGTTCTACACCTCGGTGCGCCACCTGACGCCCGAGCAGGCCAACGCCAAGTGCGCCACAGCGCCTATCAAAGCGCAGTTGAAACTGTTGAGAAATGCCGCTCCCACGCCCACCGTCATAGCCCCCGCGCTTTAAGGCGAAGAAACCGTTTCTACTGTCAACTTTGACAGTAGAAACCGGATCCCACTTCGGCGAATCTAGGGCCGCGCCCATTTGCTGCAAGACTGGCCGTCAGACCCGCAGGTCCATGCAGCCCCGCTCAGGAGAGTGATGAAAACTCGAGCCATGGATAAGGCTGAAACGGCTGTGAATGACTGCCTCTATCCCTTCAAGACGCTGCTCGTGGAACAGGGTTACCCCTCGACCGAGCACTTTGAGGTCAAGCAAGAGGCTGAAGGGGTTGCGGCCAGGGTCACGGCGCGCGTGGCCTTTGAGAGTCGCACGCGCATTGCTAAGGTTTCCGGTTATGCCGTGAGCGAACGGCGCCCGTACACGCTGCAACTGTCACCCCGCATCCACTTGTACGATTGTTGGCTCTGCGGCCTGTTACAGCACTCCTGCAACCCGAACGTGTTTCTAGACACGACGTACCTGGAGCTATGGACGGTGCAACCCATCGGCGCCGGCAGCTTGCTGACGCTGGATTACGCCACCACCGAAGACACACTGGCCCGGCAGTTCGCTTGCCATTGCGGCGAGCTGAACTGCCGGGGCTGGATCACCGGCAGCAAGGAGCCGCTGAACGCCGAAGGCCAGGCCTTCATGGCCTGGTGGCGTGAGCACAAACGACCTTAGGCTTCGCCCAACGGACGCAGGCGGTATTGCGGCGGCAGTTGCTCGAAGCCACTGATGGTGGTGTTCAAACTCTTCCAGCGACCGTCCTTGATGCCATAGATGCAGCCATGGATCGACAGGCTCTGCCCACGATGCCAGGCATTTTGCACAATGCTGGTGTGGCCGACGTTGGCCACCTGCTGGATCACGTTGAGCTCGCACATGCGGTCCACACGCTCTTCTTCGGTCGGCAACTGGGCCAGCACATCGCGGTTTTCGTAGTAAAGGTCGCGAATGGTGCGTAGCCAGCCGTCGATCAGGCCGAACTGACGGTCCTGCATCGACGCACGCACGCCGCCACAGCCGTAGTGACCGGTGACGAGGATGTGTTTGACCTTGAGCACGTCCACCGCGTACTGGATCACCGACAGGCAGTTGAGGTCAGTGTGCAGCACCACGTTGGCCACGTTGCGATGCACAAACAGATCACCGGGCAACATGCCGACGATCTCGTTGGCCGGTACACGGGCATCGGAGCAGCCGATCCACAGGTATTCCGGGGTCTGCTGGCGGGCGAGCTTGGCGAAGAATTCGGGATCTTCCTGTTTGATCGCGTCCGCCCAGCGTTCGTTGTTATCAAGCAGGTCTTGTAGTTCGTTCATCAGGGAAGCCTCAGGAATGATGCGCAGGTTTGTGACTGACAAGCCCTCGTCCGGGTCACGCCAGGCGCTAATTAGCTTGAATTTTTTGGCTGCCATGCCTGTCCACACACTATAAGCCCCACAGTATGAGGATTGGCCATGACTGAATCACGACGTCCCTACGGCGCAACGCAGCCGGAACCGATCGATGACAACGAAGACCGCATGGGTGAGATGCGCGAGCTGGATTTTGACGAGCAGGACCAGACTGCGGAAATCGGCGACGAGCTGCCCCGCCGTGAGCGCGACCATCTGATGCCCGACGAACGGGTGCGCGAAGCCGGGCTGACCGGCGCATCGACGGATGATCATGAATCCACCGACGACGATATGAGCCCGGAGACGCTGATCCGTGAGGACGGCGCGCGGGATGCGCAGGAGGAAGGCGAAGACAATGCCGCCGACTATGACTTGAGCGTCGTGGGAGAGAATGACATTGGTGGCGGGAATGGGTTGGATGAGGCGGAACTGGCTGATCTGGACCCGCTGAACCGCAAGCGCTGATCGATCATCACCCTATGTAGGTGTAGGAGCGAGCTTGCTCGCGAAAAACCCACCGGCGCCGCGGTCATCCAGGAAGCACGCGTTATCGTTGACGTTTTTCGCGAGCAAGCTCGCTCCTACAGCTCACGGTTGTTCAGTCGACGAGGGTGCAGGCCATCACGACTGCATCTTCGCGGCCACCCACCGCCGGGTAGTAATCCCGGCGACGGCCGATCTCGTTGAAGCCATAACGCTCATACAGGCGAAACGCGCCGGTATTGCTGTCCCGCACTTCGAGGAAGCATTCTCGCGCATTGGCGGCATAGGCACGCGACATCAAATGCTCCAGCAGCGCCAGGCCCAAACCACGGCCCTGGTTTTCCGGCTTCACAGTAATGTTCAGCAAGTGCGCTTCATCGAGAATGATCTGCACCACCCCGTGCCCCACTTGCTGCTCGCCTTCGAACATCAGCCAGATCTGGTACTTGCCCAGCCCGTCGAGAAAAATCCCGCGGGTCCAGGGGTGGCTGAACGCCGCGTATTCGATTTTCAGCACGGCGTCGAGGTCGGCCTCGGTCATCGGGCGAAAGGATAAAGCCTCACTCATCAGTTGTTTTCCAGCGCGCCATCAGCCGGCGCATGGCTTGCCAGACATCAGCCTTACGCTGTGGCTCTTCCATTAATAATTCCAGGCCCGGCAGGGCCCATACCGAACCCAGGCCTTCAACCTGCAGCTCGCGGTACCAGGCCTCGGCGTTGGCTTCACCGGCAAACCGCACAGCGGGCAGGCCGATCAGCCACAGGCACACGCAAGGCTCGTCTTCCAGGCGTGCCGAGACAAACCCCTGGACGAAATCTCGTGCGGCCTCGGGGCCCTGGTCCATGGTGCCGCGCACCAGCAGCGGCCAGCGCACCGGCTCACCGACGATTTGCGGGCTGTCGGGCAGGCCGGCGGCGCGCAGCATGTCCTTGAGCAACAGGTAGGCCGGGTCGCGGGACTGGAAACGTTCGCCGGTCGGCAGTTCCACCAGCAACAGGCAACGCCCGGCCCGCAGCAATTGCAGGGCAAACCGTGGCGGCGGCACGACCGGCGCCTTGGCCACCGGCGCAGCCTCCTCCAGCACCTTGGCAGCTTTGGTCACCGGCGCAGGGCGCGGCACTTCGATCTTGGCCCGTTCGACCACCGGGCGCGTCTCAGGGGTGGGCTTGACCACCGCCACGGGCGCGGCCGCTTCTTCCCCCGACGACTCGAACGCCACATAAGGCTCAAGCGCCTGCAACAACTCGGGCCGCGAAGGCGCGGCAAACGGCAGTTCGGTGCGGGGCAGCCAGTTGACCACCTGCATGGCGGTCAAGTAAGCGCGACGTCGGGACTCGATAAGCACAGCTCGGCCACTTGTGGATAAGTAAAGAGCGGGGATTCTACCGCTGTTCGGCAACAATCGCCCACTGCGCACTGACCGGCTGTGGATAAATCCCGCGCCTGATGCAGTACAATCGCGACTTTTAATCGCCAACCAGCCGGCCATTCCCATGATCGAACCCAAGCGCGTCCTGCGCGCCCTCGCCGAACACTGGGCCTTACTTGAGCCTCTGTGCGAACACTTCGACCAAGGCACCCTGAGCCTGGCCGAGCTGCGCGCACAGTTGGCCGCCCAACAACTGGACAGCACGCCCCAGGACATCACCAGCCTACTGGACGTGTGGATTCGCCTGGATATCCTGGTACCTGTCGCCAAGAGCCCGAACCGTTTCGAGCTCAACGCGCAGATCCACGACTTCCTCGCCTATCTTCGCAAGGAGCACCGGCTTGGCCTGTGCCTGGAAATCGAAGCCTACCTGCGCCACCTGGAGCGTCTGGCCGGTTACATCCAGGACGCCTTCGACATCCGTGACGGCCACGACCTGGCCCGGCAACTGCGCCTGCTGGATATGCGCGTGCGCGATGTGCTGAAAAAACTCGCCAACGACGAACAGGCCCTCGCCGCCGTGGCCGACCGCGCCAAGACCAGCGACCGCCAGATCCCGTTGCGCCAGCGTTACGCCGAGGTATTGGCGACCTGGGACGAATACGTCGAGCCGATGATCCAACTGGTGAACGCCGACGGCGCCTTCGAGCAAGGCGTACGCAAGGTGGAAAACGTGCTGCTGCGCATGCTCACCGAGCAACAGCGTCTTGGCCACCTGGTAGATGACGACATGCTGCTGCGCACCCATGCGCGCATCCTCGAGATGCAAACCAGCGCCCAGTTGACCTTGCGCCATGCGCGGGAGTTGCTGCTGCCGCTGCGTGAAGAAGCACGCCGGCATAACGCCGTGACTCGCGGTGCGGCGCTGGCCCTGTCGGCGATTCGCCGCAAAGGCCTGGACGCGGTGCCGCAAGCGGCGATGCCGATGTTCACCCGGCCGCAAAGTACCTTTTTGGGCAGTGCGAGCCAGGTCGAGGCCTATGTGTATGCCCTGGCCAATTTCGAGCCCAAGCCGGCGCGTTTCCCCAAGGCGCACAAGTCCCACAAAGGCGAAGCCCCGCGCGCACCGCGTACGGTCAAGGAAATGCTCGAACGCTGCGAAGACGCGCTGCCGATGCCCGACCTGATGACCTGGCTGCTGGAGCAGGAACCGGACGGCGCCACCGATGAATTGCTGTACTGGTTCTCGCGCCTGTCCCGGGAAAAACGCTTCAAGCGCGAGCGCCTGGAACGTCGCGATTACCACACCCACGAGCACCAGGTCAGCCTGCGCTCCTTCGCCCTGCTCCCGGCCGGCGTCGATGCCACTGAGAATTCTGCGAGCACGCCTTATGCATCTTGATCTATCCGAACTGTCCCAGCTGGCGCCGATCTTTCGCGAGCTGTTCAAGGGTTACCACGTCAGCCGTCGCGACCCGGAGCTGTACGCGCAATTGTCGAACTTCCAGGACCAGTACCGCACGCTGTTCAAGGCCCTGGGCTTTGAGCTGGTGTGCGATACCCGCGGCTTCTATTACTTCGTGCCGGACACTGCCGTGGCTGCCGCGCAGGTGAACAAAACCGCCCAGCGCCTGGCCCTGTTCACCTTCATCATCGTCGAACACCTGGCCGACCAGGGTCGCGACCCGATTGCGGTGCTCGACGGCGGCAGCCTGGGCCGCGATGAATTGCCTTCGTTGCTGGAGAAATACCGTGACCTGTTTATCCAGGCCGAGGTACAGACCCAGGAAGAGCTCGAAGAAAAAATCATGCGCCGCATGACCCAACTGGGTTTTGCCAGCGAAGACAACGGTATCTACCGCTTCCTGCCGCCGATGCACCGCTTCCTGGATGTGTGCCTGTCGGTGCAGCAGGACCGCGACCTTGCCGCCAGCGTACACAGCGTACTGCCGCTGCCGGCACCGGTGATTATCGACGAAGACAGCGACGAGAAACTGCTGAAGACCGATGACCCGCTGGATCTGAGCGCCTTCACCGAAGAAAGCGAAGAAGATGCCCTGGCCCGTGCCATTGCCGAAGAACAGGAGACCGACGCATGAGTAAGGAACGCTACGGCATCCGCCGCTTTGCCCTATTGAACACCGCCGGTTACAGCCTGGGCTTGTTCCCGCTGGAAGAACCGCTGTCGGTGTACGGCGCCAACAACCTGGGTAAATCCGCCTCGATCAACGCCTTGCAATTCCCGATCCTGGCACGCATGTCGGACATGAGCTTCGGCAAGTACACCTTGGAACAATCGCGGCGTTTCTACTTTGCCACCGACACCAGCTACATCCTGGTAGAAGTCTCTCTGCCCCACGGCCCGCACGTTATCGGCGTGGTCGGCCGCGGCCCGGGCGGCGGCTTTGGTCACCAGTTCTTTGCCTACGCCGGCAAGCTGGACCTTACCCACTACCAGAAAAACGACACCTGCCTGCGCCAGAAAGAGCTGTTCACCAACCTTGAGCGCGAGGGCCTGAAAGCCTACGAGCTCAAGCCCGATGAACTGCGGCGCTTGCTGGTGGGCGGGCATACGTCGGTCCCGCTGGACCTGACGCTGATTCCGCTGCGCTCCACCAGCGAGCAGAGCCTGAAGACGTTCCGCGCGCTGTTTATCAACCTGCTGCACATGCGCGAAATCACCGCGGCCAAGCTCAAGCAACTGTTCCTTGATGCCTTCGAACACAGCCTGCGTTCGGGCAGTGTCGACTACATCGCGGCCTGTGAAGAAGCCTTCCGTGATGTGCGACGCATGGAGCAGGACTACAACTCGCTGGTGGCTGCCGGCCCCTTGGTTGAAGCCCTGGCCAATGGCGTGAAACAGCGCGACGCCCTGCGCGGCAAACTGCATCGCCTGTCACCGCTGCTGGATTCGTTGCTGGGCACCTGGTCGGACTACGCCAGTGCGCGCAAGGAAGAGCTGACCATCCAGGCCGAACACTACCGCAACGAGCAGGACGCGCTGCAAAACGACCAGCGCGGCGGCACACAGGAGCTGATGCGCCTGGAGCGGGAAATCAGTGGCATCCAGCGTTGGTTGGGCGAGTTGTCGGTGCTCAAGCACCGCTTTGCCCTGGTGGATGACGTCAAGATGCTGGAGCAGCAATTGCTCGCCGCCAAGGATGCCCACGATGAACTGGCGGGCGCCTTGGCGCAGTCGCGACAGTTCAGCGCCGAGGACTTGGAAGAACGCCTGCGCGACCTGGAAAAGCGCTTGAAGTCGGTCAAGCAGCAGCTCGATCACGCGGACAACAACAGCTACGCCAAGCTGCGCGAAGAATTTTCGCAGCAGGATGTCGAGCGCCTGATGCGCCTGTTCAACAGCTCGCTGTTCAGCTTGCCGCTGGGCGAACATGGCATCACGCTGGACGAGGACGGCCAGTGGGTCAAATCCCTGGAGCAGATTCTCGATGGCTTCAAGGGCGAGCGCTTTGAGGTGCCGGGGCTGTCCATCGACATCTCGCACATCGAGCCGCCGGCACTGCAAGCCCTGGCGGATCGCGCCGCGTTGCGTGACCAGAAAGAGCGCCTGGAAAAAGAGCTCAAGCAACTGAAAACCCAGCAGGCCGTGGCGTCCGACCGCGCCGCAAGCAAGACCCAGACCGAAGCGCTGTACCAGCAGGTACTGGATGCCCAAAAGGCCCTGGAAGACTTCCGCCGCACCCAGACCCTGAGCGCCGAAGAAGGCGAGAAGCTGGAAAACCTGGCGCAGATGGAAGCGGCCCAGGACGAGTTGAAGCGTTCCAGCGATGCCTTTACCGAGCGCGTCCAGCAACTGTCGGCCAAGCTGCAACTGGTCGGCCGTCAGATCGGCGATATGGAAGCCAAGCAACGCACGCTGGATGACGCGTTGCGCCGTCGTCAGCTGTTGCCGGCGGACCTGCCGTTCGGCACGCCGTTCATGGACCCGGTCGACGACTCCATGGACAACCTGCTGCCGCTGCTCAATGACTATCAGGACAGCTGGCAGGGTTTGCTGCGCGCCGATGGCCAGATCGAAGCGCTGTACGCCCAGGTGCGTCTCAAGGGCGTGGCCAAGTTCGACAGTGAGGATGATGTCGAGCGTCGTCTGCAACTGCTGATCAACGCCTATGCGCACCGTACCGACGAGGCGCTGACCCTCGGCAAGGCGCGCCGTGCAGCGGTCACCGACATCGCCCGTACCCTGCGCAACATCCGTAGTGACTACGACAGCCTGGAACACCAGTTGGCGCTGTTCAACCGTGAGATCAACAAGCGCCAGGTCTCCAACCTGCAAAGCTTCCGCATCGTACTGGCGCCGAACAAGGAAGCGCTCAAGCATATCGACCAGATCATCCACAGTGCCGGTCAGTATGAAGAAGGCGAGACCCTCTCGGTGTTCGACCTCAGCCAGAGCGCCGAACAGGACAACAAGAACGAAGAAGCCAAGGAATACCTGGCTCGCCTGGTCGCCGCCAACCATAACCAGTTGGGCCTCAAGGACTTGTTCGAATTGGCGTTCGAAATCACCAAGGTCAACGGCCAGCCGGTGATCCATACCGACATCGACGGCGCTGCGTCCAACGGCACTACCATGACCATCAAGGCGCTGACCAACATGTACTTGTTGCTGCACCTGATGGACCGCGACCAGGCCGGTCGCGTGCGCTTGCCGTACTACCTCGATGAAGCGGCAGACATCGATGAGAAGAACCAGGCAGCACTGCTGGAAACCAGCCTGCAATTGGGCTTTGTACCGATCCTGGCGAGTGTGAAGCCGCAGGTGTCCGCCCAGGTGGCGATTGACCTGGAGGGCGGCAGCGGGCCGAACGGGATCTACATTGATGAGGCGGACTGGAAGTACATCCGTCGCCATGATGTGGTGAAGGCGACGATGAATGTGCAGGCGGACGAGCCGGAGCTGGATGAAGTCTGACGGGCTGTACTGAAAGGCAAAAAGGCCGCGATCTTTTGGGATCGCGGCCTTTTTTTCGGCTTGGGATTTGCGGTGTGTTTGTGGGCCTCATCGCGGGCAAGCCCGGCTCCCACAGTTGGAATGCATACTTGCTGAAAATGCATATCCCTGTGGGAGCCGGGCTTGCCCGCGATAGCCGCGCCTCGGTTTATTTACCGAGTGGAATCTTAGGCGCCCAGGTCAGCCATTCATCCTCAAACTTGTCGAACAACGGGAACGTCTGCTGCGGCCGTGCCGGGTTACCCATGCGCTCGCCATCCGGGGTGGCAAAGGCGATGCCGCCGGCCACCAGCGTTTCAAGGGACTCGGTACGCACGGTCGCGCCCTTGAACAAGCCGAAGTCGAGGCCAAAGCCGCTGGTGTTCCAGAAGCGGCTGCCACTGCGTACCAGAGGTGCGTACTTGGGCTCGATCAGGATGTGCACCAACACACGGTCAGCGGTCTGGCCCAACTCGTAGCCGGTGACTTTACCCACCGTCACTTCACGGTAGGTGACCGGTACCCCTTCCTTCAACGAACCACGGCGCGCGGCGCTGAGTGTGAGGCTCAGGCCAGCTTCCTGATGCACGGCCTCAGGCGGCTGGGCCAGGGCGACAAAGCTCTTCTGCGGGCCGGCGTTTTTCGCGGCCGGTTGCACCTCGATGTATTGGCCGGTGACCAGGGTCTCCAGGTTAGCCGTCTTCATCAGCCCCAGTTCCGGCTTGACCACCCAGAACTGACTGCCCGTACGCGCGATGCGGTCCGCGACCTGAGTGATACGCGCCTTGAGCAGCACCGACTGCATATCGGCACTGAGGTCGACACTTTCGATCTTGCCCACATCCAGCCCCTTGAAGCGCACCGGTGTGCCGGCGCTCAGGCCGTCGGCGCGGTCGACTTTGATGGTCACCAGAGTGCCGTGCTGGTTGGCGGCATCTCGGTCGGCATACAGGCGAAAGCGCGGGATGCGATGTTTCAATGGCACGTTCGGTTCCGGCGTTTCGAAGGCGATACCGCCCGCCATCAGGCTGGCCAGGGATTCGCTTTTGACCTGGATACCGCCGGTGAGCCCGCCCGTAAGGGTGACGCCGCTGGCATTCCAGAAGCGCGTCGAGCCGTTGACCAGGCTTTCGTATTCCTTCTCGATATGAACGCCGATCACCAGTTGTTTTTTCTTGCGTGAAAACTGGTAGCTCTGCACCGAACCGACTTTGACCTGTTTGTACAGAATCGGGCTGCCGACATCCAACGAGCCCAGGCTGTCGGTGAGCAACACCATGTGCAGGCCCGGGGAACGTAGGTCCAAAGGTGGCGCCTTGGCGCGGGCTACGTATTCGCGTTGTGGCGGGGTGCCTTTGTCGCCTGGGCGAATCGCGATGTAGTTGCCCTTGACCAAGGCCTCCAGGCCGGTGATGCCCGCCAGGGAGATGGACGGTTTGACCACCCAGAATTGCGTGTCTTCGACCAGGTAGTCTTCAGCCAATGGATCGAGGGTCAGCTCGGCACTGGCGCTGGACAGGTCCGGGTCGATCTTCAGGGTTTTCAGGCTGCCGACCTGGATGCCTTTGTACATGACCGGCGTACGCCCGGCCTGCAGGCCTTCAAAGTCGGTGAGTTTGACCTTGACCTTGATGCCCGCTGCGGCGGCGTCGAAATCTTCGTATAGGCGGAAAGGCAGACTCGGGTCGGTGGGCGGGCTGTCTTTGCGGTTTTCAGGAGTGGCGAAGGCGATACCTCCGGCGACAATGCTGGAGAGGGATTCGCTGCGCACTTTCAAGCCGGAAAGGTTGGCGTCGATACTGATGCCGCTGGCATTCCAGAAACGCGTGTGTTTGCGCACCAGGTTGGCATAGGTCGGCTCGATATAGACCTTGACCTCGACGGTGCTCTGGTCTTCAGACAGCAGGTAGCTTTTGACCTGGCCGACCTGAATCTGCTTGTAGAACACCGGACTGCCACGGTTCAACGAGCCCAGGCGATCGGCCTTGAGGGTCAGGTGCAAGCCGGGCTTGGCGTCGGATAACGGCGGCTCTTCGGAGAGCGCCTTGAACTTGCGCGTGGGCTCGCCATCACCGGGGCTGGCGGCGATGTAGTTACCTGAAACCAGGGTTTCCAGGCCGGTGATACCGGCAAGGCTGACGCTGGGCTTGACCAACCAGAAGCGGGTGTTGGTCTTGAGGTACTGCTCCACGTCCTTGTTCATCTCGATGGTGGCGATCACCCCGCGATTGCTGCCTTCGTCATCCAGGGCCAGGGTTTTGACCTTGCCCACGGTCATGCCTTTGTAGACCACTTCGGTCTTGTTGACCTGAATACCTTCGCCGCTTTCAAAGCGAACTTGAATCTCGATACCTTGCTGGGAATAGGCACGCCACCCCAGCCAGCCACCGATGATCAGGGCAATCAGGGGCAGCACCCAAATGGCCGACCAGTTAGAGGCTGGGCGGGTTTTAGCTTTAGGCAAATCACTCATGGTCGTCGTCCGACTCCGTGTTATCCCAAATCAGTCGGGGATCGAAAGTTACTGCGGCAAACATCGTCAAGATCACCACACTGGCGAACGCCGCAGCGCCGAGGTTGGCCTCGATACTGGCTAGCCGCCCAAAGTTAACGAGCGCCACCAGGATGGCGATCACGAAGATATCCAGCATGGACCAACGCCCAATGAACTCGATAAAGCGATACATCACAATGCGTTGTTGCGCGGACAGCGGTTGGTGACGCTGCACCGAGAACAGCAGCAGGCCAATGCCGACCAACTTGAAGGTCGGTACCAGGATACTGGCGATGAACACCACGGCAGCGATAGGAAACATCCCGTGCTGCACCAGTTGGATGACACCCGACATGATGGTGCTGGGGTCGCCTTGGCCAAGGGAGCTGACCGTCATGATGGGTAACAGGTTAGCGGGGATATACAGGATCGCCGCGGTGATCAACAGCGCCCAGGTACGTGTAAGGCTATTGGGGCGACGGGCATGGATCAACGCGCCACAACGGGTGCAGAGCTGCTCCTCGCTATCCGCTTCCTGCTTGTTCAACTCATGGCATTCGGTACAAATCAGAATACCTGCATCAATCGCCCGCATGGTCATCCTCTCCTGACAGCGCTTGCCAGATCTGATGGGGCGACATCACCACCTCAAGCAGAACTTGAACCATTAATAGACTCACGAAACAGACCAGGCCCAGGCCAATTGTGATGGAGGCCATGTCGGCGAGCTTTACGATCGCCACCAGCACACCCATCAAGTAGACCTCCAACATCCCCCAGTCCTTCATGTGGTGGTAGATGCGATATAGCAGCAGCCCGTAATTGCGCCCTATGTTCCAGCGAATACTGAGCAGCACTGCCAACTGGCACAGAAGCTTGAGCAAGGGGATGCCCATGCTGCACAGGAACACCACGGCGGCAACGCCTTGCATGCCCGTATCGAACAGGCCAACGACGCCGCTCCACACGGTGTCCTCCGAAGACTGCCCGAGTAGATTGAGCTGCATGATGGGCAAAAAGTTCGCGGGGACGTACAGCAGCAGGGCTGCCAGTACCAAGGCGAGACTGCGCTCGACCACATTGTGACGGTGAGCGTATAGCTCGTAGCCGCAGCGTGGGCATTGGGCTTTTTCGCCGAGGGCGAGCGTTGGTTTGCGCATCAGCAAGTCGCACTCATGGCATGCCACCAGATCGTCTAGCGGTAAATCCGATACCTCGTGGGCATCAACCGGATCGGGCATAGATAGGGCTCTGACTCTAAAAATGATTAGGTGGCTATTCTAGTGGTGTCGCTCAGAAATAACTGTGCAAATTTGTCGGGGCAGTCAGGTCGGAGGTTGGGGCGCACAGGTGTACGGGGACAAGGTGGACACTTTTCGAGCGCCCAAAACAAAACCCCAACTGCTTTCGCAATTGGGGTTTTGGAATTTAATCTTGACGATGA